>JACMOV010000217.1 GCA_014377845.1 Herminiimonas sp.
GACTGCCGGCGCAGCATCGTGTTCATTGCGGCCGCTGAGGAAAAAGGTCTCGATGAACGGATGATCGAAAGCCATTACTTCTTCCGGCGTGCCATTGATGATCAGCTTCTTGTCGGCCAGGACGGCGATCTTGCTCGCCAGCGCCAGCAATGTTTCCACGTCATGCGTGACCATCACCACGGTCAGGCGCATCGCTTCATGCAGCGAGCGGATCAGGTCGACGAAATTCTGCGCCATGTGCGGATCGAGTCCGGCGGTCGGCTCGTCGAGGAACAGCAATTCCGGTTCCAGCGCCAGTGCGCGCGCCAGCGCCACGCGCTTGATCATCCCCCCGGACAGGTCGGATGGCATCTTCATCGCATCGGCCGCATCGATGCCGACCATTTGCAATTTCAGCAGCACCGCATCGCGGATCAGGTCTTCCGGCAGCACGCGCAATTCGCGCATCGGCTGGGCCACATTGTTGAAAGTGTTCAGCGCTGAAAACAATGCGCCGTGCTGGAACAGCATGCCCCAGCGCTGGCGCATACGCAGCAGCTGCGCATCGCTCGAATGATGGATGTCCTGGCCGAATACCTTGACCGTGCCTTCGGTCGGCCGGGCCAGGCCGAGTATCTCGCGCAGCAGCGTGGTCTTGCCCGAGCCGGAACCGCCGACCAGCGCAACGATTTCGCCGGGCTGGACTTCCATGTTCAGGTCTTCGTGCACCACCACCTCGCCGAAGCGGGTGTGCAGGTGTTCGACCTGGATCAGTGGCGCGGTCGCGGTCGTCATCGTCAATACCCCACGTCGCTGAAAACGATGGCAAACACCGCATCGGCCAGGATCACCACGGTTATCGCGGTGACCACCGAGATGGTCGTGCCCTCGCCGAGGCTTTCGGTATTCGGCTTGATGCGCAAACCGAAATGACACGCCACCAGCGCGATCAGCGAACCGAACACCAGGCCCTTCCCGAGACCGATCCAGTAATTCGCGATCGGCACCGCGCTCGGTAATTTTTGCAGAAAATAAATCGGCGACAAACCGAGTTCGACCTTGGCCGCTATCATGCCGCCGGCCAGCGCGACCGCATCGGTCCAGATCACCAGCAGCGGCATGGCGATCGCCAGCGCCAGCACCTTCGGCATGATCAGGCGGAATCCGTGCGGCATGCCCATCACCAGCATCGCATCGAGTTCCTCGGTCACCCGCATGACGCCCAGCTGCGCCGTCATCGAGGAGCCGGACCGTCCGGCCACCAGGATTGCCGCCAGCAGGGGGCCGAGTTCGCGAATGATGCTCATGCCGAGAATGTTGACCAGATAGATGTCGCCACCGAAGCTGTGCAGCTGCTGCGCCGACAGGTACGACAGCACCACGCCGATCAGGAATCCGACCAGCGCGGTAATGCCGAGCGCCTGGAAGCCGGCGTGATAGATGTTGGCCGACACTTCCTTCCACGGGCCCTGCAGCGGATTCTTCGCAAACCGCACCGTGTCGAGCACCAGCTGGCCGATCAATGTGACGAAGCCGTTGAAATGATCCGTCAGGACACCGGCTTGCTGCTTGAGCAGGCCCCATGAAATCGCGGCATGTCCGGTATCGTCCGGCAGCGCCAGCGGGCCGGCGGCCTCGATACGGGCAAAGGTCTGCTCCTGCGCCTCGGTCAGCGCCAGCGCCGCCGGTCGCACGCCGCCCCAGGCATTCCAGAATACCTGCGCACCGATGTGGTCGAGCGTGCGCACCTGTTGCAGGTCCCAGGGTGCCGAGCTCGGATCGGGCAGTGCGCGCAGGGTCTGGTCGATCCCGCTCATGACATCCTGCTTCGCCAGCGCGTGCACGTGCCAATCGCCAGTCGCGACGATCGGCGCGGGCGTTACGGTGGCATCGGGCGCGATGCCGAGGCGTGGCGGGTCATGGTCGGGCATGCCGCAGTTTAAGGGAGTTTTGCAACTTCGTGAGTGTGCTCGGCCGCAGAAGCGGTGCGTTCTGATGCTCTGTGGCTATTGTGCTTGCCTTACAATGCGGCGATGAGTGCCCTGCCAATTCCTTCCATGACACCGCATGCGATTGCCGCAGCCTGCCGCAGCGCCACCGCCGCGAACCTGGCCATCGAGGTGGTGGAAGCGACCGGTTCGACCAATGCCGACCTGATCGCCCGGATCGCCGCTGCGCCCGGAAACGGCGGCATCGGCGGTCCGCTGCTGCTGGTCGCCCGGCGGCAGACGGCGGGTCGCGGCCGTGCCGGCAGGGCGTGGCAATCGGGCAACGGCAGCCTGATGTTTTCGCTGGCGTGGCGCTTTCGGCAGCCTTTGACGGCGCTGGTCGGGCTGCCGCTGGCCGTCGGCGTCACGGTGGCGGAGGTGCTGGCGGCGCGCGGTGTCGACGTCGCCCTGAAGTGGCCGAACGACGTGCTGCTGCACGGTTGCAAGCTGGCCGGCATCCTGATCGAAACCACCAGCGCGGCCAGCCTGCTGCACCAGGATGCGTGGGCCGTGATCGGCATCGGGATCAACATCGCCGAAGAAGGCGAAAGCCATGCCGAGGCCGGCGTTGGACTCGCGGCTGCAGTGGCTGCCGGTCCCGCTGGCGGCAGCACGGCCGGCATCGCGGTGCTGCCGCCGACCGATCGTACCCTGCTGATGGCGCAATTGCTCGATGCGCTGGCAGCGACCCTCGGTACATTTGCCGAAACCGGCTTCGCGCCGTGGATCGCGCGCTGGAATGCGCGGCATGCGCATGCCGGGAAAATGGTCGATCTGGTCGATGGCGCCAAGGCAGTGCAGAGCGGCCGTGCGGTCGGCGTCGATGCACTGGGGTGCTTGCTGCTGGAGACACCTGGCGGCACGATCGCTATCATGGCCGGCGATGTCTCGCTGCGGCCGGCGCAGGAGGTGGGCGATGCTGCTGCTGATTGATGCCGGCAACACGCGGATCAAATGGGCGCTGGCCGGGTCGGCGACCGAGACGTCACCCGGTACGGCGGTCGCGTCCGGCGCGTGGATCGCCAGCGGCGCGGTGACGCATGACGCCATCGCGCAGCTTGGCGCCGCCTGGCAGGCGTGGCCGGTTGATCGGGTGCTCGTCTCCAACGTTGCCGGTGCGGGGATCGCGGCGCAGTTGCGCACACAGTTGCACTGGCTCGCTGGGCCGGGCATTCCCCCGCCGGTGACCTGGTTCAAGTCGACAGCGGCAGTCGCGGGCGTTCGCAACGGCTATCGCGAGCCGCACCGGCTTGGCTGTGACCGTCTGGCGGCCCTGGTCGGCGCACGGGCGCTGCTGCCGGAGCGGGCCCTGATCGTCGCCACCTGCGGTACCGCCACTACGGTCGATGCGCTCGACGCCACCGGTCTTTTCATCGGCGGCATGATCCTGCCGGGGCCGGGTACGATGGCCGCATCGCTGGCGCAGCGCACGGCGCAATTGCCGCCGGTATTGCAAGCGCCGCCAGCCGCAGCGGCACCACCGATCCTGTTTGCCGACAATACCGAGGCCGCGATTCGCAGCGGTTGCCTGGCGGCGCAGGCTGGCGCCATCGAACGCGCGATTGCGGCACACGGCGGCGCGCACTGCCTGCTTTCCGGCGGCGGCGCAGCGTGGGTGGCGCCGTATCTGGAAGCCGGCTTCACGGTAGTGGATAATCTGGTGCTGACCGGTTTGCATGCCGTGGCGATGGCACGGGCCGATCTTTCCGAATTCAACGACACGACGGGTGCCCTGCCGCCCGCTGGACCACGCCCATGCTGAAACTGCTTGTTGGACTGCTCGTCGTTGGCAACATCATGCTGTACGCCTCCAATGGCGGCTATCTGGGGGCCGGCAGTACCGAGGGGCGCGAGCCGGCGCGCTCGCTCAACGGGCCCGATGCGCAGCGCATCCGGCTGATCGATCCGGCGACGCTTGCCGGGGGAAGGCAGACCGCTGCAGCTGCGGCAGCCACCACAGGCGCCACCGCCGGCGCACCGCCGGTCGAGGCACCGGTAGCTGCCGCGTCATCGCAGTGCATCGAGGTCGGCAATTTCGATCTCGCCGAGGCGCGCCGGTTCGAGCAGGCGCTGACCCCGCTGGCGCTCGGTGACCGGCTGTCGCAGCGTGCGATACCTGACGGCGGGCGCTACATCGTCTACATCCCGCCGCTGGCCGACAAGGAAAGCGCCGATCGCAAGGGCGCCGAACTGCGCGGGCTCGGCGTGACGGATTACTTCGTTTTTTCGGATAACTCGGATCTGCGCTTTGGCATTTCGCTCGGTATGTTCAAGTCGGCCGAGGCAGCCAACCAGCACCTCGCGAACCTGGCGCGCAAGGGGGTTCGGACCGCCAAGGTCGCCGCCCGTCCGTCGGCGAACGCCAGGACGGCGTACCAGCTGCGTGGCCTGGATGGGGCCGCGGAAGCTGCGCTGGCCAAAATCAAGGATGGGTTTCCGAAGCAGGAGTCGCGCGCCTGCCAGGCAGGTTGAAATTCTTCATCGCGCAGGTTAGAAGCCGGATCAATCGCCGCCGTCCGACAGCCGCCGCATCGCCCGCCGAATCAGCAGCATCTGCGCATCGAAGCGTGTGCAGCCTTCGCACACCACCAGATGCAGCCGCATGCGCGCCCGCTCCACCAGCGTCAGCGGCCGGTCCATGCCTTCCGAAACGAGCTGGTGTATTTCGCGGCAGGTCGGTTTCATTCCCATTTCAATCAAGCGATCATCAAAGTGGACGAGCAGCGGGCCGGCATGCCGTGCCCCCGACGGCGCCGAACCAATTCAGATCGAGGCATTCGCGCAGCCGCACCCGGGCGCGATACAGGATCACCCACACATTAGCCGTGGTAATCCCCAGTTCCTTACAGATTTCGTCAGTATCGAGATCGAGCCATTCGCGCATCATGAAAACCCGTGCGGTTTTTGCGGGGAGTTTTTCGAGGCAGATTTCCATGACCCGGAAAAAATCCTTCTGCTCCAGCGTTGCATCCGGATTGCCCCAGTCGCGCGGCTTGGCGAGCGTGTGACCGTCGGCGGCGAACAGGGCGTCGATGGCATCGGCTTCGGACTGGTCGTCGTAGGTCTCGATCTGCCGTGTGCGCTTCGCGGCGCGCAGCAGATCGATGATCTTGTGCTTCATGATCCCTGTGACGTAGGTGCGCAGCGACGACTGGCCGGCGAAGCGCGCGGGATGTTCGAGCACTGCAATCAGCGCCTCCTGGACCACGTCCTCGGCCTGTGCATCGTTGCGTAATTGCAGC
This sequence comes from Herminiimonas sp., assembly GCA_014377845.1. Lineage (GTDB taxonomy): Bacteria > Pseudomonadota > Gammaproteobacteria > Burkholderiales > Burkholderiaceae_D > JANXSS01. The sequence goes on from JACMOV010000217.1 coordinate 5,210, forward strand.
ATCGCGAACCGCAGCAGGGCCGGGCGCAACTGGTCTAGCTGGCGGTGCAGGTCGGCCGTATCCGGCATCGCGTCGCGGGAGGATTGCTGCATCGGTTGGCCTCGTGAGGTGGCATGCGGACGCGCTGCAACCGGTCCGGATCATGTTCAAGAATACCGCGAAACAGCCGAAATCTGCGGCAGGACTTTCTCCTTTCCCTGTAAAATCGCGAAAATCCATTTCCAGGGCCCGTCATGACCGTTTCCGCCACTTCCAGCGCCGACATCAGCGCCGATATCAGCGCTGTCTCGCCGCAGATCAAAGCCGAGATCCTGGCGGAGGCCCTGCCGTACATTCGCAAGTTCCACGGCAAGACCATCGTCATCAAGTACGGCGGCAATGCCATGACCGAAGAGCGTCTCAAGCATGGCTTCGCGCGCGACGTGATTCTCCTGAAGCTGGTCGGCATGAACCCGGTGGTGGTGCATGGCGGCGGTCCGCAGATCGACAATGCATTGAAGAAGATCGGCAAGCAGGGCACCTTCGTGCAGGGCATGCGCATCACCGATGAAGAAACCATGGAAGTGGTGGAGTGGGTGCTGGGCGGCGAAGTCCAGCAAGACATCGTCATGCTGATCAATCACTATGGCGGCCAGGCGGTGGGCCTGACCGGCAAGGATGGCGGCCTGATCCGCGCGCGCCGCATGGCGATGCCGGATCGCGAGAATCCGGGCCAGTTTCTCGACATCGGCTTCGTCGGCGAGATCGATGCGATCAACCCGGCGGTGGTCAAGGCATTGCAGGACGACGCCTTCATCCCGATCATCTCGCCGATCGGCTTCGGCGAGGACGGCCAGGCCTACAACATCAACGCCGACCTGGTGGCCGGCAAGATCGCCGAAATCCTGAAGGCCGAGAAGCTGATTATGATGACCAACATCCCCGGCGTGCTCGACAAGAACGGCGATCTCGTGACCGACCTGTCGGCACGCGAGATCGACGAGATGTTCGCCGACGGCACCATCTCCGGCGGCATGCTGCCGAAGATCTCGTCGGCTCTGGACGCGGCCAAGTCGGGCGTGAACACGGTCCACATCATCGATGGCCGGATCGAACATTCGCTGCTGCTCGAAGTGCTGACCGAGCAGGCCTTCGGCACGATGATCCGGTCGCACTGATCCAGCACGCAGCGTGTCGCCGATCTGGTTCTTCGATCTCGACAACACGCTGCACGACGCGTCGCATCGGGTTTTCCCGGCGATCAATTCCAACATGAATGCCTTCATCGCCGACGTACTGGGGGAGGGCGGCGCGCCGGCCGACGCCGCATGCGTGAACGCGGCGCGCATCGGCTACCTGCGGCGCTACGGCGCGACGCTGCTCGGCATGGTGCGGCACCACCAGGTGCGCCCGGCCGACTTCCTGGAGGCGGCGCATCGCTTCGACGATCTGCCGGCAATGTTGCGCGCCGAGCGCGGACTGGACGCCCTGCTGGCGCGGCTGCCGGGCCAGAAAATCCTGCTGACCAACGCGCCGTTGCGATATTCCACCGACGTGCTGCGCCACTTCGGTCTGCAGCACTACTTCACGCACCACATCGCGATCGAATCGATGCGGGTGCACGGCCGCCTGCAACCGAAGCCGTCGAAGGCGCTGCTGCGCAAGCTGATCGCCCGGCATGGCGGTAACGCCCGCCGCTGCGTGCTGGTCGAAGACACGCTCGCCAATCTCAAGGCCGCCAAGTCACTCGGCATGCGCACGGTGTGGATGACCGGCTATCTGCGCGGCTCGGTTTCCGGCCAAAGCGGCACCGCGCCGGCTGCCGGTAACGCCGCCGATGTTGCAAAAACAAGAAAGCGCCCCCCTTGCGTCGATGTCAAAGTACAATCCCTTAAGCAACTATTTGACAGCCTGTCACGCTTGATGCGGTAGTAAGCGCGCGCCTTTCAAGACCTCGACAGCCAGCCATGGCAACGGCGTTGGCCGGGTTTCGAACGACGCGTCATGCGCTACCGGACTGTCGCCGAACGATTGAATTGTTTAGCAGAGACATCATGGCCACGACAAAACCCGGTGAACGCAAGCTGCAGATCCTGCAGACCCTGGCCAGCATGCTGGAGCAGCCCAAGGGCGAGAAGATCACCACCGCCGCACTGGCGGCGAGGCTCGATGTCTCCGAGGCGGCGCTGTACCGGCATTTCGCCAGCAAGGCGCAGATGTTCGAGGGATTGATCGAGTTTATCGAGTCGACTGTTTTCGGCCTCATCAACCAGATCACCGCGCAGCAGGAGAATGGCTTGCTGCAGGTGCAGGCAATCACCGGCATGCTGCTCAATTTCGCCGAGCGCAATCCGGGCATGACGCGGGTCATCATCGGCGATGCGCTGGTCAATGAAGATCCCCGGCTGCAGCTGCGCATGAACCAGTTCGTCGAGCGCGTCGAGCTGGCAATCAAGCAGGCGATGCGGGTGGCGGTGTCGCAAGGCCAGGCGATGGAAGCCGAAGTCGCCACCCGCGCCAACATGATCACCAGCCTGGTAATGGGACGCTGGCACCGGTTCGCCAAGACCGGCTTCCAGCAGAACCCTTCCGACAATGCGCAGGCGCAGATTCAGCTGATGCTGGTCTGACGCCGATCTGACACGGCCGGCAGCCCGGTGGCGTCGGCGACGGTTTGGAATTCCTCTTGCAGCAACCTTCACGCCAGACATTTTCTGCTCTCGCCTTCGCCGCGCTCCTGGCAGGCGGGATGGCGATCGGCTTCGCCGGCATCCTGATGCGCCTGTCGGACGTCAATCCGCTGGCCTCGGCGTTCTGGCGCATGGCGCTGGCGGCACCGGTGCTCTGGCTCTGGGCGCTGCGGGTCGGACGGCAGGACCGGGCGGCCGGGCGGCGCACCGGGTTCACGCCGGCGCTGGCGCTGGCCGGTGCCTATTTTGCAGGCGACATGGCACTCTGGCATTCGTCGCTGCATTTCACGACCGTCTCGAATGCGACCTTGCTGTCGAATTTTGCGCCAGTCTTCATTGCGCTCTGGATGTGGTTCGCCTGGCGCACGCGTTTTTCGCGCATCTTCGTGATCGGCATGCTGATCGCGCTTGCCGGTGCCGTGCTGCTGGTGGCGCCGAATGCGACCAGTGCTGATGGCGCCGGTGACCGCAAGCTGATCGGCGATGCGCTCGGCCTGGCCAGCGCCGTCTTCTACGCTGGCTACCAGCTGGTGATCAAGGATGCGCGCGACCACTATTCGACGGCGCGGCTGATGGCATGGAGCACCACGGTGACCGGCCTGGCGCTGCTGCCATTCGCCGTGGCTGCACCGGGCGCATTCCTGCCAGCGCATGCGGCCGGCTGGCTGCCGTTGCTCGGCCTGGCGTTGCTTGCCCAGATTGGCGGCCAGACCGTGATCGCCTACGCGTCCGCACACCTGTCGGCGTCGCTGTCGTCGGTGAGCCTGCTGATCCAGCCACTGACGGCGACGCTCGCTGCCTGGCTAATGTTCGGCGAAGCGATCGGCGTCATGCAATGTATCGGCGGCGGCCTGCTGCTGTGGGGGATCTACCTCTCCAAGCGCGGCAGCCCATGAGCGGTGTTTGCCAAACTGCTTGCCGAACTGTTCTCGACATCGGGCAGGGGCCTTCTTGTGCCGGTTAGCACCAGACGCTACACTCGCTGCACGCAGCCTTCAGACTGCATCACAACAATAAAGACTCATGGAGACCGACTTGAACCTCAAACGCCCATCCGCCGCGCATCCCGTTGTCACTGCATTGCGCGCGCTTCGCAAGACGATTCTTACTGCTGCCGTGACGACCGTGTTCGCCGCGACTGCCCAGGCCCAGATCAAGGTCGGCGTGACCGTCTCGGCGACCGGGCCCGCCGCATCGCTCGGCATCCCGGAGAAGAACACCTTCGCGCTGCTGCCGAAGGAAATCGCCGGCCAGAAGGTGGAATACATCATCCTCGACGACGCCAGCGACACCACCACCGCGGTCAAGAACGCGCGCAAGCTGGTGTCCGAAGAAAAGGTCGACATCCTGATCGGTTCAACAATCACGCCGAACTCGCTGGCGATGATCGACATCGCCGTTGAATCGGAGACGCCGATGATCTCGATGGCGGCGTCGGCGGCAATCGTCGAGCCGGTCGATGCGCGCAAGCATTGGATCTTCAAGACACCGCAGAACGATTCGCACATGTCGACCGCGATCACCGGCCAGATGCAGGCAGCTGGCATCAAGACGGTCGCGTTCATCGGATTTTCAGATGCCTACGGCGAAGGCTGGTTCAAGGAGTTTTCGAAGCTTGCCGAACTCAGGCACATCAAGGTCGTGGCCAGCGAGCGTTTCGCCCGCGCCGACACCTCGGTCACCGGCCAGATCCTGAAAATCCTCGCGACCAATCCGGACGCGGTCCTGATCGCCGGCGCCGGCACGCCGGCCGCACTGCCGCAGAAAACCCTCAAGGAACGCGGCTACAAGGGCGTGATCTACCAGACCCACGGTGTGGCCAACAATGATTTCCTGCGCGTGTGCGGCAAGGATTGCGAGGGCACCTGGCTGCCGGCCGGTCCGTTGCTGGTTGCAGAGCAGTTGCCTGACTCGAACCCGGTGAAGAAATCGGCGCTGACCTACAAGGCGGCCTATGAAAAAGCGTACGGTCCCGGAAGCGTGTCGACCTTCGGTGGTCATGCGTGGGATACCGGCGTGCTGCTGTCTGCAGCCGTGCCGCAGGCGCTCAAGCAGGGCAAGCCCGGCACCAAGGAATTCCGCAAGGGCTTGCGCGACGCCATCGAGAACGTACGCAACCTGCCGGGTGCGCATGGCATCTTCAACATGAGCCCGACCGATCATCTCGGACTCGACCAGCGCTCCCGCGTGATGGTGCATGTGGTCGATGGCAAGTGGAAGCTGGCGGGCGCGGCGCAGTAAAAGTCTCAGGCGACGATGGCGCGCGGCAGCGTGACCACGAAGCGGCTGCCACCGCCTTCACGGCCGAGGCAGGCGACGTCGCCACCGTGGCCATGACGGCGCGCATTTTCCAGCAGGTTCCTCACCATCCGCATCCGACAGCATCGGTATCGACCCATCACGATCGCAGGACGACGGCCGGGTGCATCAGCGGGTGGTCGCCAGCTTCGACTTCGACTCGTCGCCAGCGGTGACCACGCTGAGGCGGGCCGGATCGATCGCCTTCCGGAACGCGGCGTTGACCTGCTCCGGCGTCAAGGCGTTGAGCCGCGTCTCGAATGCCTTGCTCCAGGCGTAGGTACGGTCCAGGTACAGGTAGGTCACCCAGCCGGTGGCCAGTGCGCTGTCCTGCGAACGGGTCTGCACGCGCTGCTGCATCATGCCGGATTTGGCGCGGGCGATTTCCTCGGCCGTGAAGCCATCCTTGACCGCGCGCGCCAGTTCGGCCCGCATTGCGGCATCGACCTTCGCCAGGTTCTGCGGTGCGGCGATGGCGCTGAGGCTGAAGCTGCCAGCCCGGTCGATCGAGCCGGCGTTGATCGACGAGCCGCCACCATAGGACAGGCCGTCCTTCTGGCGGATGCGTTCCATCACGCGCGAATTGAGTCCGGCGCCGCCGCCGAAAATGTAGTTCGCCAGGGCCAGCGCCGGAAAATCAGGATCGTCGTCCTGCAGGTCCAGGTTCAGGCGCGCGATGTAGACGCCGTTTTCCTTGTCGGGCGTATCAAGGTTCTTGCGCAGCGGCGCGACGTCGAAGTTGATGTGCGGGATTCGGGCGTAGGGCGCGCGACTTTTCCAGCTGGCGAATTCGGACGTCACGACGTCGGTGGTTTCCTTCGGGTCGAAGTCACCGACGATCGACAGCTCGCCCTGCGAGGCACCGTAGAAGTCTTGGTGGAAGCGCTTGACGTCATCCAGCGTGAGCGCCTTGATCGCGGCGACCTGCTCGTCCAGGGTTTGCGCCGCGCGCCAGTCACCTTTCGGATAGCGGCTGAAGTACTCACCCAGCGCATGGCTGGCGACGCTCTTCGGATCGTTGCGTTGCGCTTCGATCCCGACCAGGGTCTGCTGGCGCAGCTGCTCGAATTCCGCCGCCGGGAAGCTCGGCTCCTTCATGACGTGCGCGACCAGGTGCAGCGCCGCCGCCAGGTTGGCGCGGGTGGTGTCGAAGTGGAAGATGTCGCCGGCGATCTTGCGCTTGTCGAATTCATCCGCCAGTTGCTCGCGCGTGAATTTCGTGGTGCCACGCGTCAGCATCGCACTGGTCATGCTGGAGACGGTCTGCTTGCCGAACAGGGATTTCTCATCGCCCCAGTTCAGGGTCAGCGCCACGGATACGGTTTCGCCCCGGGTCTTCTTTGGCAGCAGCGCGACCTTCAGGCCGCCGATGGTCTTCAGTTCGGAGCGGCGCAGGATGTTGTCCTGGCTCGGGTCGAATGCCTCGGCTGCCGACAGTTCTTTCTGCGGCTTGAAATCCTTCAATACCTCGGCGACGGTCGGCGCTGCTGGAATGTCGGCACGCTGTGGGTTGTCTTCCGGCAGGAAGGTGCCGACGGTACGGTTGTCACGCCGCAGGTACTTTGCAGCGACTGCCGCCACCTGTTCCGAGGTCACCCGTTGCGCAGCGTCGCGGCCTTCGAAGAACAGGCGCCAGTCGCCCAGGGCGATCGCTTCCGACAGCGACACGCCGACCTGTTCCGGATCGTTCAGCATCTTTTCGATCTGGTTGGCGTAGTTGCGCTTGACGCGCTCCATCTCATCCTTGGTCGGCGGCGCCGACTTGAATCCCTCGATTGCATTGATCAGGGCCTCGCGCACCGGTTCGACCGGCTGTTCCTTCTTGACGACCACGCCGATCATCTGCAGGCCGGGTGCATAACCGGTCATGCCGTAATCGAACACCTGCGCCGCACGGCCGGTCTCGACCAGCAGCTTGTGCAGCCGGCCGTTCGGCGTATCGGTGAGAATATCCGCAGCAAACGACATGGCATCGCTGTCGGGCTGCAGGCCGCTCGGGACCTTGTAGGCGGCGCTGACGATCTGTACGTCGCCTTTGCGGCGCACGGCAAAGCTGCGCTCGCCATCCTGGGTCGGCTCGACGGTCCAGAACACCGGCAGGCTGCGCTTGGGTTTCGGGATCGTGCCGAAGGCGCTGCCGATCATCTTCAACGCGCCGGCCGGATCGAACTTGCCGGCCACCAGCAGCACGGCATTGTCCGGCTGGTAGTAGGTGCGGTAGAACGCCTGCAGATTGCCGATCGCGACATTCTCGATGTCGCTGCGGTTGCCGATGGTCGGCTTGCCGTAGCTGTGCCAGTCGTAGGCGACGCTTTGCATGCGCTTGGTCAGCACGCCGAAAGGCGAATTCTCGCCGTTCTCGAACTCATTGCGCACCACCGTCATTTCAGAGTCGAGATCCTTTTTCGCGATGTAGGAATGGACCATGCGATCGGCTTCCATGTCGATCGCCCATTTCAGATTGTCCTCGCTGGCCTGGAAGGTTTCGTAGTAGTTGGTGCGGTCGAGCGAGGTGGTGCCGTTGGCCTTCATGCCGCGATTGTTGAACTGCTGGTCGATGCGCGGATTCTTCGGCGCGCCCTTGAACATCAGGTGTTCCAGCAGGTGCGCCATGCCGGTCTCGCCATAGTTTTCGTGGCGCGAACCGACGAGGTAGGTCACGTTGACCGTCACCGTCGGCTTCGAGGCATCCGGGAACAGCAGCACCTTCAGGCCGTTCGGCAGCCGGTATTCGGTGATGCCTTCGACCGACGGCCCCCTGGTCATCCCGGCCGGCAGGCCCTGCGCGAGGGCAGCGTGGCCGATGAAAGAAGTGACTGCGACCAGCGTCAGCGTGCGGCAGGCGTGCGACAAGTACTGTTGCATGATGGATGTCCTGAAATTGAAATGGGGTGTGACGCAAAGCCGGAAGCTGCACCGGCGTTCCTTCAGACACGTTGCAGTGCCGGTTCTGGATCCGTTCAATACGAATGCCAGCCCGGCATGGTTACAGAAAATTGCAGCCTGCGTACAGCGACCGGTCAGGCGGCGGCGTGCGTGCCGCACACCGTGCAGGCGGCATCGCGCGCCACGCCGATGCTGGTCCATTCGGCATGCCGGCCATCGAACAGCAGCAGTCGCCCGGCCAGCGAAACGCCGATCCCGGCGACCAGCTTGAGCGCCTCGGCCGCTTGCATCGCGCCGATGATGCCGACCAGCGGCGCGAACACGCCCATCGTCGCACAATTGATTTCATCGAATCGTCCGTCCGGCGGAAACAAGCAGGCATAGCAGGGCGAGGCCGCATCCCGCGCATCGAAGACGCTGACCTGCCCGTCGAAGCGGATCGCCGCACCTGATACCAGCGGCGCCTTCGCCGCTACGCAGGCGCGGTTGATGGCGTGGCGTGTCGTGAAGTTGTCGGTGCAGTCGAGCACCACGCTCGCCGCAGCGACCAGTTCGGCCAGGCGTGCACCGTCGGCCCGTTCGATCAGTGCGATCACCTCGACATCCGGATTGATCGCCGCCAGCGCGGTCTTGCCTGACAGCGCCTTCGGCTGTCCGACCCGTTCGGTGGTGTGCATGATCTGGCGCTGCAGGTTGGTGAGGTCGACATCGTCATCGTCGACCAGCGTGATGGTACCGATGCCGGCCGAGGCGAGGTACAGCGCCACCGGCGAGCCCAGTCCGCCGGCGCCGATCACCAGCGCATGCGCGTCGAGCAGGCGCTGCTGGCCTTCGATGCCGATGTCATCGAGCAGGATATGCCGCGAATAGCGAAGCAGTTGTTGATCGTTCATTGGATGATGGCGTCGGCTCCGTAATTGGCCAAAAGGGAAAAGGAAAAGGCCGCATCGCTGCGGCCCCGTTCGATGCGTACCCGGCTGGAGACAAGGAGCCTTATTCCTTGTCGCCCTTCTTTTCTTCCTTGCTGACGACTTCCTTCACCTTCGAGACCTGCACCGGCAGGCCCTTGAGCTTGTTCATCGCCTGCGCCAGCTGGAAATCATCCTTGCTGCCGAATTCGAGCGGCTTGCGTTTCTTTTGCAGCGCCACCAGCCGCTGTTCTTCTTCCAGCTCGTCGACCCGGACCTTGGAGGAAGCCTGCGCATCCTTGTCCTTGTCATTGACCAGGTGCTTCTGCAGGTCCGCCTCATGCAGGCGCAGACCGTTCAGGCCGTCGCCGTCCGCATATTCGTCGACCATGATGTCGGGCACGATGCCCTTGGCCTGGATCGAGCGGCCGTTAGGCGTGTAGTAGCGCGCCGTGGTCAGCTTGACTGCAGTGTCCGCCGACAGCTGGCGAATGGTCTGCACCGAGCCTTTGCCGAAGGTCTGCGAGCCCATGATGATGGCGCGCTTGTAATCCTGCAGTGCGCCGGCAACGATCTCCGACGCCGACGCCGAACCGGCATTGACCAGCACCACCATCGGCACCTTCTTCAGGGCGTCCGGCAGCTTCGCCAGCGGGTCGCCGATGTTACGGGTGCCGTAGAACTCGCGGCGTGCATAGAACGTCGCCTTCGAATCGGCCAGCTGGCCGTTGGTCGAGACCACCACCGCATCCTTCGGCAGGAACGCCGCGGAGACGCCGATCGCACCCGGCAGTACACCGCCCGGATCGTTGCGCAGGTCGAGCACCAGGCCCTTCAGGTTCGGCTCCTGCGCGTAGATCGCACCGATCTTGCGCGCCATGTCTTCGACCGTCGGCTCCTGGAACTGCGAGACACGGACCCAGGCGTAACCGGGTTCGATGACCTTCGATTTTACGCTTTGAACGCGGATTTCCTGGCGCACGATGGTGATGACGACCGGCTTGTCCTCGTCCTTGCGGGCGATGGTCAGCGTGATCTTGGTGTTGGGTTCGCCGCGCATCTTCTTGACGGCTTCGTCAAGGCTCAGACCTTTGACCGGGGTGGCGTCGAGGCGGGTGATCAGGTCGCCGGCCTTGATGCCGGCGCGGTAGGCGGGCGACTCCTCGATCGGCGAAATCACCTTGACGTAGCCATCTTCCATGCCGACTTCGATGCCCAGACCGACGAATTTGCCCTGGGTGCCTTCGCGCAGTTCCTTGAACGCCTTCTTGTCGAGGTAGGCAGAATGCGGATCGAGCGAGGCGACCATGCCGGTGATGGCTTCGGTCAGCAGCTTCTTGTCTTCGACCGATTCGACGTAATCTGACTTGATGAGGCCGAACACATCGGCCAGCTGGCGCAACTCATCGACTGGCAGGGGCGAGCCTGCATTCTTCTGGGCCAACGCATCGAACTGCATCGAACCGGCGACCCCGGCCAGCATGCCGAGACCGATCAGACCGATATTCTTGAGTTTAATGCTCATGTACTCGTCACCTAAAGGTTATCCGCCGGGGTATCGCCAAGGGGCGCTTCGGGGAGTCGAACGCGCGCCGACTGAAACGCGGTTTAAAGTATAAACCCGATTTCCGCATGTCGTCGGGCGCGCGGCCATGTTGCATTGCAAGCCAATTGTCACCACAACGCGCTGGCCGGTTGTCGCTTGGCGCACTATTGATGAGATTGTCCGCGAAGCTGGTCGTGCCGAACAAATGTTCCCTCTTGGACATTCGATCGCCTGACAGGTTCAGTTCCCAGGGGAATTTTTTTACTTCGCCTTGCCTTGGCTGGCCACGGCCTGCAGCGCCGCCTCGATCGCCGTGGCGTCGCCGAGGTAATAACTCCGGATCGGCTTGAGGTCGGCATCGAGTTCGTAGACCAGCGGCTGGCCGTTCGGCACATTCAGTCCAACGATCTCCTGGTCGCCGATGCCGTCGAGCGACTTGATCAGTGCCCGCAGGCTGTTGCCGTGCGCGGAAATGATGATGCGCTTGCCGGCGCGGATTGCCGGTGCGATGGCGTCATCCCAGGCCGGCATGACGCGCGCAACCGTATCCTTCAGGCATTCGGTCAGCGGAATCTGCTCGCGCGCCAGTCCGGCATAGCGCGGATCGTCGAAGGCAGCGCGTGGATCGTCGGGCAGGAGCGCCTCGGGCGGCGTGTCATAGCTGCGGCGCCAGACCAGAACCTGCGCATCGCCATATTTGGCCGCAGTCTCGCTCTTGTCGAGTCCCTGCAGCGCGCCGTAGTGACGCTCGTTGAGCCGCCAGTCATGCTCGATCGGCAAGTACATCAGGTCCATTTCATCGAGCGTGATCCAGAGCGTGCGGATCGCGCGCTTGAGCACCGAGGTAAACGCCAGGTCGAACGACAGTCCGGCTTGCTTGAGCAGCTTGCCGGCCTCTCGGGCCTCCGCGCGGCCCTTCTCGGTGAGGTCGACGTCGGTCCAGCCGGTAAAGCGATTATCGAGATTCCAGGTGGACTCACCGTGGCGCATCAATACGATTTTGTACATGGGGGCGATCGAAAAAGGGGGCGGGAAATTGAGTTCGGAGACGAAGTACCCTTCTATTTTATAATGGCGCGATTCCGTAAAACCATTGGACCCTTGTGAATTTCTTTGTTGACAACATTTACAACCTTATCCTGCTGGCGCTGATGATCGCATCCGGCGCGGCGCTGGTGATTCCCGGGCTGCTGCGGCGCGGCGAGAAAGTCACCACGCTGCAGGCGACCCGGCTGATCAATCAAGGCAAGAGCGTGCTGCTCGACGTGCGCGACAACGCCGCTTTCGTGACCGGCCATATGCGCGATGCCCGCAACATCCCTTTGAAAGAGCTGTCAGCCCGTATCGGCGAACTCGACAAGGACAAGGCCAAGGCCCGGACCGTCATCGTCGTGTGCGATTCCGGACTACGGTCGGCGCGCGCCACCGGCGTCTTGCGCGCCGCGGGTTTCACCAGCGTGGTCAGCCTGTCGGGTGGCCTGGCTGCATGGCAGGCGCAGGGCCTGCCAGTCGCACGATAACCGGAGCAACGCAACATGACCGCACATGTGATGATGTACAGTTCCGGCGTTTGTCCGTACTGCACGATGGCCGAAAGACTCCTGAAGAACAAGGGCGTCGAAGAGATCGAAAAGGTCCGCATCGATCTCGATCCGCAACTGCGCATGCAGATGATGGAGAAAACCGGACGCCGCACGGTGCCGCAGATTTATATCGGCGACACCCATGTCGGTGGATTCGATGATCTGAGCGCCCTCGACAAGGCCGGCAAGCTTGACGGCCTCCTGAGCGGCTCGTGATAATGCAGTCAGGGCCGCACGCCGCCGCATCGATCCGGCGGTACGCGCAATTGCACTCGCTGACACGTAACCGATCCAAGCCGCGATCCAACCCATGTTCCCAGATCACGGCAAACCGCCGTTTCCCTTCCACCCAATGAAAGTGCCACATGGCTGACGAAAACCTGCAACCCGTATTCCAGATCCAGCGCATCTACCTGAAGGACCTCTCGCTCGAACAGCCGAACTCGCCAGGAATTTTTCTTGAGCAGGATTCGCCCACGATCGAAGTCGCCGTGGACGTTGGCGCCGAGTCGCTGACCGAAGGCATTTTCGAATCGACCGTGACCGTGACCATCACCGCCAAGATCAAGGACAAGGTCGCTTTTCTGGTCGAAGGCAAGCAGGCCGGTATCTTCGAGGCGCGCAACATTCCTGCCGAACAGCTCGATCCCCTGCTCGGGATCGGCTGCCCGAACATCGTCTATCCGTACCTGCGCGCCAACCTGGCCGACGCCATCACCCGCGCCGGCTTCCCGCCCGTGCACCTGGCCGAGATCAATTTCGAAGTGTTCTACCAGCAGCGCGCGCAAGCCCTCGCCGAGCAGCAGAATGCGGCCGGCCTGGTGATGCCGGACGGCTCCAACGCCACGCTGAACTGAAGACCGTCGACGCATGAAGCCGACTCTTGCGACTTTTGCGATCCGCCTGCTGACCGTCCTTGTGGCTGGCAGCGGATTCGCCGCCAGCGCGTACGCGGTCGATTTCAAGTCGATCGGTGCGGCGCCGGCGGTGCTGTACGACGCGCCTTCCGAAAAAGGGCGCAAGGTCTTCGTCGCCCCGCGCGGCATGCCGGTCGAGATTGTCCTGACCTATGGCGAGTGGACCAAGGTGCGCGACGCGGGCGGGGATCTGTCGTGGGTTGAGTCGAGGCAATTGTCCAACAAGCGCATGGTGGTCGTCACCGCCGCCAATGCAAGGCTGCGCGCCAGCGCCGACGATGCCGCGCCCGTGGTGGCGACAGTCGAGCGTGGCGTGCTGCTGGAGCTGGCCGATCCGGTCGCCTCCGGCTGGATCAAGGTGCGCCACCGGGATGGCGTCACCGGCTTCGTCAAGGCCACCGAAGTGTGGGGCGATTGAGCCTGCGGCCTTCGGGTTCATGCCGCCGATGAGGATCGCGATCCTCGGCGCCGGCGCCTGGGGTACGGCACTGGCGCTTGGTCTGGCGGAACGCCATGCGGTCATGCTCTGGGGGCGCGATACCGCCGCCATGCAGACGCTGGAACGGGAGCGCGAGAACCGTGCCTATCTCCCGGGCTTTCCCTTTCCACCACAGTTACAGGTCAGCGACGACCTGCAGGCAGCGGTGCCCCATCTTGCAACATCGGCACCGGCCGCCACTGCCGACGGCGCTGCTGCCACCGGATTGCTGATCGTCGCGACCTCGGTCGCTGGCCTGCGGCCGTTGTGTGCACGGCTGCAAGCCTTGCGCAGCGCTGGCACTTTGTTGCCAAATATCGTCTGGCTGTGCAAGGGTTTCGAGGAGGGCAGCAGCCTGCTGCCGCACCAGGTCGTGCGCGAAATGCTCGGGCCGTCGATTCCGGCCGGCGTGCTGTCGGGCCCGTCGTTTGCCCAGGAAGTCGCGCGTGGCCTGCCGTGCGCCCTCACGATCGCCTCCGAAGACGCCGCTCTGTGCCAGCAAGTGGTGGCCGCCATTCACTCGCCCGCGGTGCGCATCTATTCGACCGACGACGTCGCCGGGGTCGAAGTTGGCGGCGCCGTAAAAAACATTCTCGCGATCGCCACCGGCGTCATCGACGGCATGGGTTTCGGCGCGAATGCCCGCGCCGCGCTGATCACGCGCGGATTGGCGGAAATCACACGACTGGGGGTCGCTCTCGGCGGGCGCAGCGAGACATTCATGGGTCTGACCGGAATCGGCGACCTGCTGTTGACCTGCACCGGCGATCTGTCACGCAATCGCCGCGTCGGACTTGGCTTGGCGCAGGGCAAGCCGCTGTCGACGATCGTCGACGAGCTCGGCCATGTCGCCGAAGGCGTGCGCTGCGCGCGGGCCGTGCGCGCGCTGGCGCAGTCGAAGGGCATCGACATGCCGATTACTGCCGCAGTGGCGGGCGTGCTGTTCGACGGCGATTCGGCGGCTGCGATGGTGTCGCGACTGCTTGCGCGCGATCCCCGCACCGAGGCGCGATAGGCAAGCCGGTCAGGCCCGCGTGCGCTGCCGTACCGCCGGCTTCCCGGGGCACCTTTGCACAGGGGCACGGTCATAAAAGTTGATGGCCGACCCGATCGGCGGTGGCAGAATCGTCCTGGCTAGTCAAGGATGGCGGGTTCGGCCTTATACTTTGTTGCAGTCCAGAATTTCCACCTTAGTTACTTCATTGTCGACACGTTCCTTATGCATATCGCTTTTTCAAACGCTGTTTGCCGCCCGCAACGCCGCCTCTCCCTCGTGCAGCGTGGATTCACGCTGATCGAGATCATGGTGGTAGTGGTCATCATGGGTATCCTCGCCGCCCTGGTGGTGCCGAAGCTCATGGGACGCACCGACGACGCCCGCATCATCGCCGCACGCCAGGACATCGCCACCGTGATGCAGGCGCTCAAGCTGTACCGCCTGGATAACCAGCGTTATCCGACGACCGAGCAGGGCTTGCAAGCGTTGCTGACCAAGCCCACCACCGGTCCGGCTTCCGACGGCTGGAAGAGCGGCGGTTACATCGACAAGCTGCCCAAGGACCCATGGGGCAACCCGTACCAGTACCTGTCGCCCGGCATCAAGGGTGAGGTCGACGTGTTTTCATATGGCGCGGATGGCCAGCCCGGCGGCGCCGGCAACGACGCTGACATCGGTTCGTGGGAACTCTGATTTCCAGTGATGGCATCCAGCCTGTGACGGCGAGCCAGCATGCACGCCAGCACGCGCCGGTGCGCCGCGTCGGTGGCTTCACGCTGCTGGAACTGCTGGTCGTCATGGTGATCGCCGGACTGACGCTCGGCATGGTGTCGTTCAATGCGATGCCCAGCGAACGCCAGATTCTGCAAAAGGAATCGCAACGCATTGCACTGCTGCTGCAACTGGCGCGCGACGAAGCGATCGTGCGCAATCGTCCGATCGCATTTGAAGCCAACGCGCAGGGTTACCATTTCCTGATGCGGGAAGAAAACGTGTGGAACGCGCTGACCGCGGACGAGCTATTGCGCGATCGGCAGTTTCAACGTCCTCCGGTTGCCGTTTCCATCGCGCCGGCGCCGCAGCGCGGCGGACTGCGCGTGGTTTTCGGCCGCGAGCCGGTCGACAAGCCGTTCGTGCTGACCCTGTCGGCCGGCGACAGTAGCGTCGCCATCAAGGCCGATGGCATCGGTCACTTCGTGGTCCAATAGCATGCGCGACCGGAATGCCACCCTGCGCCGCGTCGGCGGCTTCACGCTGCTGGAAGTGCTGGTGGCCTTGGTCATCGTCGGCACCGCGCTTGGTGCCAGCCTGCGTGCGGTTGGCAGCCTGACGCAAAACAGCAACGGCCTGCGGGCCTCGATGATGGCAACCTGGTCGGCCGAGAACCGGTTGTCGCAGATTCGCCTCGCCCATGAGTTCCCGCCGGTGGGCACGCGCGCGTTCGACTGCTCGCAGGACGAACTGCCGCTGACCTGCTCGGAAGAGATCCTTGCGACGCCGAACCCGTTTTTCCGCCGGGTCGAGGTGAGCGTCTACGACACCCGCAATCCCGAACGCCGCATCATCAAGCTGGCGCAGGTGGTGCCGAATGGCTGACCACGTCCGGCCGCGCCGCCGGACCTTGCTGCGACGCCCGCGGCGGCCAGGCTTCACCCTCATCGAGCTGCTGGTGGCGATCAGCATCCTGGCGATTGTCGCCGTGCTCGGCTGGCGCGGGCTCGACGGCATCGTGCGGGCCCGGGTGGCGCTGACCGCCAATCTCGATCAAACCCGCGCCATGCAGCTGACCTTCGCGCAGATGCAGAGCGACTGCGCGCAGGTGATTCCGGCCACGCTCGTCACCCAGCATCTGCCAGTCGTGGCCGATCCGTCGCGCCTGATGATGGTGCGTTACGTGCATGGCGAAGACCAGCCGACGCGGCTGCAGGTCGTAACCTATCGGGTACGCGACGGCCTGTTGACGCGGCGCGAGTCGACCGCGACCCGCGACCTTGGCGAACTCGATGTCGCCTGGCAGGCCGCGGCGTCCGACGCCGATGTCGCCGATGCACTGGTGCTGCAGTCCGATGTCACTGCGATCACGATGCGGCTGTGGCAGGAAGGTGCCGGCTGGCGCTCGCCGCCTCCGCCCGGCGAGGTCACGGCGAACGGCGCGGCCTTTACCGGGCTGGAAGTCGCGCTGCAGCTGCGCGGGCGCAGCACCAGCATGCTGAAGGTCTTTCTGTTGGGGGCGGCATGAGAACCCGGTCACTGCGGCGGCAGCGCGGCGTGGCGATCATCACGGCATTGCTGCTGACCACGCTGGCCGTGACGATCGTGGCCAGCCTGTTCTGGCAGCAGCAGGTCCAGGTCCGGTCGATCGAAAACCAGCGCATGCAGCTGCAGAAGCAGTGGATTTTGCGCGGCGCGCTGGACTGGGCGCGGCTGATCCTCTCCACCAGTTACCAGAGCAGTCCGATGGTCGACACACTGCAGCAGCCGTGGTCGGTGGGCCTGGCCGAAACCCGGCTCGATTCCTATGTCGAGAACGGCCGCTCCGACAGCGAGGCGAGCGATGCCACCATCACCGGCCGGATCATCGATGCGCAGTCCTATCTGAACCTGGCCGGTCTGAGCGTCGGCGGCATCGTCAAGCCGAAGGAAATCGAAGCCTTCGAGCGCTTGCTGACCTCGTTGCACCTCGATCCCGGCCTGGCGCTGGTAGCCGCCAACGGCATGGCGGCCAGCCAGCCGCGGGCAATGGCGGCTGCACAGCCCCCTTCCACTGCCACCAACGGTCTGGTGGCGCTCCAGGCGCCGGTTCCGGTCTCCGGCCTCGTGCAGGCGCAGGGGCAGGCAACCCAAGGCACGCCCGAAACTATCCCTGCGGCGTCGCGCTCGACCGGGCCCATGGCAATCACCCAAATCGACGATTTGCTGGCGTTGCCAGGTTTCACCCCCGAGATATTGGCAAAACTGAAAAATTTTGTTGTCATTTTGCCGCGGGAAACCCCAGTCAATGTCAATACTGCCACCGCGGAAGTTCTCGCTGCACGAATTGCGTCATTATCCCTGCAGGGAGCGCAGGCCCTGATCGCCAGCCGGGATCGGGCGCCGTTCAAGGATGCGGCGGACTTCCGGAACCGTTTCGCCGGACAGACGCTGTCGCCGGACGCGGCCGCCGTTGCGGTGCGTACCGACTATTTCATCGTCGACGGCAAGGTCAAGCTCAATCGCGCGGGCCTGGAAGTACTGGCGCTGATCGAACGGTCCGGATCGACGACCGGGCCGGTCTCCTCCAGAATCGTCTGGGTCCGTGAAAACTGAAGTTATCGAATGAAAGAGCAGGCGCCTTGAGTACTCTTTACATCCGCTTGCCATCGCGCTCGGTTGCCGACAATGTGGCACACTGGATCGCGCTGCCGTGTCCCTATGCGCTGGTGGCCACCGACGATACGGTCGAGCGCGAAGGTGTGGCCGCCTTGCCGGATCTGGCCAATGTCATCACTGTGGCCCAGCGCGTGGTGCTGCTGCTGGCCGCGAGCGACGTCACGCTGCTGCACCTGACGGTGCCGCCGATGTCGGGCGCCCGCTTGCGGGTGGCGCTGCCGAACCTGGTGGAAGATCAGCTGATGACCGACCCGGCCGATTGCGTCATGGTGGCCGGGCCGGTCGGTAATCCGGCCGATGCGCCGCGTACCGTGGCCGTGGTGCAGCGCAGTTGGCTGGAAATCCTGTTGCAGACCGTGGCCGGCTATGGCGCACGTCAGGTTGCCGCGCTTCCCGCGCAGCTGTGCCTGGAGCATGCGGTCAGTGGCGCGTCGGCAGTGATTACGCCGTTCGGCCAGGAGATCGACCTGGCGATCCGGCTGGCACACGAAGATGGCCTGGGCCTGCCCCTGTTGCCCGACAACCCGGCTGGCAGCGCTACCGATGTGGTCGAGGCACTGTGCGCCATCGTTCCGACCGTCTCGATTGCGCTTTACGTGCCGGCAGAGGCAGTAACTGCGTATCAGCAGGCGGTCGAGGCCCTGCTGCCGCTGGAGCCACGAGTCACTGTCCTTTCCGACGGCTGGTCGCACTGGATCGAGGGCGCGCGTTCGACCTCGATCAACCTGGTCGCGGGCATGGCAGGTACCGCGGGCGCCACCGTCGACTGGCGTCGCTGGCGCACGCCGATTGTGCTGGCCTCGCTGGTGCTGTTGTTGAACATCGGCGCGCTCAATGTCGAATGGTGGCGGCTGTCGCATGAAGCCGCAGCGCTGCGTGCGTCGATGGCGCAGATTTACAAGAATGCTTATCCAAAGGAAACGGTGATCGTCGATCCGGCAGCGCAGATGCGGCAAAAACTGGCTGCAGCCCGCCATGACGCCGGGCAGCCTGCGCCGGACGACTTCGCCGCGCTGGCTTCCGGATTCTCCCAGGCGTGGACCAGCGTGACGCAAAACGCGACCGGCCCGGTCAAGCCGGCGATCGCCACCATGGAATACCGTGACCGCAGCCTCTTGGTCAAGCCCAAGCCGGAGCCGGAAGTGCCAATGGCCCAGATGAAGACCGCACTGGCGGCGCGCAGCCTTGGCCTGGCCCAGTCTGCGCCTGGCGTATGGCAGATCAGGAGCGCGCCATGACAGCGCAACAATGGAAAGAGTCGTTCGCCGGCTTCTGGTCCGAACGCGATGCGCGCGAGCGCAAGATCCTGGCGGGCGGGGCGGCTGGCGTTGCGGCCGCGCTGATCTGGTTCGTCGGCATCGCCCCGGCTTATGTCGGTTCGACGCGGCTTGAAAAAGACTTGCCGCAACTACGGCAGCAGGCGATTGTGCTGCAGGCGCTGTCGCGCGAGGCGCAGGCCTTGAATGCCAATGCGCCGGCGCAGGCGACGCTGAGCACCCGAGAAAGCATCGAAGCCGCCTTGACGCGCAAGGGCCTGAAGGCGCAGAGCATCGTGGTGACCGGCGACCTAGTGCGTCTGCAACTCAACAACACATCGTTTGCCAGCATCCTTGAATGGCTGGATGAAATGCAGAAGAGTGCGCGCCTGAGCGTGGTGGAAAGCAGCTTTACGGCCCAGGCGCAGACCGACATCGTCAATGCCACCCTGAGCCTGCGCCAACCGAAAACCGAATGAACATGTTCGGATGCAGAAATTGGCGACAGAAACCGCAACCGGGCTGCTCTTGATGAACATTGCTTGTAACCGAATGGTGGGTCAGTGCAACGCCTCGTGATATGGTTGGGCGCTGCAACCGTGACCGTGACGATCATCGTGCTGATGTTCTGTCCGGCAGCCTGGATGGCGCCATTGATCGAGCAGCAGACCGGCGGCCGTTTCACGCTCGGCGATGCACAGGGCACCATCTGGCGCGGCTCGGCTTTCGTGGGCGCCGCGCCGAGCGGGTTCGATCCGGTCACGCCGTTGTTGCCGGGCCGGTTTGCGTGGCGGCTATCGCCGACGGTATTGCTGGGGCTGGTGGACGCGACGCTTGAAAATCCGGACGCGCTCGCCCAACCGGTGCAGATTACCGGCTCCTGGTCCGATTGGCAGATCAGCCCGTCGACGCTGCGCTTGCCGGCGGAACGGCTGGCAGCGCTGGGCGCGCCGCTGAACACGATTGCGCCGAGCGGCGAGATGCGGTTGTCATGGAGCGGGCTGCAACTGGCGCGACAGGGCAGGCAGGTCGACCTGACCGGGTCGATGCGGCTGGATCTCGATAACGTCGCCTCCCGGCTGTCCGCGATCAGGCCGCTCGGCGCCTACCGGCTGCAGATGGATTGGCAGGGTCAGACGGCGCGGCTCGAACTGAAGACAAAAGAGGGTCCATTGATGCTCACGGGCACAGGCGGACTCGATGGCGGTCGATTGCATTTTTCCGGCAGGGCGGAAGCCGCGCCGGAACAGGAAGAAAGGCTGGCAAATCTGTTGAATTTGCTGGGTCAGCGCCGGCGGGAAGGCACCTCGAATTACATCGCACTCGAATTCAAATAATTCAATCGTTCACATGACAAAATCTCATCAGCCGACATCCCCCTCCCCGCGCACGCTGGCGTTGCGCCGCTGGCCGACCATCGCGCTGCTCGTCTGCGCGATCGCCACCGCGCCGCTGGCGCAGGCGCAGGATCCGGCCTCGCGCGAAGCCTCGCTCAATTTCGTCGGCGCCGACATCGAATCGGTCATCAAGGCGGTCGGCCATTACATCGGCACCACCTTCATCATCGATCCGCGCATCAAGGGCACCATCAACCTGGTTTCCGAAAAGCCGGTCACCAAGGCGCAGGCGTTCAGCCTGCTGACTTCAGCGCTGCGGCTGCAGGGTTACACGGTCGTGGCAGGCGATGGTTATACCAAGGTGGTGCCGGAGGCCGACGCCAAGCTGCAAGCCGGGCCGACCCAGGCCGGTGCCTCGCGTGGCGGCGACCAGATCGCGACCCAGATCTTCCGGCTCAACTACGAGTCCGCCAACAACCTGGTGGCCGTACTGCGTCCGCTGATTTCTCCCAACAACACGATCAATGCAAATCCGGGCAACAACTCCCTCGTGATCACGGATTACGCCGACAACCTGCGCCGTCTCGGCAAGATCATCGCCGCGCTCGACAGTCCTGCCACCGGCGATCTCGACGTGATACCGATCCGCAATGCCATCGCCAGCGATATCGCCGGCATGGTCAACCGGTTGCTCGAAACCGCCGGCAACGTTCCTGGCGGTGACACCGGCCGGGTCAGCCTGCTGGCCGATTCGCGCACCAACTCCGTGATCGTCCGTGCACCGTCCGCGGCGCGCGCCAACCTTGCCAAGACGCTGATCGCCAAGCTCGACCAGCCGACCTCGGTGCCCGGCAACGTGCACGTCGTCCACCTCAAGAACGCCGAGGCGACCAAGCTGGCGCAGACGCTGCGCGCCGTGATCACCAACGATACCTCGGCCCCGGCGCAGGCCCAGCCGACGCAGAACCAGCAGGCGCAGAGTCCGGGCGGCATGACCGCGCAGGGTGGATTGTCGACGCCGCCGTCCGCCACCCCGGCCAGCACCAGCCTGAGCAGCGGCGGCGCCGGCGGTTTCATCCAGGCCGATTCTGCCACCAACACGCTGATCATCACCTCGAGCGAAGCCGTGTACCGCAACCTGCGCATGGTGATCGACCTGCTCGATGTGCGGCGTGCGCAGGTCTACGTCGAATCGCTGATCGTCGAGGTCTCCGCCACCAAGGCGGCGGAATTCGGCATCCAGTGGCTCGGCCTGTCGGGCAATGCGGACAGCGCCTACCGCGTCGGCGCCGGTACTTCGTTCCAAGCGGGCACGCCCAACAATCTGCTGTCGCTGGCGGCCGGCGCCGCCGCAGGCAGTGCCTCGGCATTGCCGGGCGCGGGCCTGTCGATCGGCATCTTCCGTCAGATCAACGGCAAGCTCGGACTCGGCGCCCTGGCGCATGCCCTGGAAACCGACGCCAACGCGAATATACTGTCCATGCCGAATCTCATCACGCTGGACAATGAAGAAGCCAAGATCATCGTCGGCCAGAACGTGCCGTTCATCACCGGGCAGTACACCACGGCTGCCTCGGGCGGCGCCGCCGGCGTCAATCCTTTCCAGACCATCGAACGCAAGGACGTCGGTCTGTCGCTGCGCGTGCGCCCCCAGATCTCCGAGGGTGGCACCGTGAAGATGGCGATCTACCAGGAAACCTCGAGCGTGCAGGACACCGCCAACGCGGCCGGCATCATCACCAGCAAGCGCTCGATCGACACCAACGTGCTGGTCGACGACGGCCAGATCATCGTGCTCGGCGGCCTGATCGAGGACACCGTGCAGGACGGCGCGGAAAAGGTGCGCGGCCTGGGCGACATTCCGGTCATCGGCAACCTGTTCAAGTACCAGAACCGCAAGCGGGTCAAGACCAACCTGATGGTGTTCCTGCGTCCGACTGTCGTGCGCAGCAACGACCAGAGCGTCAACCTGGCGGCCGACCGCTACGACCTGATCCGCAATGTCGAGCAAGGCTCCCAGCCGGCGCAGACGGCGCTGTTGCCGAACATGGAAGCGCCGGTGCTGCCGCCGCTGCAGAACGGCCAGCCGAACGGCGGCGCGCTGCTGCGCTCGCCGCCGGCCGCCGTGGAGCGGACCTCGATGCCGGCCGCCGCGCCATACCCGGGCTTGCCGTCGTTGAATGGCGCTCCGGGCCAGCCGGCTGGAAAAACGGTCAACTGAGGCGCACATGACCAACCCGATGATCGATGGCCGCCTGCTGCCGTACGCCTTCGCGCGTGATTTCGCGTTGCTCGCGCATCGCAGCGACAGCGCCGCCAACAGTGTCGAAGTCTGGATATCGGATGCGACGACGCCGACCGCCATTGCTGAAGTCAGCCGGCGCTTCGGCCGCGTCAAGTTGAAGCCGATGTCGCGCGAAGCGCTCGATATCGCGATTGCCAAGGCCTATGCCGGCTCCGGCGGCGACGCCGCCCAGGTGATCGACGAGTATGAATCCGACCTCGATCTGGCCAAGCTGATGATGGACATGCCGGCCATCGAAGATCTGCTGGAATCGGCCGACGATGCACCAGTGATCCGGATGATCAATGCGCTGCTGACCCAGGCCCTGCGCGAGGAGGCATCGGACATCCACATCGAACCGTTCGAGCAGATTTCGGTAGTGCGCTTCCGCATCGACGGCACCTTGCGCGACATCGTGCGGCCGAAAAAAGCCATCCATGCCTCGCTGATTTCCCGCATCAAGATCATGGCCCAGCTCGACATCGCCGAAAAGCGCCTGCCGCAGGACGGCCGCATCACGTTGCGCGTCGGCGGCAAGCCGGTCGACGTTCGCGTCTCGACCCTGCCGACCGGACATGGCGAGCGCGCCGTGCTGCGTCTGCTGGACAAGGAAGCCGGGCGGCTCGACCTGCTGCATCTCGGCATGAGCGACGCGGTGCTGCCGCAGTTCGACCGGCTGATCGCCCAGCCGCACGGGATCGTCCTGGTGACTGGTCCGACCGGCTCTGGCAAGACCACCACGCTGTATGCCGCGCTGTCGCGTCTGAATGCCACCGCCACCAACATCCTGACGGTGGAAGACCCGATCGAGTACGAGCTGGCTGGGGTCGGCCAGACCCAGGTCAATGCCCGCATCGAAATGACCTTTGCCAAAGCGCTGCGCGCGATCCTGCGCCAGGACCCGGACGTGATCATGATCGGCGAGATCCGCGACCTGGAAACCGCGCAGATCGCGGTGCAGGCA
>JACMOV010000218.1 GCA_014377845.1 Herminiimonas sp.
CCCCCAACATCTTCGTCCCATGGCACCACATCAGCTGAAAACAGTCCAATGCCTGTCCCCCGCGGGACTACACGACATGGCCTACAAGGAGTGGGGCGATCCGCGCAATCCGAACGTGCTGCTGTGTGCGCACGGCGTGACCCGGGTCGGCGACGATTTCGACATCATGGCGCGCGACCTGGCTTCGACGTACCGTGTGGTCTGCCCCGACGTCGTGGGGCGCGGGCGCTCGGGCCGGCTGCGCGATCCGCAGTATTACCAGTTGCCGCAATATGTAAGCGACATGGTGACGCTGCTGGCGCGGCTCGATGCCGAGACCGTCGACTGGTTCGGCACCTCGATGGGCGGGCTGATCGGTATGGGTCTTGCTTCATTGCCGGATAACCCGATCCGCAAGCTGATCATCAACGACGTCGGCCCGACCTTGAACCCGGCAGCGATCACCCGCATCGGCGACTACATCGGGCAGGCAGTGCAGTTCCCGACCTTCGAGGAGGGCGTGCAATACATTCGCACCATTTCGGCGCCCTTTGGCGAACACACCGACGAAGAGTGGAAAAAGCTCGCGGGGGACGTTTTGCGGCAGCATAAGGATGGTTACTGGATTCGTCACTACGATCTGGGACTTGCAGTACCGTTCAAGGCGGCGACACCGGAGAGCACGAAACAGGCCGAAGCGCTCCTGTGGCGTGCCTACGACGCGATCACCTGCCCGACCTTGCTGGTGCGAGGCGAGCATTCAGACCTGTTGACCCGGGAGACAGCGCAGCAAATGACAACGCGTGGTCCGCGGGCCACGCTGGTGGAAATTCCGGATGTCGGCCATGCGCCGACCTTCATGCATGCCGATCAGATCGCGGTGGCGAAACGTTTTTTGCTGGGTTCATAGCACGCTGCGCAGGCAAAGTGTCTGTACGGCCGCCCAGGGTGACGACGCCAGCGGAGTCTTGATTTGTGCGCGTAACCGAGAGGATTCGACATGGATATGCAGCAACTGCAGCAGTCAGACGCGGCGCCAGGCGAGCAGGCGGGCACGCATTCAGCCAACGCCGCAGCAGGCATCACCCGGCTGCACGTCGGCGCGACGCTTTCCGATACGGCAATCTGCAATGGCACCGTCTATCTCGCCGGTCAGGTTGCCGATGACCTGACCCGCAACATTGATGGCCAGACCCGGGAAGTGCTGGCGCACATCGATCGCCTGCTGGCGGAAGCCGGCAGTCACAAGTCGCGTATCCTGATGTGCCAGGTGTTCCTTGCCGACATCAAGGATTTCGATGGCATGAACCACGTCTGGCAAGGGTGGGTTGCGCCGGACAATGCGCCGCCGCGCGCCACCGTCGAAGCCAAGCTCGCCCGTCCGGAGTGGCTGGTCGAGATGGTCGTCACCGCATCCGCGCAGTAGCGGCGGATCGCACCTTCATGCTGTCCACCGCCGCAATCCGGGCCGACGATACGACCCAGTTCTGCGCGGGGCTGAGCGCGCATGATGCGGCGCGGGTGCTCGCGGTGCACGCATTCATCAAGCCGGCCTACGCCGAACGTACGGTTGTTACCGGTGAAAACGCGCTGCGCTTTTCAGAGGGTGTGGCAGCGACGCTGGCTTCGCTGAAGTCCGATGCCGATACGCGCATCGCCGGTCTGTTGTTCGAGCTGCCGGTGCTGGATCCGGCCATGGCGACACAGATCGAGGCGCTGTTCGGCAAGGACGTGGCCGACCTCGTGGCGGGTGTGCGGCAGTTGATGCGGCTGCATGAGCAGACGTTCGGCGTGCAGGAACTCGAACGCGGCAAAAACACCGCGCAGCAGACCGCAGCGCAACTCGAGGTCCTGCGCAAGATGCTGCTGGCGATGGCCACCGACATGCGCGTGGTCCTGGTGCGGCTGGCTTCGCGCGTGACGACGCTGCGCTACTTTGCCGACCAGAAGCTGCAGAGCGATCGCACCTATTC
This sequence comes from Herminiimonas sp., assembly GCA_014377845.1. GTDB lineage: Bacteria > Pseudomonadota > Gammaproteobacteria > Burkholderiales > Burkholderiaceae_D > JANXSS01. Next base: position 1,953 of record JACMOV010000218.1, read on the forward strand.
CTACGCGCGCGAGACCATGGACCTGTATGCGCCACTGGCAAACAGGCTCGGCGTCTGGCAGCTGAAGTGGGAGCTCGAAGACCTCTCGTTCCGCTTCCTGGAGCCGGACGCCTACAAGCGCATCGCCCGCATGTTGGAAGAAAAGCGCATCGAGCGCGAGGGTTTCGTCGACAGTGCGATCACGCGCCTGCGCGCCGAACTGGCTGCAGCCGGCATCGACGCCGAAGTGTTCGGCCGGCCGAAGCATCTCTACAGCATCTGGTCGAAAATGCGTGGCAAGACGCTCGATTTTTCCGAGCTCTATGACGTGCGTGCCTTCCGCGTGATCGTAGCCGACGTCAAGACCTGCTACGCCGTGCTCGGCATCGTGCACGACATCTGGACGCCGATCCCGGCGGAGTTCGACGATTACATCGCACGGCCGAAAGCAAATGGCTACCAGTCGCTGCACACGGTCGTCATGGCCGAGGACGAGCGGGCGCTGGAAGTCCAGATCCGCACCAACGAAATGCATCATTTCGCCGAATACGGCGTAGCGGCGCACTGGCGTTACAAGGAAGCCGGCGGCTCGAATTTCGCCGGACAGAAATACGATGAAAAGATTGCCTGGCTGCGGCAATTGCTGGCCTGGAAAAGCGAAGTCGTCGACGCCGTGGTCGGTCAGGATGAGCTGCGTCGCGAATGGGTCGAACAGCTCAAGTCGACCAATCTGGACGACCGGATCTATGTGCTCACGCCGCAGGCGCGCGTGATCGAATTGCCGACCGGCGCGACGCCGATCGACTTCGCCTATCACCTGCACAGCGATGTCGGCCATCGCTGCCGCGGCGCGCGGGTCGACGGCGCGATGGTGCCGTTGAATACGCCGCTCAGGAATGGCCAGACGGTCGAGATCATTACCGCCAGGGGCAGTGGCGCCGTGGCCGCCGGTCCTTCGCGCGACTGGCTCGGTGCGGGCTATGCTGCCAGTGCCCGTACCCGCGCCAAGGTGCGCGCCTGGTTCAATGCGATCGATCATGAAGCAACGCTCGCGAGCGGACGCACCCTGATCGAAAAAACATTGCAGCGCGAAGGCAAGACAGCGGTTAACCTCGAAGAACTCGCGCACAAGCTCGGCTTTACCAAGCTCGACGACTTGTTCATGGCTGTCGGCAAGGAAGAATTCAGCCTGCGCCAGGTCGAGCAGGTCCTGCAGACGCCCGCGGTGCCAAAGAATACGGGCGCCGGTGCGCATGTACACGCACTCCAGAATCCGGACGCGGCCGTCATCCCGCGCAAGAGTCGCGCCTCCAGCGTCGTGCAAGGCGCCAAGTCGGGCGTGCTGGTGGTCGGCACCGACGGCCTCATGACGCAGCTCGCGAAATGCTGCAAACCGGCGCCGCCGGACGAAGTGGTTGGCTTCATCACGCGTGGCAAGGGCGTCTCGATCCATCGCACCACGTGCAAGAATTTTGCGGAGATGCGCAGCAAGGCGCCGGAGCGGGTGATCCAGGCTGACTGGGGTGCGCCTGGCGGTCAAACCGTCTACCCGGTGGACATCTTCATCCTGGCCGGTGACCGGCAGGGGCTGCTGCGGGATATCTCCGAAATTTTCCTGCGCGAGAAAATCAACGTCATCGGGGTCAGCACCCAGAGCGCGAAGGGTCAGGCGCGCATGGCCTTCACCGCCGAGATCGCGTCGACTGCGCAATTGCAGAAGGCCTTGACGGTGATCCGTGAAGTCGAGGGTGTGATGGAGGTGCATCGCCAATAATGAACGAGCGAAACGCGACGCGCATTCACGGCATTCAGGGCACTAGCGCAAAAAATAAAAGGTCGCTATAATTCGGCTTCTTTAGGCGCGTAGCTCAGCTGGTTAGAGCACTACCTTGACATGGTAGGGGTCGTTGGTTCGAGTCCAATCGTGCCTACCAAAAATTTTTTGGTAATCCTGAAATTCGCTGTCGGTGACAGCACTGCAAGAGCGAGAAAGGCATTCTGGTTATGACACCGCGAACTACCACCACCATGGTTTGTAAGCGCTACTAGTCGGGACCTTTTTCGTCATTGGAGTTTGAAAAAGCGCGGCTGGTCCGCGTTTTTTTTCGTCCGCATTTTTGCATCGTCCGATCCGGTTCATTCTTACTATCCAATTCAAATTCAACAGATGTCGGCCATGCATGCGCCGGCGCGGAGAGCACCATGGTTACAGTCAGTCTGCCAGATGGTTCCAAGCGACAGTTCGATGCACCGCTGTCGGTCGCCCAGGTTGCCGCCAGCATCGGCGCGGGCCTTGCCAAGGCGGCACTCGCCGGCAAGGTGGACGGCAAGGTCGTCGATACCGCGTTTGTGATCGATCATGACGCAGACCTGGCGATCATCACCGACAAGGACCCCGAAGGCCTGGACGTGATCCGGCATTCGACGGCGCACCTGCTCGCTTATGCGGTCAAGTCGCTGTTCCCGGATGCGCAGGTGACGATCGGACCAGTGATCGAGAATGGCTTCTATTACGATTTTTCATACAAGCGGCCGTTTACGCCAGAGGATTTGGTCGCCATCGAAAAGAAGATGGCGGAACTGGCAAAGAAGGACGAGGCGGTGACCCGCCGTGTATTGCCGCGCGATGAGGCCGTCGCCTATTTCAAGTCGATCGGCGAGGCCTACAAGGCCGAGATCATCGGTTCGATTCCGGCGGACCAGGATGTGTCGCTTTACGCGGAAGGCCAGTTCGAGGACCTGTGCCGCGGCCCGCACGTGCCATCGACCGGCAAGCTGAAGGTCTTCAAGCTGATGAAGCTCGCTGGCGCCTACTGGCGCGGCGATTCGAAAAACGAGATGCTGCAGCGGATCTACGGGACCGCATGGGCAAAGAAAGAGGAGCAGGAAGCCTACCTGCACATGCTGGAAGAGGCCGACAAGCGGGACCACCGCAAGCTGGGCCGCGCGCTCGATCTGTTCCACTTCCAGGAAGAAGCGCCGGGCCTGATTTTCTGGCATCCGAAGGGTTGGACCGTCTGGCAGCAGGTCGAACAGTACATGCGCCGGGTCTACCAGGATAACGGCTACCAGGAAGTCAAGGCGCCGCAGATCCTGGATCGCAGCCTGTGGGAGAAGTCCGGTCATTGGGAGAACTACAAGGAAAACATGTTCACGACCGAGTCGGAGAACCGTGCCTATGCCCTGAAACCGATGAACTGCCCGGGTCACGTGCAGATTTTCCGCTCTGGGATGCGTTCGTACCGCGATCTGCCGCTGCGCTATGGCGAGTTCGGACAGTGCCATCGCAACGAACCGTCCGGCTCACTGCACGGCATGATGCGGGTACGCGGCTTTACTCAGGACGATGGCCACATCTTCTGCACCGAAGACCAGATCCAGGATGAGTGCATCGCCTTCACCACGCTGCTGCAGAAGGTGTACAAGGATTTCGGCTTCACCGAGATCATCTACAAGGTCGCGACCCGTCCTGAAAAACGGGTCGGCTCGGACGAAGCATGGGACAAGGCCGAGGCGGCGCTGATCGCCTCGCTCGAGCGCTCCGGCTATCCCTTCGAGATTTCACCGGGCGAAGGCGCCTTCTACGGCCCGAAGATCGAATACACCTTGAAAGACGCGATCGGCCGCGCCTGGCAGTGCGGCACCATGCAGGTCGATTTTTCGATGCCGGTGCGCCTCGACGCGGAATATGTCGCGGAAGATAACACCCGCAAGATCCCGGTCATGCTGCACCGTGCCATTCTCGGCTCGCTGGAACGCTTCATCGGCATGCTGATCGAAAACTTCTCCGGCGCGCTGCCGATGTGGCTGGCACCGGTACAAATTGTCGTGCTCAACATTTCCGAATCACAGGCCGATTACGCGCAAGCAGTGGCACAAAACCTGAAGAAACAAGGGTTTAGGGTGGCCGTCGATTTGCGTAATGAGAAAATAACCTATAAAATACGTGAGCATTCGGTACAAAAGCTGCCTTATATCGTCGTCATTGGCGACAAGGAGCGGGATGCGAACACAGTGGCCGTGCGTGCGCGAGGCAATATCGATCTGGGAACCATGCCCGTCGATGAACTGGTGAAACGACTGCAACACGATGTCGACACCAAAGCTTGAGCGTCAGAGCACGGCCTCATCATTTGATATTAAAAGGAAATTACAATAGCTACTGATAAGTCGCACCGCATCAACGGTGAAATTACTGCACCTGAACTGCGCTTGAGCGGAGTCGAGAACGAAGCGCTTGGTATCGTCACTCTGGCCGAGGCATTCCGTCTGGCTGAAGAGGCTAACGTCGATCTGGTCGAAATTGCGCCCACTGCGCAACCGCCGGTCGCCCGCCTCATGGATTACGGCAAGTTCAAGTATTCCGAACAGAAAAAAGCGCACGAAGCCAAGCTCAAGCAGAAAATCATCCTGGTCAAGGAAGTGAAATTCCGCCCGGGCACCGATGATGGCGACTACAACATCAAGTTGCGCAACTTGATCAAGTTCCTCGACGAGGGCGACAAGACCAAGATCACGCTGCGCTTCCGCGGCCGCGAGATGGCTCACCAGGATATCGGTGTGCGCATGCTGGAGCGCCTGAAGCTGGATTTGGTCGAATATGGACAGGTCGAGCAGTGGCCGAAAATGGAAGGCCGCCAGATGATCATGGTGCTAGCGCCAAAGAAGAAGAAGTAAGTGCTTCATGGAGCGCGACTACTGCGCGGTCTGCAGTGGCGCCTCCGGTGCTCAACGTACATGCGTACGTATCTGCTCCTCGGCGCCACTGCAGACCGCTCGCTACGCCGAGTGAGTGCGGGTTCGGTTCGGTGGCCGGTGAGGTCAAAAGCAGCGGCAACAGCAGCGTCAGCAGCAACAGAATTTGCAGTGTTCCAGATGATTGGAGCACAGCGACGGCAGTGGGCTCGATTCCACTGCATAACAAGTGAAAGCAGGCATCCAAGCGTAGCGAAATGCTGCCACCTGCAATCATACAAAAATGGAGCTGTCCCCAAGGACAGTGATCGTCATGCCAAAAATGAAGACCAAGAGCAGTGCGAAGAAGCGTTTTCGCGTGCGTCCGGGTGGAACCGTCAAGCGCGGTTCGGCGTTCAAGCGCCACATCCTGACCAAAAAAACCACCAAGACCAAACGTCAGCTGCGCGGTTCGAAAGAAGTCCATGATTCAAACATGGTCTCCGTTCGCGCAATGATGCCGTTCGCCTAACCTCACGCGATAAACAGGAGAAACCATGCCTAGAGTTAAACGTGGGGTAACAGCACGTGCCCGTCACAAGAAAGTCCTCGATCAAGCCAAAGGCTATCGTGGTCGTCGCAGTAAAGTCTACCGGATTGCCAAGCAGGCAGTCATGCGCGCAGGTCAGTATGCGTATCGTGACCGTCGCAACAAGAAACGTGTGTTCCGCGCATTGTGGATCACCCGTATCAACGCCGCTTCACGCGAGCATGGCATGACCTACAGCGTGTTCATGAATGGCCTGAAGCGCGCTTCGATCGAACTCGATCGCAAGGTGCTGGCCGACATGGCAGTGATGGACAAGCCGGCGTTTGCCGCGATTGTCAATCAGGTGAAAGCCAACATCGCAGCTTAAGCAAAGACAGGCGTCGCGCAAGCGGCGCTGATCGACACTGCAACATCCCGGCGGGGCAAAGGTCAATCACCTGTGCCCCGTTTCATTTTTGGCGTCGCTGTCTGGCGCACCGGAAGAACACGCATGAGTCCATTAGAACAACTCGTCCTGCAGGCACAGACCGATTTCGACGCCGCAGCCGACGCTGCCGCACTCGAAAATGCGAAGGCCGGGTACCTCGGCAAGACCGGCAAGATCACCGAGCAGATGAAGGGCCTCGGCAAACTCGCGCCGGATGAGCGCAAGGTGCAGGGCGCGATCATCAACGCCGCCAAGGAGCAGATCGAGACCGCACTGAATGCGCGCCGCGATGCCTTGGCCGATGCCCAGATGCAGACGCGCCTGAACGCCGAGGCGATCGATATCACGCTGCCTGGACGCGGCCGCTCGGTCGGCGGCATCCACCCGGTGATGCGAACCTGGGAGCGCGTCGAACAGATTTTCGGATCGATCGGATTCGATGTCGCAGATGGCCCCGAGATCGAAACCGACTGGACCAATTTCACCGCCCTGAACAGCCCGGAAAACCATCCGGCGCGCTCGATGCAGGACACGTTCTACATCGACGGCAAAGACAGCGGTGGCAAACAGCTGCTGCTGCGCACGCACACCAGTCCGATGCAGGTGCGCTACGCCCGCATGAACCAGCCGCCGATCAAGGTGATCGCACCGGGCCGGACCTACCGCGTCGACAGCGATGCCACCCATTCGCCGATGTTCCACCAGGTCGAAGGTCTGTGGATTGCGGAAGACATCAGCTTCGCCGACCTCAAGGGCGTCTATCTGTCGTTCGTGAAGGCGTTCTTCGAGACGGACGATCTGCAGGTACGGTTTCGTCCATCGTATTTCCCCTTCACCGAGCCATCGGCCGAGATCGACATTGCGTTCGGCAGCGGGCCATTGAAGGGCCGCTGGCTCGAAGTCTCCGGCGCGGGCCAGGTGCATCCGACCGTGGTGCGCAACATGGGCCTGGATCCGGAGCGCTACATCGGCTTTGCGTTCGGCTCGGGACTTGAGCGCCTGACGATGCTGCGTTACGGGATCAACGACCTGCGCCTGTTCTACGAAGGCGATCTACGTTTCCTGAAGCAGTTCAACTAGGCGCACCGACGCGCATCGAAGGCATGCGCCGCCATTCTGGCTGGCACATGGTGCACACGGAACAGGCAGGCAGCGCCGTCCTTGCGGATGACACCACAGGCGGCACCTGCAGTAAAAGGATCAAGACATGCAATTCTCTGAAAACTGGCTGCGCACGATGGCCAACCCGGACCTGACTTCCGACCAGCTCGCCCACCTTCTGACGATGTCCGGACTCGAGGTCGAGGAAGCGGTGCCGGTCGCCCCGCCATTTTCCGGCGTGGTGGTCGCCAAGGTACTGGAAATCACGCGCCATCCGAATGCCGACCGGCTCAACGTCTGCCAGGTCGATGCCGGTACCGGCGCCGCCCTCACCATCGTCTGCGGCGCGCCGAACGTGCGCGCCGGGATGAAGGTCGCGTGCGCGCTGGTTGGCGCCGTGTTGCCTCCTGGAGAAGACGGCAAGCCGTTCGAGATCAAGGTCGGACAATTGCGCGGCGTCGAATCGCAAGGGATGTTGTGCTCCGCAAAGGAACTGAAGCTGTCGGACGACCATGGTGGCCTGCTGGACCTGCCGGACGACGCGCCGGTCGGGCAGAACTTCCGGGACTACCATCAACTGAACGACATGAAGTTCACGATCAAGCTGACACCGAACAAGGCCGATTGTCTGTCGGTGCTCGGCGTGGCACGTGAAGTATCGGCGCTCACCGGCGTGCCGCTCATGGCGCCAGTGTTCGAGACGGTTCCCGTGACGAGCGACGAGATCCTGCCGGCCACGATCAGCGCGCCGGACCTGTGCGGCCGTTTTTCCGGTCGCGTCATCCGCAACCTCGAGGCCCGTGCGCCGACACCGGGCTGGATGAAGCAACGTCTCGAGCGCAGTGGACAGCGGCCGATTTCGGCGCTGGTCGACATCTCCAATTACGTGATGCTGGAACTGGGCCGGCCAACGCATGTGTTCGATCTGGCGAAGATCCATGGCGGACTGGACGTGCGCTGGGGCCGCACGGGCGAGTCGCTCAAGCTCTTGAACGGCAATACCGTCGACGTCGACGACTGGGTAGGCGTGATCGCCGATGACGAAGCGATCGAATCGCTCGCCGGCATCATGGGCGGCGATGCTACCGCCGTCTCGCTCGACACCACCGACATCTACCTCGAAGCGGCCTTCTGGTATCCGCAGGCGATCCAGGGCCGCGCACGGCGCTACAATTTCTCGACCGATGCGGCGCATCGATTCGAGCGTGGCGTCGATTACGCCACCACCGTCGAGCACATCGAACGCATCACCGCGCTGATCGTCGCCATCTGCGGACAGGGCGGCAAGACGCTGGTCGGACCGGTCGACGACCAGATCGTCAATCTGCCGTTGCGCAAGCCGGTGACGATGCGCACCGCGCGCGCAGTCAAAGTGATCGGCGTACCGCTGTCGGACGCCGTCGTCGCCGCGATTTTCACCCGGCTCGGATTGACGCATACCCTGGCCGACGGCGTCTTCACGGTGACCCCGCCATCGTTCCGCTTCGACATCGAGATCGAGGAAGACTTGATCGAAGAGGTCGCGCGTATCTACGGATTCGAGAACATTCCGGCGCTGCCGCCGGTGGCGCCGAATGCGATGCGCATTCCCGCCGAAACGACCCGCTCGCTGTTTGCGATACGGCGCCAGCTCGCAGCGCTGGATTACCAGGAGGTGGTGAACTACAGCTTTACCGAAGCCACCTGGGAAGCCGACTTTGCAGCCAATGCCGAACCCATCCGCGTCGTCAATCCGATCGCCAGCCAGATGAGCGTGATGCGTTCGACCCTGGTCGGCAGCCTGATCGCCAACGTGCGCTACAACCTGAACCGCAAGCTCGCTCGCGTGCGCATCTTCGAGGTCGGCGCGGTCTTTCATCGCGATTCGAGCGTGGCTGATGGTCCGTTGTCGGTGGCCGGGTATCGCCAGCCCAAGCGCGTCGGCGCACTTGCTTGCGGTGGGGTCGTGGAGGAGCAGTGGGGTATCGATGGACGCACTGTCGACTTCTTCGATCTCAAGGCCGATCTGGAGGCATTGTTCGCACCGCAGACGCTGCGCTTCGATCCGGTCGCGCATCCGGCGCTGCATCCCGGACGCAGTGCTGTCGTGAAGCTGAACGGCCAGGAAATCGGCTTCATCGGCGAGCTGCATCCGCGCTGGCAGCAGAAGTATGAACTGCCATCGGCGCCCGTCCTGTTCGAAGTCGATGCGAGCGCATTGCAGCAGCGTCCCATCCCGGCGCATCGCGAGATCTCGAAATTTCCGACCGTGATCCGGGACCTGGCGTTAGTGGTTTCGCAACAGGTTCCGGCGCAGGATCTGATCGATGTTTTTGTCGCGGAGCAGCAGGCGAATCCAGCATGCCATATCATGCAAGCTATTGTTTTGTTTGATGAATATCGGGGAAAAGGACTTGAGATTAACGAAAAAAGTCTTGCTTTCCGATTCGCCATGCAAGATACTCAAAGCACCCTGCAAGACGATACGGTGGATGCCGCGATGCGCGCATTCGTCACCGTGGCACAGAAAAAATATAACGCTCGACTGCGTGCCTGACATGCCACTACAAGCAGCATCCTGTGTGGCATCTGATGGCAGTAGGGACACCATATGATGAACGACGCAAACTCCGCTGAACTGCAATCCGTGCTGGTAGCCGACCTCGACCGCGCCGTGCTCGAAGCCCGTGCGCGCTCGCAAGCCGAACGTGATTTGCCGACGCTGACCAAGGCCGAACTGGCGGAACTGCTGTTCGAGCAGGTCGGTCTGAACAAGCGGGAAGCCAAGGACATGGTCGAGACATTTTTCGATGAAATTCGCAATGCGCTCGAGAGCGGCGAGCCAGTGAAGCTATCGGGTTTCGGTAACTTCCAGTTGCGCGACAAGCCGCAGCGTCCCGGGCGCAATCCGAAGACCGGCGAAGAAATTCCGATCACCGCACGCCGCGTCGTCACTTTTCATCCGAGCCAAAAACTGAAGGCCATGGTCGAGGTATCGAACCAAAAATCCATCGCCCGGGCTGCATGATGTCACCCGTTAACCGGCCCGCCCGCGCGGCGTCGCAGGATCGCTGACCGATGAACGACCGTCCGCAAAAAACCGAGTTGGCCCCTTTGCCACCGATCCCCGCAAAACGTTATTTCACCATCGGTGAAGTCAGCGACCTGTGCGGCGTGAAACCGCACGTCCTGCGCTACTGGGAGCAGGAGTTCAGCCAGCTCAAGCCGGTCAAGCGCCGTGGCAACCGCCGCTATTACCAGCATCATGAAGTGCTGCTGATTCGTCGCATCCGGGAGTTGTTGTACGAGCAGGGTTTCACCATCAGCGGCGCGCGCAACAAGCTCGATAGCCGCATGGTCGAAGAGGCCGACCTGGCGAGCCTTGCCGCACCGGCGGTCGAGGCCGTCGATCTGGTCATGCTGCGCGCCGAGCTGACGGATATTCTGCAGATGCTGCGCGGCTGATCGCACGCTCGTGTCGTCGCCGGATGCACGCATCCGGAATCAAGATTTTCAAATCAATGCAGCGCGCTTCGCATGATCTCAAACGCGCCATTTCTGCGAAATAGGATCTTAAAACTCCAGCTTGTCACCCGGCTTCATGGTCAGCACCTTGGTCGGTGCATCGCCCAGCGCCTGGATGTATTCCTCCGGTGTTCCCTTCAATTGCGGCGTGGTGCCGTAATGAATCGGGATCGCGAATTTCGGCTTGAGGAAATTGCGCGTAGCGAAGGCAGCATCTTTCGGATCCATCACGAAGTGTCCACCGATCGGAATCATGATCAGGTCAGGATGGTAGTACTCGCCTATCAGCTTCATGTCGCCGAACAGTCCGGTGTCGCCCATGTGAAAGATGCGAAAGCCATTTTCCAGCTCGATGATGTAGCCCTGTGGCTCGCCACCGACGTGGGTCTCATCCTTGCCGGTCGCCGGATTGCGCCACAGGATTTCCGAGCTGTGTTCGGCGTGCGTGGCGGTGATGCGAATCGATGCCCCCAGTGGCGTGACCGTACCGCTTTTGCCGAAGCGAACCGCCTGCTCGGTTGGCAGGATGCCCAACGTGACCGCGCTCTGGATCAACCCAGCCGGACCGTACACCGGTGCGCCGGTCAGTTTGGCGAGCGCGCCGGCATCGCCGAAGTGATCGCCGTGACCGTGCGTGACCAGGATCAGGTCAACCTTCCCGAGGGCGTCGAGCTTCTTGTAGGCTTCCGGCGTTTTCGGATTGGTTGTCAGCCAGGGGTCGATCACGATGACCTTGCCGCCGGGAGTCGTGATGCGCGTGGTTGCCTGGCCGAGCCACTGGACTTCGGTCTTTCCAGCTTCGGCCGCGGCAGCCATGCCGGACAAGCCCATCATTACCGTGGTCAGTAGGGTCGCTGCAATGTGTTGGAATTTCATGCCGGTCTCCGGAATCGGGATGGTGCTTTTTTAGTTTTTTGCCTGGTGATGTATTGCCACGAACAGTGATGCCATGGTCGTGAGTACGGCGCTGAAATCCTTGACCGGTTCGGTCTCGTCCCAGATGTAGTTCAGCATGACGGCTTCGAAGTCCTTGCGCTTCGCCTTCGTGGTGACTTCATGCGCCCGTGTGATCGCTTTCAGGAATTGCCGGCGCATGCCTGGCATGACAGGAAGGTGTTGCACATCGTCGAGAAACTCGAAGCCTTTCGGCAGCGAGGAGCCCTTCAGCGCAAATTCCAGTTTTTCAAACACCGCAGCCGGCAGGTCGCGCACCAGTTCGCAGGCGCTGGCTTCGAGCTTGAGCAGCAGGTTGAAGCCGGCAGGGTAGACGGCGCCGTAGTCGTCGCGTTCGGACAGGAACACCGCTGCACGCAGCGAGTACTCCGCCTTCGATGCATCGGCATACGTGCTCGCACGGCTGGTGCGCGTGGTCGGCCAAAAGAACAGATTGCCGGGCGTGCTCGGGTCTTCGGGATCGGGGAAGAACTGCAGTGCGATGTCGTCGGTGGCGGTGCCGGCGCTGGAGATCATCTTCAGGACCGGCGTGGCCAGATCGCCGAGTGCCGCAGCAGCCAGAGAGGCAGTCGCAGTGATGTCGGCATTTGACAAGTCTTCGACCACGTAGCCCGCAAGCGGCTTCAGAAGGGCGATCGGATTGATGTCCAGGGATGTTGTCATGTAGAGAAATCGAGGCGAGTGAGAAGGCGTGCCGTACGGCGCGGGCCAAACGCGGATAGTAGCGCGTTTTGCCGGATCGGGTGCCAGTCCTGCAGTGGCGTGTGGCAAGCACAATACGATACCGCTGTCATGCGATGGGGGATACAAAGCGTCGTTCCGCGCGGGCCGCCTTGGCAGCGGTCCGCAGCAGGATCGTCAGGACAGGTTCGTGCCCTGACTCGAAAGCGAGAGCATCTTGCGACGTTCGTTCGGGCGCAGCAGAACCCGCAGTGCAACATCGACCGGTACGCCCTTGTAGTCAAGGAAAACCGCTGCGTAGCGGGTACCTGCCTGGCTCTGCAGCGCGATGCTTTGTTCGACGAGCGCAGCCGTGACAAAATCGCGCCGCATGAATCCCGTCGTGTGCGCCGCCGATGAACCACCACCTGATTGCCCTGCAGTGCTACTCATGTCGATGTCCGATCCTTAGTCCGTGTTTGCAGCCAGCATAGCTGTCTTGCCGCTGCTCTTTTCTCGAAATTTGAGATTGCCGAAACCCCGTGCTCAGGAAGCAATTCGCAACTTTCAGTTTAGCTCGATGCAGTCAATGCAATTTTTACGCCAGAATTTGTTTTTTGTTGTGAATCATAGACTTGGCACTTGAATTGCCGAGGAATTTTGTATCGGTGTAAAGAATACCGACAGGAAAGAAAGCGACCAACAGGTTGGATTCTTGGTGGTTCCGGTCGGCACCGACCGTGATGCTCGCTTGCCATGCCGGCAACTACGGCAACCAAATAAAGGTACATGCCAGCCCGGACGCGAACGTTGCGCCGTCAATGCCACTGTTGGTAAAAACAGCCGGCCCTCTGATATACTTCGCGCTCAGTCGGGGCGTAGCGCAGCCTGGTAGCGTACTTGCATGGGGTGCAAGGGGTCGGAAGTTCGAATCTTCTCGCCCCGACCAATAACTAGAGTGACGAGAGTTCAAGGGGTTGCGGAAACGCAACCCTTTTTTGTTGCCGATCAGCTTCTTTATCACGCCTTTCAGTCAAGGCAAGATCATTCTGCAATTTCAATCTGGCCGCGATTGTCCGCGCCGCCACGACAGCCCAAAAAACGCAAGATTTTTATTATTGCCAATTAACAACGTGTGGCATATGCTTCCGCTTGCGCACATGCTATCTTAATGCAATACAATTTTCTTCTCCACAGCTCGAACATCCGGATTTCGGCATGGGAGGGAACGGGTGAGGGGCGGCGTGTTGACGGAAAGCGGGGGTAAACGGCTGACCCGCCCGCCCTCCAAATCGTGCAAGTCGCGTGCAAGTGCAATCGACCACGATAGCGCCCCGTCACGGTAGCAGCCGTTCAGAACTTATTCAGGTTGGGTGCCTCGCCCGAAAGCCTGTTGGAGCAACGGTGCA
>JACMOV010000219.1 GCA_014377845.1 Herminiimonas sp.
GCGAAATCATGCAGCGACAAGGTCAGTGCAAACGCCACCGCCACACCCATCGCGAGGCTGGCCCAGGTACGCTGGCGCAGGCCGAATCGGCATAACTGCAACACCGACCAAAGGGTCGACGGCAAGAACCCGAGTAACCACCAGGCGTTCATGAACGGCACCAGAGACAAGCCGATGGCAGCGAACATGAGCATGCCCACCAGCCAGTAGCCGATCATGAGCCTTGCCATCCGTGCGCCGGTCCCGCCGCTGAATTTCACCATGAAGATCGAGATCAGTACGATGAAACCACCCGTCGTAAAATAATAGATTACGCGCCAAAGCATGATCAGGTCGATCGGCACGATCGACACGCGTAGCAACAGGGTGCGCACGCCCCAGAACACCACGCAGACGCCGAACAAGCCGTACAGCCGTTCTTCCTGCCGCCGCATCCAGAGCATGATGATCAGTACGCCGGCGAGCAGGCAAATGCCGGTCGACACCTCCGCGGTCGTGCGCTCCCAGAAATACAGCCAACTGTAATCGCCGCGAAGCGCTGCCTCCGGGCCGACACGCATTTCGCCGAAGCTGGTCAGCCGTTCGCGAATGGCGAGGTGGACGGCAATCGTGTTGGGGCCGTCATGCACCAGCACTGGCGGAATCATGAGCATGAACGGGCGATACCAGCGCACGTGCTGCGTCGCGTTTGCAGTAGGAATAACCGCGATTTTTTCGCCATTGACGAAGATATCGCCGCCACTCGGCTGGCGGGGAAGATACAACCACAGCGGCTGCTCCCGGGACGTTGGCGCAAATGTCGCCTTGTACCAGTACCCGACCAGCTCACCGCCACGCGGCTTGGGCGATCGTTCCGGCAAGCTCACCGAGCGCCAGCCTGCGTCATCCGGCGGCAGCGTCGGCGCATCGGAAACCAGCACCTGGGCCTGCCTCAGGATCTGCACCGATTGCGGCGTCTGTGCATGCGCCACTGCGCCGATTGCAGGCAGCAGCGCAAAAACCAGCCATCGCACGGCCCGCAACAGGATCCCTGGCAGCGGCAGTCTGGGCGGCGGCGCTCCGGTGGTCAATTTGCGGTATGGGACATGCGATGAGTACATCGGCCCAGCCTACCACGGCTGCACTTGAAAATACTCGTGGTCGTGCGCAGAATCGTCGGCAGGCGCCTACTGCTCAACGCCCGCCGCTGCTCACCGCATTGCGGGGCATTGCTGCGGCGACGATGGCGAGCAGTGCCGGGATTTCGACCGGCTTGACGAGATGATGGTCGAAGCCGGCTTCGAATGCCTTCCTGCGGTCTTCGTCGGTACCGTAACCGGTGATCGCCACCAGCGTCGCGGTCCGCAGGTGTGGTTGCTGGCGCAGCACCCGCGCAATCTGATAACCGTCGGTGCCGGGTAGTCCGATGTCGAGCAGGATCACGTCCGGCGCATGTTGCTTCGCCTGTGTGATCGCCTCGGCAGCATCGTGCGCGACGAAGGTGGCATGCCCGGCGCTTTGCAGCAGGATCGACGTCATCAGCACCAGGTCGACATTGTCGTCGACCAGCAGAATTTTGAGAGCCTCTGCGTCCGCTGACGCATCAGGCCGTCCATCGATCGTTGCGCGCGAGAGCGCATCGATCGACGCGCCTGGCCCGTGCAATGCCACGGCACTCACCTCGGCGCCGCCAAGCAGCGGCAGCTCGAAAATGAAACTGCAGCCGTGACCTGCGCCTTCGCTCTCGACCCAGACGTCGCCGCCATGCAGTGCGACCAGCTGGCGCACCAGCGACAGGCCGATGCCCAGGCCGTCCTGGGCGCGGTCTGGTGCGGCGTCGCCCTGGGCGAACATGCCGAATATGGTGCGCATGCGCTCCGGTGACAGGCCGATGCCATTGTCCTGCACCGTGATGCGAAGCAGTCCGTCCGGACGCCGTTCGGCCTTGAGCAGAATCGTACCGCCGCTCAAGGTGTATTTGGCTGCATTGTTGAGCAGGTTGCCGACGATTTGCGCCAGCCGCACCGGGTCCCCGGATACCTGCAATGGCTCGTCGGGCACCGCGACGGTCAGCGTATGCCGCCGCTGCTCGATGAACGGCTCGATCGTTTCGACGGCAGTATGGATGAATCCCTGCACATCGGCGACGACCTGTTGCAGCGTGATCTTGCCCTTGGAAATACGCGCCACATCGAGCAGGTCGTCAACCAGTCGCGCCAGGTGGTCGACCTGGCGCGAGATGATCTGCTGCGCCCGCGCATGCAATGCACTATTTGCCGGATCGACGCGGCGCATGACTTCGACGGCGTTGCGGATCGGCGCCAGCGGATTGCGCAGTTCATGCGCCAGGGTCGCCAGGAATTCATCCTTGTGGACGTCGGCCTGGCGCAGGCGCTCGGCCTTTTCTTCGATCTCGGCGTAGAGCGCGACGACGCCGCGATTGGTCTTTTCCAGCTCCTCGGTCAGTGCCAGCAGGTCGTCCTGCTTGGTGCGCAACTCGGCGAGCGTGTCGAGCAGCTCACGATTCTGCATGGTGACTTCGTTGAAGCTGCTCGATACCGGATTGGCCGCAATCCGGTCCGTCACCGTGGCCAGCATCGCGGCGGTAATCGCGGACGCATCCGGCAGCGCCTTGCGCAGCATGAGGACGCGGGTCCGGTCGGAATTCTCTTCCATCATGCATTCGTCCATCA
>JACMOV010000220.1 GCA_014377845.1 Herminiimonas sp.
GACCCGTTACCGTGGGCTGGCAAAAAACACGGCGCAGCTGTTCACGCTGTTTGGTCTGGCCAATCTGGTGCTGGCGGGACGGCGATTTGCCATGCCGGCGACGCGACGTACTCGCTGACCGCAGCGCATCGCCTGCGGGTTCAGATCTATGCAACAATTGCAACGTCGACAGCGATGCCAGATGTCTGATCGCGCCTTCCTGTAGTACAACCCCTATCAAAACTGATGCGAGACGCTACGCCCGATTGAATTTAGGAATTGATCTGCACTTCCCTAAGGGCGCCTACCGGGCCCGTAGGGAGATGCCTAAATTTTTCGGGCATTTTTTGAGGCGTTTTCGCCTTATCGAGCCACGAAACGGCGCGGATCGATGATTAGGAGCGGCTATCCAAGCCCACCTATCCCAAAGACACGGAGCCGTAGCCTTTTGAATCAAGGGGTTACGGCTTTTTTATTTGCCGACACCCAGTGTGCGCAGCAGCACCGAGGCACATGCCGCGATTGCCGGCGCACGGTGGGGACACGGCGCAATTCTGATCAGGGAACGCGAATGAAGCTCGTAACGGGATTTTTCCGGATTGTCCACGGCGCCATGGCGCTCCTGTTTGCTCTGGCGGCACTGGTGCTGGTCGCCATCGCTGCGCGGCTGGGCTGGAGCGCGGTGGCAACCGGTTTCGATGCGGTCGCCGCGCAAAGCATCATCGAAGCGGTCGGACTGGTGGCGGCGGCAGTGGTCGCGCTGCAGATCGCCGAGACGATTGTCGAGGAAGAGATCATTCGGGATGCCGACATCAGCGCGCCGACCCGGGTGCGCCGTTTTCTCTCACGCTTCTTCGTGGTGCTGATCGTGGCGCTGGCAATCGAAGGCCTGGTGGCCACCTTCAAGGCCCTGCACGACGATCCTGCGCAGCTGCCCTATGCAGCCAGTCTCCTGGTCGGCGTGGGCGTCCTGCTGACATCGTGGGGCATCTTCATCCGTCTCAATCGCTATGCCGAAGAACTGGAGCCGGAAGCGATGGCCGACGCAAAGAGCGAAGACGACAAGCTCAAGTAGGACACCGCAAATAAGAGCACTCGATTCGACAGGCCGTCATTCACACCGCGAGGAGAAGCGTCGAACGCGCCTCCGCAGAGATGGGTTCGACGCGCTCCGACGCAAAATTTCGGTCAGTACTGCAGCGGGTTGCGGTTGTGCGCAACCTCGTTGCCCGCATACCCGCCAAGCAGTACGCCGGCAACCGTCGCGAGCTTCTTGCCATTGCCGCCACCGATCTGATTGCCCAGCAATCCGCCAACCACCGCACCGACACCAGTGCCGACAGGGTGCATGTCACTCACGTAATTCTGGATCGGATGCTGCGGCGCTACGTAAGCTGGCTGCTGGTAAGTCCGTACAGGCGGGGTGTAGGTATTTTGCACGTACTGGTGCACCACTTTGCGGTGAACGACGGGTGCGGGTTGATACGCCGGCGCAGTGTCAACAACGCGCGCCTGCCGCAGTTGCGTAACCTGCTGCGAATTCGGCAGGATTTCGATCACCTGGCCGTCGCTGGTCAGGTAGCGTGCTCCAGCTGCTGTCTGTGCGACCGGGGCATTGGAATAGGCCGAAGTATCGCCCGAATATGACGGCGCGTAGGCCGATGCTACGGGTGCCGTGGTGCCATGCGAGGATGGAATCAGGCCGGTGATCGCAGCCACGCCGATGAGGCTGACAAGGATGACGGAAGCGGCGGCGCCAACCATCAGCGGATGCATGCGCGCAGGTCCTGACGTGATCTGTTGTTCCATGATTGTGTTCTCCTTCTTGGTTTGCCGAGAACTCAGAATACGTCGCGCAACCCCCTGATACACGCCTCGCCATGTATCAAGTGTAAGCCGGGGTTACAAGAATTCGGCAAGGATGCCGTATCGCGATCGTCGATTCCCCACTTTTTTTAGTGTGGCAGTCGCCTTAATCCTGTGCAAAAATCAGATGCCTGCAACACGCAGGGTTTCACCGGCACTCCCGCATACCTGCACGCTTCACCGGACCCACTTCGTTTGAATGCTTCTCCCGTAATTCAGAAACTCCTCGACCTGATCGATGCCGACCCAGGATTCACCGGCATGCAGACCACACTCGCGACAATTGAAGCAATCGACGACGACAACGTCTCTGCGGCTCGTGCGCTGACGTTGGCGATCCTGCGGGATGCGGCGCTGACGGCGCAGCTGATGCGTCATGCGAACGCCAGCGGTCGCGCGGGACAGAGCGTCTCTACCGTGGACCAGGCAATCGCCATCCTTGGCATGAACAAGGTGCGGTCGGTCGCGGCGGCGCTGCCCGCCATTGGTACAAGCGATGCTGTGACTGGCACTTCCCATACCGAACACCTACAGGCAGAACTGGTCTCTGCCGCGTTCTGCGGCCTGTTTGCTTCGGGCCTCACACGCATGAACGCGCCGCGCCTCAAGCCCCAGGAAACCGCGGTCTGCGGCCTGCTGCAGAACCTCGGCCGCATGCTCGCAGGCTATTACCTCTACGACGACATCGTGCGCAGTCACGTGCTGCAGGCGGAGCAGAACCTGTCGGAGGACGAGGCCGTGACCCGGACCTTCGGCGTCAGCTTTGACGACATCGGCGCCGCGGTGGCGCAGCACTGGAAGTTCCCGGATGTCTTGCAAAAGAGCCTCGATGGCGGCCTCGACAAGGTGCCTGCGCGGCCGCTGGCGAGTCCGCTGGAGTGGCATCAGTACTGCGCCGGCTTTGCGCGCCGCGTTACCGATGCACTGTTCCGTCTGCCCGAGCATCAGATGAAGGGCGCGGTGGCGACAGAGATCACGGCCTACCGCACCATGCTGCACCTGAAGGATACCGAAGTCACCGAACTGATCGATGGCACCTTGGCCGAACTCGATGCATCACTGGCTGCCAGCGGCAATCCCTGTTCCGCGTCGCGCGCGCGCGACCTGCTGCGCAAATCATCGGACCGGGTCACGGACTGGCTGTCGCCGCAGGACAGCCTGACGAAAAGCAGCGTCGACGATGTCCGCAAGACGCGGGTCGAGGTGATCTATCAGCTCCTGCGCAGCATCCACGACGCATTCCACTTCGACATGACGCTGCTGTGCGTGCCGAACGGCTCGACCGAACTGGTGGCGATTTCCGGTGTCGGCCGCAATGCGAACCAGATCATTTCGCGCTTTCGCTGCGGCGGCGCCAAGGCCGACCTGTTCCGGTCGGTTGCAGCCAAGTCGATCGGTCTGTATGTCGCCGACATCCATGGCGGCCCGTACGCAAAATTCATCCCGCACTGGTACGAGAACCTGGTCGGCGCGCGCTCGCTGTACCTGATGTCGCTGATGCACGATGGCGAGCCGCTCGGACTCGTCTACGGCGACTTCACGGTCCGCACCGATGTCGCGCCCGACGGGCTCGACGGCCTGGAAATGCGGCAGTGGCGCAACGCCCTGATCGCGGCGCTGCGCCCTGCCGGCGGCAAGAGCTGACGACGATCACGCGGTCGTCTGTTCAGCGGCCGGTTCGGGCGTGGTCGAATCGATCGGCTCCGGCCCCTTGAAGTAACGTGCTGCGCGGCGGCCCCAGGTATCCAGATAGGTGTAAGCCACCGGCACCACCACCAGCGTCAGCAGGGTCGAGGTGATGATGCCGCCGATGACGGCGCGTCCCATCGGCGCCTGCTGCTCGCCGCCGTCGCCCAGTCCCAACGCCATCGGCAGCATGCCGAACAACATCGCCAGCGTCGTCATGACGATCGGCCTCAACCGTACCTGTCCGGCAGTCAGTAATGCGTCGTGCTGGTTCATGCCGACGCGCTGCGCCTGGTTGGTGAAGTCGACCAGCAAAATCGCATTCTTGGTGACCAGGCCCATGAGCATGATGAAGCCGATGATCGAGAAGATGTTGAGCGTGCTGCGGGTGACCAGCAACGCGATGAACACGCCGATCAGCGAGAACGGCAGCGAGGCCATGATCGCGACCGGTTGCAGGAAGCTGCCGAACTGCGACGCCAGGATCAGATAAATGAAGATCACCGCGATGCCTAATGCCGCGACCGCTGCGCCGAAGGCTTCCTGCATCTGCTTGGTCTGGCCGCCGATGTCGAACCGGTAGCCGGGCGGCAGTTCCATCGTCTTCACCAGCTTCTGCACGTCGCTGCCGACATCGCCCGACGGCCGGCCTTCGACACCGGCGAAGATTGCCGCGCGCCGCTGCAAGTCCTGGCGCTTGATCACCTGCGGGCTGCTGGAAGCGGTAAACGTCACCACCTGACGCAGCGGCACCATCACCGGCTTGCCGTCGGCGCCGATGCGATTGCTGGCCACCGACAGGTCGGCCAGATCGGCGATTTTCTGGCGGCCGGACTTGGGCAGCTGGACGTTGACTTCGTAGTTCTGACCGTCGGCTGCCAGCCAGTGACTGACCGCGTCGCCGGCCACGAACGGCCGCAGCGCAGTGCCGATCTGCTGCACCGACAGGCCGAGGTCGCTGGCCAGCTCGTTGTTGACCTTGACGGTCACCGAGGGTGTCGACGCGGTCAGGCTGTTTTCCAGATCGGTGATGCCCTTGATGGTGGCCACCTTCGCCATCACCAGGTCGACCGCCGACTGCAGCTTGTCGGCTTCCGGCCCCAGGATGGCGATGAAGATCGGCTTGTCCCAACCGACCGAAAGCTGGACGCCAGCGATCTGGCCGATGCGCTTGCGCAGGTCCTTCTCGATCGCCTTTTGCGAGCGGCGCTTGACCTTGGCGATGTCGACCAGCTTGATGTTGATCTCGGCCGTGTTGCGGCCGTCGTCGGTACCCACGGTCGTATTGGTGATCTCGATTTCCGGATACGCCTTCAGCGCTTCTTCCACCTGCAGGACCTTGGCGTCGGTGTAGTCGAGACTGGAGCCGACGGCGGTCTTGAGCTTGAGCGTGGTATAGCCCTGATCGCTGTCGGGTATGAATTCGGTACCGATGAACGGCACCAGAAAAAAGCTGCCGATGAACAGCGAGAATGCCAGCAGCAGCGTGGTCTTGCGCCAGGCCAGCGCTTTCTCCAGGATCCGGCCATACACCGCGTGCAGTTGCTCGATGCGGTGCTCGATTGCGGCCATCGCCCGGCCCAGCCACGGCAGGCGCTTGAAGCGGTCCTCGACCGGATCGCGCCATACCGACGACAGCATCGGGTCGAGCGTGAAACTGACGAACAGCGACACCAGCACCGCGACGGTCACCGTCACGCCGAACTGAAAAAAGAACTTGCCGATGATGCCCTTCATGAATGCCACCGGTACGAACACTGCGACGATGGCGAAGGTGGTCGCCATGACCGCGAGACCGATCTCGGAGGTGCCTTCATTGGCGGCGGCGAGATGGCTCTTGCCCATGCCGAGATGGCGCACGATGTTCTCGCGCACCACGATCGCGTCGTCGATCAGGAGGCCGATGCACAGCGACAGCGCCATCAGCGTCAGGAAGTTCAGCGTGAAGCCGAATGCCGACAGCGCGATGAAGGTCGCGATCACCGAGATCGGCAGGGTCAATCCGGTGATGATCGTGCTGCGCCAGGAATGCAGGAACAGGAACACGATCAGCATCGTCAGCAAGCCACCTTCGATGATGGTTTCCTTGACGTTGGCGAGCGAACTCTTGACCGCGTCCGAGTTGGAGTAGACGGTGCTGATCTTGACGTCCACCGGCAACCGCTTGGCGAGGTCGACCAGCGCTTCCTTCACGCCGTCGCCGACCTGGACGATATTGGCATCCTGGACCTTGACCACCGAGATGCTCAGGGCCGGCTTGCCATTCAGGCGCGAGATCGAGAACTGCTCGCGCTCGCCATCGACGATGTCGGCCACCTGCTCCAGCAGCACCGGCGCATTCGCGCGGCGCGCCACGATGATCTTGCCGAAGTTGCGCGGGTCGCGGATCTTGCCTTCGATCCGGACCAGCTGTTCGGATTCGCCGCGGCTGATGCTGCCGGCCGGCAGGTCCTGGTTGGTCTGCTGGATCGCCCGCATGACTTCATCGACGCCGACATTCTGCGCGGTGAGCTGATCGGGCTTGAGGTTGACCAGGATCTGGCGTCCCACCGAGCCGCCGACCTGCACCCGGCCCACGCCGGGCACCGCCTGCAGGCGCTTGACGATGATCTGGTCGGTCATGTTGGACAGCTCGCGCATGCTGTGCTCGCTGGCCACCACGCCAAGGGTGGTGATCGGCTGCGCATTGTCACCGTCGAAATGGACGATGTACGGGTCCTTGGATTCCTTCGGAAACGTCGGTCGGATCTGGGCGATCTTGTCGCGCACTTCCTGCGTCACCCGATCGACGTTGACCGACAGTTCGAACTCGACCACTGTGTCGCTGCGGCCCTCGTAGGTGCTGGAGCGGATCATCTTGATGCCGCTGACGGTGTTGACGACATCCTCGATCGGCTTGGTGATGTCGTTTTCCACCGCCTCCGGCGAGGCACCCGGATACAGCACCTGGACGAACACCACCGGCACCTGGATGTTGGGCATCTGTTCCACACCCAGGCTCGAATAGGCAAACGTGCCGAGCACGACCAGGGCCACCATCACCATGGTCGCAAACACCGGATTTTTAATGCTAGTCTTGGTGATCCACATGGCTCAGCCTTTTGCCGCAGGCGCAGCCACCGGCGTGGTGGCAGGCGCGGTTGCAGGATCCGGTACAGGAGCTGCTGCAGGCGCAGAAGGCGTCGCCGTCGCGGCAGTGCCCGGTAGGCGTACGCGGCTGCCGCTCTTGACATTGTCCAGACGCGCGACGATGACGCGGTCGCCGGCGGCAAGGCCCTTCTCGACCTGCACGAAACCCTCGTCGTCGTTACGCAAACCGAGCCGCACGGGTTGCGCGACCACTTTGCCATCCTCGACCTTCAATACCATCGGCTTGCCGTTCTGCTGGCGCAGCGCTGCCAGTGGCAGCAGCGGCAGCGGCGCGGCGGTCTGCAGCGTGATGCCGCCCTTGGCGAACATGCCGCTGCGCAGTGCGCCATCGGCATTGTCGACGGCGACATAAACGGTGATCGCGCGCGATCCGGCTTCGGCTGCCGGATTGATGCGCACCACGCGGCCAGCGAACGGCCGGCCGGCGAAACCCTCGACGGTGAAATCGACCTTCTGGCCGATCGCGACTTTCGGGATCTCGCTGGCCGGCACCTGGGCTTCGAGAATCAGTCGCTGCAGGTTGACGATGGCGAACAGCGGCATGTCGGGCGCGGCTTTCTCGCCGGGCTGGACAAAGCGCTTGCTGATGATGCCGTCGATCGGCGCCCGCACCACCGCGTCGTCGACGGCACGGCGGGCGATGTCGAGCTGCGCGGCCGCCGACTTCTGGGTCGCCTCCGCCACTTCGACGCTGTTCTGGGCCGTGTCGACCGCATTCTGGGAAATGAATTTCTGCTTCAGCAACGTCAGGTTACTTTCCTGGTTCTTGCGCGCCAGCGCCAGGCGGGCCCTGGCATCGTCGAGCGTGGCCTGCTGGGTATTCATGCGGGCGCGCAGGTCAGCGGTATCGAGCCGCACGACGATCTGGCCACGCGCCACGCGCATGCCTTCGGCGAGTGGCGTCTCGATGACTTCACCGGCGACCTTGGACTTGACGGTGGCCTGGTTGAGCGCCATGAGCGAGCCCGATACCGGCAGCGCCACCTGCAGCTCACGCGACGCAATCAGCACCGAGTCGCTCGGCGAAAGCTCCATGACCTCGGCCTTTTTCGGGGCATCCGGGTCCTCCTTCTTGGCCGGCTTGTGGGTGAGCGCCCACCCGCCACCGGCAGCGGCGATTGCCACCACCGCGCCAATGATGATCCAGCGGCGGCGCGTACTGCGGGTATCGCCGGCGGGTTCCGCGGCGGCGAGTTCGGTTTCGATCAGGTCGTTCTTCATGTCTTTGTTGATCCTTGATTATCCGGCCCTACGGGGGGCCGGCGTCATGCGTACCAGTCCGGCGACTGTATGCCAGCACTACGCGCACCACCAGCGCGATGCGACGAACTGCGCAATCCGCAGGTCATACTGCAAGAATTCCGCACCGGCCTGCGCCGGCGGAGTGGCAAAGCGCCGATCGGGCACGCCGCCGACAGCTTTCAACTCAATTCTGCAGGCCGCGCGGGATCGCGCTCAACAGCGTCCGGGTATAGGCATCCTGAGGATCGCGATACAGGTCATCCGAATTCGCCAGCTCGACCACCCGGCCGTTGTGCATCACCATGACCTGATCGGCGATGTACTTGACCACCGAGAGATCGTGGGAGATGAAGATGTAGCTCATGCCGAATTCTTCCTGCAGGTCCTGCAGCAGGTTCAGCACCTGGGCCTGCACCGAGACGTCCAGCGCCGAGACCGATTCGTCGCAGACCAGCACTTCAGGCTTCATCGTCAGGCAGCGCGCGATCGCGATACGCTGGCGCTGGCCGCCCGAGAATTCATGTGGATAGCGGTGAAATGCCGCAGCCGGCAGGCCGACTTTCTGCAGCAACGTGAAGGCCATGTCGGTACGTTCGTTGTCGTCGGCCCCGATCTGGTGGATGCGCATCGGCTCCAGCAGGATCTGGCCGACCGTGAAGCGCGGATTGAGCGAGGCATACGGATTCTGAAAAATGATCTGGATGCGGCGCTTGTAGGCCATGAATTCCGCAGCCGGCATGGCCAGGATGTCCTTGCCCTCGAACAGCGCCTGGCCGGCCGTGGCGTGGTGCAGCCGCAGCAGCGTCAGGCCGACGGTGGTCTTGCCGGAGCCGGACTCGCCGACTACGCCGAGCGTCTTGCCGCGCGCCAGCTTGAATGACACATCCTTGACCGCCTGGAATTCCTTGCGGCCGAACAGGCCTTCGCGGCTGTAGAAGCTTTTGCCGAGGTTGCGCACGTCCAGCACGATCTGTTCGCCGCCGTCGAGGCCGCGAGTGCGCTCGCGCAGCATCGCGCCGTCCAGTGCCACCGGATTGCCGTTCATGAAATCGTCGATCACCGGCAGCCGCCAAGGGCGAGTGTCGAGCGTCGGCCGGCACATCAGCAGCGCCTTGGTGTACGCATCCTGCGGCGCTTCGAAGATCTGCCGTACCTCGCCGGTTTCGCGGATCTCGCCGTTGCGCATGACGATCACGCGGTCGGCAATTTCGCCCACCAGCGCCAGGTCGTGCGTAATGAAGAGCACCGACATCTGGCGTTTCTTGCGCAGGTCGTCGATCAGGTCGATGATCTGCTTCTGGATCGTGACGTCGAGCGCCGTGGTCGGCTCGTCGGCGATCAGCAGTTTCGGCTCGCAGGCGATCGCCATCGCGATCATCACCCGCTGCTGCTGGCCGCCGGACATCTGGCTCGGATAGGCATCGATCCGGGTTTCCGGCGTCGGAATGCCGACTTCCTCCAGAAGCGCAATCGAACGGGCGCGCGCCTGCTTCTTGTTCATGCCCATGTGGATGCGCAATACCTCGCCGAGCTGGAACCCGACCGTGAAGACCGGGTTAAGCGAGGTCATCGGCTCCTGGAAGATCATCGAGATGTCCTTGCCGCACAGCTTGCGCCGCTCGGCCAGCGACAGCCCGAGCAGATTGCGGCCCTCGAACAGGATGCTGCTGCCGGCGCCGATGCTGGCGGTATCTTCGGCCAGCAAGCCCATGATCGCCAGGGAACTGACCGATTTTCCGCTGCCGGATTCACCCACCAGCGCCACCGTCGTGTTGCGCGGAATGTCGAAGGAGATGCCCTTGACGGCCTCGACGCTGTGGTGCTTGTCGGTGCGAAAGCTCACGCGCAAGTCACGTACCTGCAACAACATGTCCTGATTGATTGCGTTCATCGCAGTTCCTATTTCAGCTTCGGATCGAGCGCATCGCGCAGCGCATCGGTAAACAGCGAGAACGCCGTCACCAGCACCGCCATCGCAATGCTGGCGGCGGTCAGTTGCCACCATTTGCCGAGGATCAGTTCGTTTTGCGCTTCGTTCAACATCGAGCCCCACGAGACAGTACCGACCGGCACCCCGAAGCCGAGGAACGAGAGGATCACCTCGGACTTGATGAAGCTGACCACCAGGATCGAAATCTGCACCAGCGCCACGTGGCTGACATTGGGGAAGATGTGCGAAAACATCTTGCGCATGTCGGAGGCGCCGATCGCGTCGGCTGCCCACACGTACTCGCGATTCTTGTGCTTGAGGTACTCGGCCCGGATCAGGCGGAAGGTGCCGGTCCAGCCGGTCAGGCCCAGGATGAGTACGATGGTGAGCACGCCCTTCTGCTGCAGCACTGCTGCAACGGCCAGGATCAGCAGCAGGTACGGCACCGAGGTGAAGATGCTGTAGAACCAGTTGAACAGGTCGTCGACCTTGCCGCCGAAATAGCCGGCGATGGCGCCGAAGAGTGAGCCCAGCAGCGTGGCCAGGAACGCCGCGATCAGGCCGACCACGATCGAGGTCTCCGCGCCCTTGATGGTTTTCTTGATGATGTCATGGCCCCACTTGTCGGCGCCGAACGGCAGCGTCTCGCGCCGCACCGTCACGGCTGAAGCGCCCTTCTTCGACAGCTCGGCGCGGATCTCGTCCATTTCCTTCTGCAGCGGATCGGGGATGCCGTAGTCGTTGACGATGGCCGGCTGCACCACGGTCGGCGCACCGCGCAGTTCACGAATGATGTCGCGCAGCGGATCGACCGGATTGTCCGGCGGCGGCGTCGCTTGCTGCCCCTCCTGCTGCGCGTCGTTGCCGAACATGCCGCGATCGGCGGCCGACTGCGCGCCGATGAAGGTCGGCGGCGCGTAGTTGACGCCGGCCTCGGTTTCCCAGTCGGCGGCCAGCAGCCCTGTGGCCGACAGCACCAGCGCGACCAGGTAAATCAGCACGATCACCATCGCCACCATCGCGGTACGATCGGCGCGCAGGCGGCGCCAGGCCAGCGTCCACAGACCGGGCGACGTGCGGGCCGGTGCGGAAACCTGCATGCGTGTTTCGGTATTCGACATGACGGATTCCTACTTCAGTTGTACGCGTGGATCGACTGCCTGGTACAGCAGGTCGGTCAGCAGGTTGAACAGCATCGTGGCGGCAGCGACGTAGACCGTGATCGCCTTGATCACCGGGAAGTCACTGCGCTCGACCGCCAGGATCACCTCGCGGCCAATGCCCGGAATCGAGAAGAACCGCTCGATCAGGAATGCGCCGATCAGCAGCGCCGGCAGGTTCGACATCACGTAGGTAATGATCGGAATCGCCGCGTTGCGCAGCACGTGCACCCACAGGATGCGGCGCTCGCTCACACCCTTGGCACGGGCGGTGCGGACGTAATCCTGGTTGACTTCATCCAGGACGAAGGTGCGGAACAACCGCAGGCTCGGCGCCACGCTGACCGCCAGGCCGATCAGGATCGGCAGCAGCGAATAGCGGAACAGGTTCTCCAGCAGGCTGTCACCCCAGCCCTGCACCGGGAACAGGCCGAGCTTGTAGGCGAACCAGTATTGAAAGACGATGATGTAGACCAGGATGCTGATCGACATGCCGATGGTGCAGGCCACCATCACCGCGCGATCGGTGAAGGAGCCACGCACGAAGGCCACCGCCAGCGCCAGGGCAACCGCCAGCAGCGTCTCCAGGATCGTCAGCGGAATCAGCACCGTCATCGACGGCCCGAGCCGGGTCTTCAGGATATTGCCGACCGTCTCACCGGTGCTCCAGCTGCTGCCGAAATCGAAGGTGACGATCTGCTTGATGAAGATCCACAGCTGCACGTAGAACGGCTGGTCGACCCCGAGCTGGCGGCGGATGTTGGCGATCTGTTCGGGGTTCGACATCTTCCCCGCCAGCACATAGGCTGGGTCGCCGCCGACCCAGTTGAACAGGATGAAGACCAGCAGGATCACGCCCAGCATGGTAGGCAGCATCTGGAGAAGCCGGCGAAGGATATAAGCGGTCATGACGGGCTCCTGGCGAGTGCGGTGGCCGGATGGTTCATTTGGAGTCCACCTTCCTGGCGCTCTTGTCGATATCGAGATACAGCCACTCCGCATGCAGGATCGGGTGCTTCTTGTAGCCGATCACGCGCGGCTGGGCCAGCATGTTGCGGTAGCGTGCGTAGCCCATCTTCTGGGCCGAATAGATCTCCATGATCCGCGTCATCTTGTGATACAGGACATCGCGCTCCGGCCCCGCCGGCAGCATCTGGGACTGGGCATAGAGCTTGTCGTACTCGGGGATCTGCACGCAGCCGTTGTTGTTCTGGCCGGTGTTCGGACCGTAGAACAGCTGCATGAAATTATCGCCATCCGGGTAGTCGGCGACCCAGGGCGACGTGCGGCTTTCGAGCTGGCAGTTCTTCTCCGCCTTGAGCAGTTCGGCAAACACCTTGCGGTCGCCCTTCATGCGGATGCCGATCGCGTTGTAGGTCTTGCGCCAGACCTCGAGCTGCTCCTGGCCGGACGCTTCGGCGCGGGCGGTATAGGTGATCGTCAGCGGCTTGCCGTCCGGCGTCATGCGAAAGCCATCCTTGCCCTTCTTGTAGCCGAACTTGTCGAGCAGCAGATTGGCGGCGGCGCGGTCGTAGGGGATGCTGGACTTGAAGTCGGGGTCGTAGCCGACCACACCCGGCGGAATCGGATAATCGAGCGCGACCGCTTCGCCCTTCCAGACGATGTCGATGTCTTCCTGCACGTTGTGCGCCATCGAGATTGCGCGCCGCAGAGCGATCTTTTCCTTGGTGAGGCCGCCCGTTACCGGGTCTTTCATGTTCCAGTAGTAGTAACTCAGTTCCGGATCGACGATGCGCGACAGGTGGACGCCCTTGGCCGCCAGCTCCGGGCGCAGCTTGCCGTGTTCCAGCG
Source organism: Herminiimonas sp. (assembly GCA_014377845.1). Lineage (GTDB taxonomy): Bacteria > Pseudomonadota > Gammaproteobacteria > Burkholderiales > Burkholderiaceae_D > JANXSS01. Next base: position 12,826 of record JACMOV010000220.1, read on the forward strand.
CCTTTTGCGCGAGCGCGCCTTCGAGCTGGAACAGGTCGATCTGATCATCCTGGAACGCCAGCCAGCGCGCCTGGTCCTCGACGATCACATAGATCTCGATGCGGCCGATCTGTGGCAGCTTCTTGCCCTTCATGCTGGCCATGATGGCCTGGTCATCGGGATCGGTACCGGCCTTGAAATCCCAGACCAGGCCGCGGAATTCCGGATTGGCTTCCAGCACGATCTTCGAGCCGCGCACCCATTGCGTCAGGTGATAGGCGCCGGTGCCGACCGGATTGGCCATCACCTGGCCGAAGCCGTCACGGTATTTTTCGACCACCTCGCGCGCCATGGCCGACGTCGGCTCGTGCGCCAGGATCATGCCGAGGTTGAAGTCCGGCTGCGTCAGGTGGATGCGCAGGGTGTACTTGTCGAGCAGTTCGAAGCCTTCGACCTTGGCGTCGTAGTCGAACTTGCCGGACTTCTTGGCTTCCGCCGCCATGGCGTCGAGACCCTTGATCTTGCCTTCGAAGAGCCAGGTATGCGGCGACGCCAGCTTCGGGTCGAACAGCCGCTTGTACGAATAGACGTAGTCGGCCATCGTCAGCTCGCGCTTCTTGCCGTTGAACGCCGGGTCGGGATAGAAGGTGATGCCTTTCTTCAGGCGGATGGTGTAGGTCTTGCCGTCGGGGCTGACTTCCGGCAGCGCCTCGGCGGTCTGCGGCACGATCGCTGCCGGACGCGCCATGTAGTCGTAGGTAAAGAGCGTCTCGAACACCGACTGCACCACGTGCGCGGAATACAGATCACGGGCGATGGCGGGATCGAAACCGGTCTCGGCGGCGATGAAGATATAGCGCAGCACCTTGCTTGGGTCGGCCGGATTGACAGCCTGCGTGCTGGCAGGCGCGAGTAACGCCACAGCCGCAAGGGCGACGCCCGCCAGGCGCGCGGTCACGCGCAGCAAGGGCCGGAATGAGGTCAAGAGAGGCATGGGAATTCCTTGAAAATAACGATGACCGCACGGCCTGCGGTCAGTGCTTCTCGATATCGATATAGGCCCATTCCGACTCCATGAACGGATGCTTCTTGAAGCCTTTTACCCAGGGCCGGACCAGCCAGTTGCGGACGCGGGAGACATCGACATGCCAGACGCCGTCGGCTTCCATCTGCCGGTTCATCTGCGTGTACAGCGGCAGGCGCTCCGGTCCTGGCGGCGTGACCTTCATCTTCTCGAACAATGCATCGTAGGCGGCAGACTGGTAGCAGGCGTAGTTACCCTGCCCCGCGTTCGGCCCGTACAGCAACTGCGCGAAATTCTCCCCTTCCGGGAAATCCGCACCCCATGCGCCGCTCCACATCATGAGCCGGCATTGGGTGGCAGCCTTGAGATTGTCGGCAAAATTCTGGATCACGAAATCCGAGCGGATGCCGACCAGGTCCAGCCCGCGCTTCCAGATTTCAGCGTGAATCTTGTAGATCGCCGCCGGCTCGTTGTTGATCTTTACCAGCAGCGGCGCACCGTCAGGCAAGGTGCGATAGCCATCGGCGCCGCGCTTGTAGCCGAAGCGGTCCAGCAGCTTGTTTGCCAGCACCGGATCATACGGAATGCTGGTGCGATAGGCCGGATCGAAGCCCTGCACGCCGTCCGGCACGATGCCGTTGGAGCGCACTGCCTGCTTCATGCGCATCTGGGTGATCTGGGCGTTGGTGTCGTAGGCCAGCATGATGGCGCGCCGCAGGGCGAGCTTTGCCAGGGACGATCCGCCGAGTACCGGATCGCGCTGGTTGATGTAGGTGTAGATGGTTTCAGGCTCAACCATGCGGTACAGGGTGACGCCTTCGGCGATCAATGCCGCCTTGAGCGCCGCGCCATCCATGGCAGCCAGCGTGGCCGACTGCGGCAGCTTGTCATTGTCGAGCTGCTTGTCCTGGAACGCCAGCCAGCGCGACTGCTCTTCTTCGATGATGCTGATCTCGACCCGCCCGACCTGCGGCATCTTCTTGCCCTGCATGTCCTTGATCAGCTGGGTGTCCCAGGCATCGGCGCTGGGTGCGAAGTCCCAGGTGAAGCCGCGGTAGTCCGGATTGGCGACCAGGACTACCTTGCTGCGCGGGACGTACTGCGACAGCATGTAGGGACCGGTGCCGACCGGATGCATGCCGCTCTGCAGGCCGTAGGCGTCGATCACTTCGCGTGCTACCGCACCGAGGCCGTGGTAGGCGATTGAATAGAGGAAGTTGTAGTCAGGCCCATTCAGCCGGATGCGCAGCGTGTACGGGTCGGGAATCTCGATGCCGGAGACCGGCGCGTCATAATCGAACTTCCCGGACTTTTTCGCCTTCTCGGCCAGGCCGTCGAGGCCGACGATCTTGCCCGACACGAAATTGGTCGACGGCGAACGGTTCGCCGGATCGAGGAAGCGCTTGAAGGTGTAGGCGTAATCGCTCGCGGTCAGTTCGCGCGGCTTGCCCTTGAATGCCGGATCGGGCGTGAAGAAGATGCCCTTCTTGAGATGGAACGTGTAGGTCTTGCCGCCGTCAGCCACCTCGGGCATCGCTTCGGCAACGCGCGGCACCAGCTTGGCGGGACGCGCCAGGTAGTCGTAGCCGATCAGGGTTTCGAAGATCGCCTGTCCGACCCGGATCGAGTAGGCGTTTTGTGTCTTGACCAGATCGAAACCGTCGTCGGCGGCGTCATAGGCGACGTGGACTACCTTGTTCGGGTCGGCTGGACTGGCGCCGTGCGCGCCTGCCGTCAGCAGCGCCAGGCCCAAGCCGAAGCACATGCGCCGGGCGAGGCTGCGCACATCAGCCAGTTTCTCTGCATTCCACATCGTTCGACATCCCTTATACGCTGTCGTGTGTTTCATCGGAATCGGCCCGCCCGTCCGCGCGGCGTCGCAGCATGCGCAGGGGGTCGATCCCGCTATCTCGCCGCCCCCGTTGATGACAGGCGCGGCACGCACCGTCGTGATGGCCGGCGCGCAGAAGGCCGTAACCTTAACGCAACTTCTGCGGCTA
>JACMOV010000036.1 GCA_014377845.1 Herminiimonas sp.
ACCGGCAGAGACCGGCAGAGACCACCTTGCCGATCGCCTGTCGTGGCTGACCGTCAATGGCCGCCATGATCGGCGCTCCGTGTGGTGGTGCGCAACGGTGTGTCCGCCGCGGGAATGAGCAGCCGCCCGGCATGGCCGGCCTGGTTGTAGTGTGCAACGACACGTGCGCCGATTTCCTGTGCCCGGCCGCGGCGACAGAGCGCCACGCAGGCGCCGCCGAAGCCGGCACCGGTCAAGCGTGCGCCGAAGATATCCTCCTGCTGCCGCAACAGTGCGGTCAGGTCATCCAACGCATCGATGGACACTTCGTAGTCGTCGCGCAGGCTGATGTGGGAGGCATTCATGAGCGTCCCGAACTGCCTCGCATCGACACCCTGGCAGGCGGTCAGCACCCGCTGGTTTTCCATCACGACGTGCCGGGCGCGCTTGCGGAACGGGTCCTCCAGCTTTTCGACGGCGGCCGGATCGACAACGTCGCGCAGTGCCTTCACGCCGAGCATGCGGGCCGCCGTCTCGCATTCGGCGCGCCGGGTGTTGTAGCCGGTTGCCGCCAGCGTGCGCGGCACACCGGAGTCGATCACGATCAGTTCGCAATCGTCGGGCATCGGCACGAGGTGTGTCTCCAGCGTGCGCGCGTCGAGAAACAGCATGTGGGATTCGTCGGCCAGACTTGCCGCCATCTGATCCATGATGCCGCAGTTGACGCCGGCAAACTCGATCTCTGCCTGCTGGGCGATCTGCGCGAGTGTGGTATCGCTCAGCGGCAGCGCCAGCAGCGTCCGCAGCGCCCGCAAGGTTGCCAGTTCCAGCGCGGCGCTGCTCGACAAACCTGCGCCGACCGCCAGATTCGATGACACGTGCATGCGTAGCGGCGGTACATGTATTGCGCGCTGCATCAGCAACTGCACGCAGCCGATCATGTAGCGGCTGAAACCGGTCGCCGGCAGCGTGCCACCCGACCAGTCGATCGATTGATCCAGTGTCTCGGAGTAAAAGTGGAACTGTCCGTCCAGGCTTGCTCCGATGGTGACGCCAGTGCGCTGCGGCGTTGCGATCGGCAGCATGAAGCCGTCGTTGTAGTCGGTATGTTCACCAAGCAGGTTGACCCGTCCCGGGGCGGATTCGTACACGGTCGTGGCGCCGCCAAAATAGTCTGCCGCAGTCATCATCGTGTTCTCCAGTGCCGGCATCGAACGCGTAACACGCGTCATTGCTCGAGCGCGACCGGGACGGCCTGCAGCTCGCGTGCCTTTTCTTCGGGTAGCGCATCCATGGCGAACATCCCGGCGGCCAGCTCGGTACCGGCGAGATATTTCAGGCGATCGCGGCTGCGGTAAGGCGGATAGAACTGGGCATGGAGTTGCGTCTGCGGACACGGCTGACCGTCGGTCGGCGCCTGATACCAGGCCATCAGATATGGAAACGGCCGCTGCCACAGGCCCTCGTATTTGAGGAGCACGGTCTTGAGGGCGCGCGAGAGGTCGGCGCGGGTTGCATCGTCGAGTGCGGCAAAGTTCTGCACCGGCCGCGTGGGCATGACCCACACTTCATACGGATAACGTGCGCAGGCCGGAACGAAGGCGGTGGCATGCGCGCCCAGATACAGAATGCGCTCGCCGCTGGCGATTTCAGCCTGCGCCATGTCGCACAACAGATTGCGCGCTTCACCGTGCGACATGTTTTCCTGGCGCGCCTGGAAGTATGCGCTCTCCTGCGCCAGCATCCGCTGCGGTACCGGTGGCACGAAGGGATATGCGTAGATCTGGCCATGTGGATGATGCAGCGTCACCCCGACCTCCGCGCCCCGGTTTTCAAACGGCAGCACGTACCGGATCTGTGCGTTCTCAGCAGCGCGACGCGTGCGGTCGGCCCACACCTGCAGCAGCAGCTCGAGGTGCGCCAGCGGCAGGGTTGCCAGCGCAGCAGCGGGATTTTGCGTAAACACCACCACTTCGCAATGACCGTTTGCCCGCATCACCGGCACCGGCACTTCCGGCATGTCGGTCGCACCGAGTGCGAGCGCCGGAAAACGGTTGTCGAAGACGGCGACGTCATAGACCCCGGCCGGCATCTCGGTGGGCATCGCGTAATCGGTCGTCACCGCCAGCGGATTGTATTCAGGCGGCGGCTGAAATGTCCGGTTCTGGCGGAACGCCGCATAGGCGACCCACTCGCCGCGCAGGGCGTGCCACCGGAGATGGGGATTGGCGTTCTGGGGATCGGGAAAAGGACTGGGTGCCGGCGCGACGCCGGTGATCGCGGCATGACTGTAAAGCGTCATGTTGCGGCCGTCGGGTTTTTTCAAATCGAGAATATGGAGCTGCATGAAAATTTCTATAAAAACTTTTCTTTTACCGCTTTTGCAAAATTCGTATTCAAGGACTTCAAGCGTAACCGTAACATGTTGAGAATGGGCGTTTTTACGTTTTGAGATAGGAGCCGTCAGCATCCTGAGAAATCATATTCCCCCAATGCAAAGTGATTGTTTTTGCAGCAGAATTCCGGTTCTCCAGGAGAGAAATGAAGTTGCAGAAATAGCCTTGTCAGAGTTCGCCTACGCGAATTTCGGCGGTTCTCTTACGGTGTTTTTACACGCGGGAAAAGGAATTTTTTCTATAAGTAAATCTTGTAGAACAGCCGGGGGGTTTTACTGTGCAACGATGACCGGTGCTGTTGCGTCGTGCATGTGGAGAATGATTTCTTCTGGCGAAGCTACGCACCTAGAAGTGCGGACAAATATGCAACTAACGTTCTAGCGCCACATTGAAAACATGAATCAGGAAGCGGTTTTATTGGCAATGGTTGTTAGTTGCAATAAGTGATCCCGAAGCCCACTAATGCAGGCGGCGACGCGCTTCAACCAGCCGATTTCATCCGCCGCAGCGGTATCGCCCAGCCCACCAGATCAATCGACCGGTACCGCCCGATAGCGGCCCACTTCTTCGCTTGACACCGCCGGTGCCGTATTGCTCCACGCGGCTCGAATGTAGGAGACGACCGCTGCGATTTCATCGTCGCGCATCACCGGCCCGAACGGTGGCATGCCGTACGGGCGCGGATTGCCTTCGGTACCTGGCGAATAACCGCCGTTGAGCACCATGCGGATCGGATTGACTGCCGAGGCCATGGTGAGGGCGCGATTGCCGGCCAACGGCGGGTAGGCGGGCGGCCTTCCGCTGCCGTCACGCGCATGGCAATCCAGGCAGCGATCCTTGTAGATCGCAGCGCCGCGTCGCAGCAGGTCTTCGCCAGGGGCATCGCGGGTGACGATCTTGGTCGGCTTGCGTTCGGTGGCCTGATGCCGTTCGTCCGTTGTAGGCGGTAGCGACTTGAGGTAGACGGCCATGGCATCGAGGTCCGGATCGCTCAGGTGTTGCAGGCTTTCTGCCACGACTTCGGCCATCGGTCCGAACACGGTGGCGCGCGGCGAGATCCCGGTCTTGAGCAGGCTGACGATGTGCTGCCGGTCCCAGCCCCCCAGGCCTGCTTCAGTGTCCGACGTCAGGGACGGCGCGTACCAGCCCAGCACCGGAATCATGCCGCCTGCCAGATCGAGGCCCGCATCGGTTGCGCCCAGCGCATTGCGCGCGGCGTGACAGGCGCTGCAATGGCCGGGGCCCTGGACCAGGTAGGCGCCGCGATTCCAGCTGGCGCTGCGGGCGGTATCGGGCTTGAACTCGCCAGCGCGGAAGTACAGTGCGCGCCATCCCGCCAACAGCAACCGCTGGTCATAGGGAAACTGCAGGGCATGCGGCTGGTTCGGCTGCGTCACCGGCGGCACTGTCCGAAACCACGCGAACAGCGCGTCCGAGTCGGCCCGGGTCATTTTGGTATAGGACGGGTAGGGAAACGCGGGATACAGAAAACGGCCGTCGCGCGACTTGCCGTTGTGGAGAGCGCGCCAGAAATCGTCGGCGCTCCAGGTGCCGATGCCGGTTGCCTTGTCAGAGGTAATGTTGGGCGACACCAGGTTGCCAAATGGCGTCGGTATCACTCGTCCACCGGCGTATGGCGCACCGCCTCGCGTGGTGTGGCAGGCCATGCAGTCGGCTGCCCGGGCCAGGTATGCTCCTTTGATGACCTGCGCGGCCGGGCCGGCCACTTGGGTGGCCGGCATGTCGCCGCCGGGCTCATGCAGGATCTGGAACGCCAGCACGGCCAACGGCAGGACAATTACAGTGGCGAGCAACGACAGAAGCAGGCGTTTCATCGCGGGATTGCGCCGGTGGGTTGCGTCGCCGATTGCACGGCCGGTTGCGGATAACTGCCGCAGGCAATCGGCAGCCTGGCCGGCAGGGCCGCTGCCGGCAGCGGATCAGCCGGCAGCGGTTGCGCAGCCAACCAGGCTGCTGCTGCGTTGATGTCGGCCGCCGGCAGCCGCTGCGCGATCAGTGCCATGCAGTCTGGTGCTGCAGCATGGCGCGCACCGTTTTTCCAGGCGCCGAACTGGGCGCTGACGTAATCGCGCGGCAGTCCGAGCAGGCCAGGAATCGACGGTGCGACGCCGGTCAGGGCAGTGCCGTGGCACCCGATGCAGGCCGGAACATTTTTTGCGATGTCGCCGTGCTGCGCCAGGATGCGTCCACGCTCGAGCACTGCCGGCGCGGCGTCGACTGCCTGCAGCGCCGCATACGGCGGATGCAGGCTTGAAAAATATTCCGCGATCTCGCGCAGGTAGGCGTCGGGCAGGTGATCGACCATGTAGATCATCAGCGGATATTGCCGGCGGCCTTCGCGGAAATTGACCAGCTGGTTGTACAGGTAGCCCGCCGGCTTGCCCGCAATGCGCGGATAGAAGCCATCACTGGCGGCACGGCCGTCCTTGCCGTGACAGGCGGTGCACGCAACGACGCGCTGGGCGATGGTATCGGGCACGGCCTGCGCGCAGGCGGCGGTACCGGTTGCGCCACCGGTCAGCAGTGCATACCGGATGATCATGCGCAGCGCGTGGGGAAGTGCCGGGCGGCGTCCAGAACCGATGGCGGCAGCACGATTGAAGGCCAGAGCAAGGAATAACGGGAACGACCGGAACAACCGCGGTGCAAGGGAGGCGTGCAAATTTGGCAATCGTTGGGTCAATGGGATGCGCCGGCTGCGGACAGTTGAGGATTCGGGGTGCCATTATGCAGCCGACGCGCCGCGCGCGCTCGGTGCCGGGTCGAATTCTGGCTGGCAGGGCCGATATCCCGCGGTCCATATTTCGCGGTACAGTTGCCGATCGTTCGTTCAAGGACCCAGATGAAGCCAGCCACTTCGATACCCCAACCGAGCCCGGAGAGGGCTGCCACGGCCCGTCCGAACCAGTTCGCCCTGCTAACGCAGCGGCGTTTCGCGCCTTTTTTCTGGACCCAGTTCCTGGGCGCCGGCAACGACAATGCCTTCAAGTTCGCCTTCACGATCATGGTGACTTATCAGTTGCAGGTCGGCTGGCTGCCGCCCGCGCTGGCCGGGCTCGTGATCGGCGCGCTGTTCATCCTGCCGTATCTGCTGTTTTCTGCCACCAGCGGCCAGCTAACCGACAAGTTCGACAAGACCCGCATCATCCGCTTCGTCAAGAACCTGGAGATCGCCATCATGCTGCTGGCGGCCTGGGGCTTCTTGCAGGAACAGGTGGTGGTGCTGCTGGCCTGCACCTGTCTCATGGGACTGCATTCGACGATTTTCGGGCCCGTGAAATTTGCGTACCTGCCGCAAGTGCTGACACCACGCGAGCTGACCGGCGGCAACGGGGTGGTCGAGATGGGCACCTTCGTTGCCATCCTGCTTGGTAATGTCGCCGGCGGCATCCTGGTGGCCGTGCCGCAGATCGGGCATCTGCAGATCGCGATTGCCTGCGTGGCGCTCGCGCTGCTGGGACGGGTGGCCGCCGGCTTCATTCCGGACGCGCCGGCCAGCGACCCCGGTTTGCGCATCAACTGGAATCCGGTCACCGAAACCTGGCGTAACCTCAAAATGGCACGGGAAAACCTGGTGGTCTTTCGGTCCCTGCTGGGGATCAGCTGGATGTGGTTTTTCGGGGCGGTGTTCCTGAGCCTGTTTCCGAGTTTTGCGAAAGAGGTGCTGCACGGCGATGCGCATGTCGCGTCGCTGTTGCTGGTGGTTTTTTCGATCGGCATTGCAACTGGATCGCTGCTCTGCGAAGTGCTCAGCCGCCGCCATGTCGAAATCGGCCTGGTGCCGCTGGGCGCGATCGGGATGAGCGTCTTTGCGTTCGACCTGTACCTGTCGACCCGGGGCTTGCCGGCGGCCGGCGAGTTGTCGCTAACAGCATTCGTGGCCGCGCCGGCGCACTGGCGCGTGCTGGCCGACCTGACGTTGCTGAGTCTGTTTGCAGGGCTCTACAGCGTGCCGATGTACGCCCTGATCCAGTTGCGGGCGCCGCCGACCCATCGGGCCCGGATCATCGCCGCCAACAATATCCTGAACGCGCTGTTCATGATCGCCAGTTCGGTGATCGTGGGCGCACTATTGAAAATGGGGACGACGATTCCGCAGATTTTTCTGTTCGTGGCAGTGGCCAATGCCGTGGTCGCCTCGTATATCTTTTTGCTGGTGCCGGAATATGTCCTGCGCTTCGTGTCGTGGATCATGTCGGCGCTCATGTACCGTTTCTCCGTGCGGGGCGAAGAAAATATTCCGACAGATGGACCAGCGATCCTGGTCTGCAATCATGTCAGCTTCATCGATGCGGTACTGCTCATGGCTGCCAGTCCGCGTCCGGTCTGCTTCATGATGGATCACCGGATTTTCAAGACGCCGCTGCTCGGTGCGCTGTTTCGCCTGGCCCGGGCGATCCCGGTGGCGCCGCGGGCCGAGGATCCGGCCGCCTACGACAGCGCATTCGATCGCGCGGCTGCCGTGCTGCGCGAAGGCGACCTGCTGGCAATCTTTCCGGAGGGCGGCATTACCCGCGACGGCCAGTTGCAGCCTTTCAAAGGCGGCATCATGAAGATTCTCGAGCGTGCCACCGGCGACGGCATCGCACCGACTGTCGTGCCAATGGCGCTGACAAATTTATGGGGATCGTATTTCAGCCGGATCGAACTGGTCGACGGCAACCGGACCGCGATGGTACGGCCGTTCCGGCGCGGCCTATTCTGCCGGGTCGGCCTGCATGTCGGCGCCGCGCTTGCCGCCGGCGACACCGATCCGGCCAGACTGCATGCGCGCGTGGCGCTTCTGCTGCAATCGAAATAGCGTTCACCAATCGTGGCGTGCAATTCGACGCGCGCAACGCCTCACGATGCCAGCCGTTCGCCGATCGTGCTGGCGAGATGCCGCTTGATTCGCGCACGGCACGGCACGGAACAAGCACAAGGTGGAGGATCCGCATCGTGCAAGTTTTCGGGGGGCCTTCCGCTCGCGAAGCACAACGCTTGCATACCACCTATGCGCGTAGTTGCCGAATTAAATTGGCGCAGGGTCGATCCGCGAGTGTTCGAAAACGCAGCAGGTCGCGGTGCATCGGGAGCCGACCCCTCCTGCTTCGTGCAGTGATGGGATGCCAATCCAACCGGGCGCCAACCCTGCGCCGCAGCCGCTTGCGCGGGCGCGGAGCTGCACGGATCGCTCCAAGTTTATTCCGGTGGCATGACGTTTGCTGAAATCGTCGTAGTGGCGAAGGGTTCAGACCCCGGCCGCACCCGCATCTCAGACGACATCACTGGAGACAAGACATGAACATGGCCGACATCAGCAAGCTGGGCATCAAGAATCCATTCAAGGCACGCTACGACAATTTCATCGGCGGCAAATTCGTGCCGCCGGTCAAGGGCGAATACTTCGAAAACGTCAGCCCGGTCATCGGCAAGACCTTCTGCGAAATCGCCCGCTCCACCGCCGAGGACGTCGAACTGGCGCTCGACGCCGCGCATGCCGCCAAGGCAGCCTGGGGCAAGACGTCTCTGACGGAACGCTCGATCATCCTCAACAAGATCGCCGACCGCATGGAAGCGAACCTGGCGCTACTGGCCACGGCCGAGACCATCGACAACGGCAAGCCGATCCGCGAGACGACGTTTGCCGACATTCCGCTGGCGATCGATCATTTCCGCTACTTCGCCGGCTGCATCCGGGCGCAGGAAGGCTCGGTCGCGCAAATTGACGCGCAGACCTATGCCTACCATTTTCATGAGCCGCTCGGCGTCGTCGGCCAGATCATTCCCTGGAATTTTCCGATCCTGATGGCAGTGTGGAAGATGGCGCCGGCGCTGGCTGCCGGCAACTGCATCGTCTTGAAACCTGCCGAGCAGACGCCGGCCTCGATCATGGTCTGGGTCGAACTGGTGGCCGACCTGCTGCCGCCGGGCGTACTCAACATCGTCAACGGCTTCGGTCTCGAATGCGGCAAACCGCTCGCCTCGAGCAAGCGCATCGCCAAGATCGCCTTCACCGGTGAGACCGGCACTGGCCGCCTGATCATGCAGTACGCGTCACAAAACATCATTCCGGTCACGCTGGAGCTGGGCGGCAAATCGCCGAACATTTTCTTTGCCGACGTCATGGACCAGGACGATGCGTTCTTCGACAAGTGCCTCGAAGGCTTTGCCATGTTCGCGCTGAATCAGGGCGAAGTCTGCACCTGCCCATCGCGCGTGCTGATCCAGGAATCGATTTATGAGCGCTTCATGGAGCGCGCCATCAAGCGCGTGGCCGCCATCAAGCAGGGCAATCCGCTGGATGCCTCGACCATGATCGGCGCCCAGGCATCGCAGGAACAGATGGAAAAGATCCTGTCGTACATGGACATCGGCAAGCAGGAAGGCGCCAAGTTGCTGATCGGCGGCGCCCGCAAGGAAATGACGGGCGACTTCGCCGGCGGCTACTACGTCGAGCCGACGATTTTTTCCGGTCACAACAAGATGCGCATCTTCCAGGAGGAGATTTTCGGACCGGTCGTGTCGGTGACTACCTTCAAGGATGAAGACGAGGCGCTGGAAATCGCCAACGATACGCTCTATGGCCTGGGCTCCGGTCTCTGGACCCGTGACGGCTCACGCGCCTTCCGCGTCGGTCGCGCCATCCAGGCCGGCCGCGTCTGGACCAACTGCTATCACCTGTATCCGGCCCACGCCGCATTCGGCGGCTACAAGCAGTCCGGCATCGGCCGCGAAAACCACAAGATGATGCTCGAGCATTATCAGCAGACCAAGAACCTGCTGGTCAGCTACGACCCGAAAGCGATGGGCTTCTTCTAACTCATCTTCGTGATTGCCGCCCGCAAGGGGTGTAGTGACATCGGGCCCGGGCTGGCGACAGTCCCGGGCTGTTTCCGTTTTGAATTTGCAGGAGAATCTTGATGCATTCCGACGACATTGCCCGCGTCACCGCGACACCGGCCGCACTGGGACTACTGTCAAAGCTGCGCACGCGCTATGGTGCGCTGATGTTCTTCCAGTCGGGCGGCTGCTGCGACGGCAGTTCGCCGATGTGTTACCAGGAAGGCGAGTTTCCGATCGGGGGACGCGACGTGTTCCTCGGACGGATCGCCGGTACGCCGTTCTACATGGGCGGCGACCAGTTCGAATACTGGCGCCATACGCAGCTGATCATCGACGTGGTCGATGGCATGGGCGGCATGTTCTCGCTCGATAACGGCACCGGCAAGCGCTTTTTGACCCGCTCGCGCCTGTTCACCGATGACGACAATGCGGCGCTGGAACAGCAACCGGTAGCATTCGGCCCGCAGCACGCCGCAGCGGGATCGACGGATCCGTATTGATCACGCCGATACTGCAAGTGCCTCGAACGCCTCGGCCACCGTCATGATCTCGCCGGTGTGCTCGGCGCCGTAGCCGGGCAGGGCATTGACCTTCGACTTGAATTCATTGGTCTGCAACAGGGCGACGATCGGCGCGAACTGCGGGTGGCGCAGGGTATCGGCGGCACACAGGAAAAAATAGCGTTCCGACAGCAGCGGCACGAAGTCGAGCCCGAAGGCGCGCGCCGCCGCTTCGACGCCAAGCCCGGCATCGGCCTTGCCGCTGGCGATGTAGGCGGCCACCGCCGCATGCGTCAGTTCGACATTGTCGAAGCCGCGGATGCCGCTGCTGGCCACGCCATCGTTGTCGAGCAGCAGATCGATGATCAGGCGCGTGCCGGAGCCGAGCTGGCGGTTGACGAAGGTGACGCCCGACTTCAGCAGGTCGGCAATGGTCCAGATGGCGCGCGGATTGTCCTTGGCGACCATGATGCCCTGGCGGCGCGATGCGAGATGGATCAGGCGGTCCTGCGGCCGTAGCAGGTGGGCGATCTGCGCAAGGACCGGCTTTTCGAGCGGGCCGATGGGGACATGGAAGCCGGCGATATCGCAACTGCCGCGCGACAGCGCGCTGACCGCTTCCAGGCTGCCGCGATAGCTGAGTTCGACCGGCGGGTCCTGCGCCAGGAGATTCTGGTTCAGCGCCGCCACCGCAAAGCCGTGACTGGCGAACATCTTGAGGCCCTGGCGGCTCTTGAGAACCGCCTGGCGAATCTCCGCCTCGACCTCGGTCGCCATGCTCTCCAGCAGTGGATCGAAGCGCGCGTGGATCAGCTTCTGCGCCCAGACCAGGCGTTCGCCCAAGTGCGTCAGTTCGCTGCCCTTGCCCTTGGTCATGACGACCACGGGTCCGCCCAGCTCGGTATCGAGCGACTGCAGCAGGCCCCACGCACTGCGGTAAGACATGCCGAGTCCGCGGGTCGCGAGCGCGAGGTTACCGACGCGCTGGATCTCGGCCAGGAGGCGAATTCCACGGACCAGCGAGAATTTATGGTCCGGACCATTACTGACGATCAGGCGGGGATGGATCTGGATGCGCATATATGCAAATAACTGCTTATTACGTAAGAAATATCGCGCCGGTGGTAACAGCGCGTCGGAATTTTCTTGCCAATCATATAGGCAGCCTACTGCTGCGTCCAGAGCCTTAGCAAAACGTAATATGCGGCTGCGGTGTTTTTGAAGGGCGTCGAGCAGTTACCGGTCGTCGAACCCATGATGCTCGCGCCACTCATGGCGCCGGTGCTCCTCGGCCCATTCACGTTCGCGTTCACGCTCCCGCTCACGGTGCCATTCTTCATGCCGCCAGTGCTCGCGGCGCCACTGTTGCCGACGCCACTGTTCGCGCTGCCATGGCTCGACGTAGACCGGTGCAGGCGGCGGCGCGTAGTAACGCTGCTGCACCACGACCGGCGCCGCTTCGTAATACACCGGCGCGGCCTGGTATGTTGCCGGCACGGGCACCTGCACGCGGTCGACCACGGTACGGCAGCGCTGCACGTTTTGCACCGATGCCTGGCTGCCCCAGACGCGGTCGCCAACCAGTGCACCGGTCACGGCGCCGACCGCGGTGGCGGCGTTGCGGCCATTGCCGCCGCCGATCGTGTTGCCGAGCAGACCGCCGGCAACCCCGCCGATCAGCGCACTGCCGATGTTGTTGCCACCGCCTTGCACCGCGACCTGTTCGTTCCAGCACTCCTGGCGCGGCCGCTCGATGGTCCGGTATTCGGTTGCCATCGATGCCAGCGGCAGCGCCAGGAGCGCCATGCCGCCAATGATAATTTTTAACATGATGCGATGTCCTTTTTTGATGCGACGCGTGGCCGCTTTGCAAAAGCCCGGCCGGTGAACCACGCTGCGCGGCCACTGCTTCGGGAGACGTCCGGATGGTTCATTTACCGGGTGCAGTAAGACGATAACGGTGGCAGCGGGGGCGGGGAAGTCACGGCGGTGTATCGCGGGTAAGCGTTTGTAATCGGCGCTCCAGTCAAGTCACCATGGAATGGTGGCCCCGAAGCTGTTGCGCTGTGGCGCGCTCGGTGCACTTTGCCGTCGGCCAGCCCGTGGTGTTGACTGTGCGTGATTGCGCCGTGGTCGTTACGCCGATCGGCGAAGCAAGATGCACGCTGACGCAAAAGCTGGCCGCATTTGATCCGTCCCGCCATGCCGGGGAAGTCATGGCGACCAATCGCGTCGGTCGCGAGACGATGTGATGGCGATTGCCAAAAATTGGGTGCCCGATCGCCGTGACGTCATCTGGATCGATTGCAATCCGCAGGCGGGTCGTGAGATGAAGGACGTGCATCCCCTGCTCGTGTTGTCGCCGCGATCATTCAATGAACGCACTGGGATCGTGATCGGCTTGCCGATGACCACGGCCGCTTACAACGAAGGGAATCCGTTCGCAATCCGATTCAGTGGCGCGCGCAACAGGGTGAGTTTCATCCTGACGCACCAACCCAAGTCCTTCGACTGGAGAATACAGTCTGCCAAATCGCACCCGATGAAGCACGTTCCGGAAGACGTATTCACACTCGCCTGCGAATCCTTGAACCAGATCATTGCCATCAGCGAATAGCGATGGCCCGTACCGTTCATCGCGAGAGATCGCATAAGGTGATATCTTGGGACCATTGGAGGACACAGCATGATTGAATTCGACGTGGAAGGCATGACCTGCGGCGGCTGCGTCAGGAGCGTCACGAAGGCAATCCAGGCGATCGATCCGGGTGCCAGGGTCGAGGTAGACCTGGCCACCAAAAAAGTTACCGTCGACACGGCCGTGCGTCACGAGGAAGTGACCGAGGCGATCATCGACGCCGGTTACGACGTCTCGGCATGGACCGTGCGCTGAATCAGACCGGCGCAGTTACGCTCGGCGGTGCCAGCGATTTGCGTTTCAACGTCGAGGGCATGACTTGCGCATCCTGTGTCGGCCGGGTTGAAAAGGCGCTGCGCAAGGTGCCGGGTGTCACCGACGCATCGGTCAATCTCGCGACCGAAAAAGCACAGGTGACCGCCGCGCCCGGCGTCGCGCCCGAGACGCTGATTGCCGCCATCGAAAAGGCCGGTTACGACGCCACCGCGGTGGTCGACGACGCACCTGCGCCGGTGCCAACGACGGTACTGCCTGACTGGTGGGCAGTCGCCGTTGCGGCGGTCCTCAGCGCGCCGCTGGCGGTGCCGATGTTCGGTGCCGTGTTCGGGCTGCACTGGATGCTGCCCGGCTGGCTGCAACTGCTGCTGGCGACGCCGGTCCAGTTCGGGCTCGGCGCGCGGTTTTACGTTGCAGGCTGGAAGGCCGTGCGCGCCCGCGCCGGCAACATGGACCTGCTGGTCGCCATCGGCACCAGCGCCGCCTATGGACTCTCGCTGTACCTGCTGCTGACGGCCGGCGCCAACGCGATGCCGCATCTGTACTTCGAATCGTCGGCCATCGTCATCACGCTGGTGCTCCTCGGAAAATTGCTGGAGACGCGGTCGCGCCAGCGCACGGTGTCAGCCATCCGGGCGCTGGAGTCGCTCAAGGCAACCGTTGCCATCGTCCGGCGTGACGGTGGCGAGCACGAGATCCCGGTCGGCAAGGTGCGCATCGGCGACATCGTGCTGGTGCGTCCGGGCGCGCGGGTGGCGGTCGACGGCCGCGTGATCGAGGGTCGCAGCCACCTCGACGAATCACTGTTGACCGGCGAAAGCCTGCCGGTGGCAAAAAGCGTGGGCGACGCCGTGATCGGCGGGGCGATCAATGCCGACGGCCTGCTGGTCATCGAAGCGAGCGCGGTGGGCGGCGCGACCATGCTCTCGCAGATCATCCGGATGGTCGAAGACGCGCAGGCCGTGAAGGCGCCGATCCAGCGCCTGGTCGACAAGGTCAGTGAAGTCTTCGTGCCGGTGGTCCTGCTGCTGTCGGTGGTGACGTTTTTTGCGCGCGGTCTCCTGACTGGCGACTGGCAGCAGGCGCTACTCGATGCGGTCGCGGTGCAGGTCATTGCGTGCCCGTGCGCGCTCGGCCTGGCGACACCCACCGCCATCATGGTGGGCACCGGTGTAGCCGCACGATACGGCATCCTGATCAAGGATGCCAACGCACTGGAAACCGCCCATGCGATCGGCACGGTCGCCTTCGACAAGACCGGCACGCTCACCGAAGGCAAGCCCACCGTGGTCGCGGTTCTTGCGGTCTCGGTGCCGGAGCAACGCGTGATGGCGCTGGCTGACGCCGTCCAGCAGCAAAGTGATCATCCCCTGGCCGCCGCCGTACGCGCCGAGGCGCTATCGCGCGCCATTCCGGCGCTGCAGGCAACGGATGTGCAGGCGTTGCCGGGACGCGGCGTGCAGGCCAGGGTGGAAGACGCGACCGTGATCTTCGGCAGCGAGCGACTGATGCAGGAACTGGATGTCGACATCGGCGCCGGCGCCATCTTCGCCCTGGATCATGAGGCTGCGGGACGCACCGTGTCCTGGCTGGCGATGCAGCGCACGGCAACGGAGCGGCCGATTCTGGGCGGCGTCCTGGCCTTTGGCGACACCATCAAGGCCGGTGCGCGCGAGGCGATTCAACGCCTGCATGCGATGGGTATCGCGACCGTGATGCTGTCCGGAGACAATGCCGCCACCGCGCGCGCAGTCGGCATGGCGGTGGGCATCGACGATGTCCGTGCACCGGTACTGCCGACAGACAAGGCAACAGTGGTGGCGCGCCTGCGGGGCGGCGATGAGGATGGCGGTGGCGGTGGCGGTGGCCACGTCAAGGTCGCGATGGTGGGCGACGGCATCAACGATGCGCCGGCCCTGGCGGCCGCCGATATCGGCATGGCAATGGCAACCGGTACCGATGTGGCGATGCAGGCCGCCGGCATCACCTTGATGCGCGGTGATCCGGTGCTGGTAGCAGACGCCATCGATATTTCAAAGCAGACCTACCGCAAGATCCGGCAGAACCTCGGGTGGGCATTCGTCTACAACATCGTCGGCATTCCGCTGGCGGCATTGGGCTACCTGAACCCGGTCATTGCCGGGGCGGCGATGGCGCTCAGCAGCGTCAGCGTGGTGTCGAACGCGCTGTTGCTGCGACGGTGGAAACCGCAGCGCCACCGCCGGTCTGGCTAGCGTCACGTCACGCACAGATTCAAGGATCCTGTCCAACAACTCGAGTACCGCACGCGAGATCCGCGCTCTGATGACGATGATGCAAAGTCCAATCCACTCCGGATACAGGCTTCTCGCAGGAACACTTGCAGGATCATCCGTGCATCGGCTTCAGAACGGCAAATTCACATATAGCTTCCCGAGTGCCGTGAGCTGCCCGGAGGCCGCCAGCAGGCTGGTGGCATGCGTGTCGTTGTTCCATCGGCCGGTGAACCAGGCATACCGAAACACATCGGCGCGACTTTCGCAGAGGTTGACCATGTCGGTCATCTGCTGCGCCTGCTTGGCGGCCGTATCGATCTGCGCGCCGTCGTTCTGTGAATGCCAGTTGGCAAATTCCGTGACCCAGAACTTCTTGCCGTACTTGCTCAGTCGATCGAGTTGCCCCGCCAGTCCGTAGTCGTACCAATGGAACGCCAGATAATCGATCTGCGGGTCGCGCGCGCCGTTGGCATTGCGGTAAGCCGCATAGAAGGCATCGAGCCAGACCACCGGATCGGCATAACCGGGCATCGTGCCCCAGGTAATGGCCGGGCCGACGATTTTCACGCCGGTGTGCGCGGCGATCGCTTCGATTGACGGCCACAAGCCGGCGGCCTGCTGCGGCGTCAGGTTAGCCTGGTCGCTCAGGTTCGGTTCGTTGAAGACCAGCAGATACTTGACCTGCGGATTGGCGTTGAGCCTGGCCTCGATATCGGCAGCATTGAAATTTCCATTCCAGACCATCGACAGAAAATCCATCTGGTAGCGAGAGCGATAGTCCGGCGGTGCGCCGGCGCTTGCTTGCGGGCTCCAGTTGTACCACCAGCTGACGCCCGGAGCGAGCGCACTGAAGTCCGCCGCATCCGCGAGGTCATAGGCGATGCCGCGCTTGGTACTCTTGGCAATGGCCTGCGGTTGCGGGGAGGGCGCTTGATTCGTTGTCGCTACGGTGGCATCTTGAGCGGGTGGCGGGTTGGTCGCAACCGTGTCGGTCGGCGGCGTAACCAAGGTACCGGACGGTGATGCGGATGTGCCCGCCCCATTTGTTGGGGCAATGCCGGCTGCGCCGCCTGGGCTACCGGGGCCGCTTTGCCCGATGGCGCCGGCAGGTGTGGTCGACCCTAAACCAAGAACAGAAAGGCCGCCGCTGCCACCGCAACCGGCAGTGACGCACAGGAGGGTGGCAGCCAGCAGCGAGCCGATGCGGGCCAGCCATGCGGCAGGCAGGGAAGCACGAGGATGGAATCGATTCATGAGAGACGGTTTCCGTAGTGATGGCACGCCATCGATCGGATGCCGGCGTGACGGGTGGCGAACTGCAGACGAACGAGGATAGTCGCGCCACAGCCAGGGCAACGGAAAATTACTGAAAATAATGATTAATCGGTTAATTATTAGGAAAAGTCGCAAGACCGCTGCCGGATCATCGGGCAAACACCCCAGACCCTGTCGGCTCAGGTTAAACCTGCGTCAACATTTGATTAAAAATTTTTGGCCGTGGCGCACGCTCGGTAATTGTTAATAGTCCATCAAACGCCGGGCGTAAAAAAACCCGGCCAACGCAATTGCGCTGGCCGGGTTTCCAGGAAGTTACTTAACTCAAAAACTGAAGTTCACCGCCGCCTGATCCGCCGTAGTCAGATCGACTGGCGAAACCGTCTTCGCGGCCAGGCCGGTACCCGAGGCTTCGACCGCGTACTTTGCAGTACCTGGCACCGTGTCGGTTTTGGCAGCAAAAACCTGTCCCGCCGCGCTGTACTGTGCAAGCAGCGGCGCCGAGGTCGGCAGGTTCGCCAAGGTGTATTGCGGCGTGGTCAAGTCGATGCCCCGGTACTTGACCGTGACCTTCGGACCTGCGGCAAACGTCTGCTGCGCTGCGACCACTGCGGTACCCACAAAACCAGCTGGCAGCGTCACCGTGCCGCTGATCGAGTGCATTGCGAGCGAAGGCTGCAATACGATCGGCAGGCCGACGGTACTGACAGGGACATTCGACGTGGTGGTCGGCACCGGTACCGCAGCAATTACAGAAGCCGCCTTGTTGTCGGCGCTGAAGACGACGTCATAATTTCCCGTCGGAATGCGCGCGAGGAAGAACTCGCCAGTCGTCGGATTCGGCACGGTGGCGCGGACCACGACGCCATTTTGCTGCGCGGTCACCATCAAGTTAGACGTCGGCGCGACAAATCCGCTGATCCCGTTCAGGACGGTCGGAATCACGTTGACCACAGGCTTGAGTCCGAACTTGCCATTACCGCGGGCGACAATCGATTTGCAAGCGTCGAAATCGAGCACGAGATCGACCCGCTGGCCGGACGCCACATCAAATTCATGCGCCAGCTTCAAGCCACTCTGTACCGCGCTCGGCGTATCGAGCGAGACTTCGGTTGTCGTTCCGGTTACCACTACAGAATTGGCCAAGCCGTTACCGGTGTTCGGATCGAGCACCAAGCGCAGCTGCGTGTAATGACCCGCCTCGAGCGAGGTCTGGCCGAGGTCTTCAAGAACGCCATTAGTGAGGTTGAGCAGGTTGATTTTCTTGGCCGGGCTGAGCGTGATGTCGGTCCAGCCTGCATCGGTGTCGGACGCAGTCGCGCTCTTGTTGACCCGAACCTTGTTGACGGTAACGTTGACGGCATCGTATCCGCAGGAAGGTGCATCGGTCATCGCAACGCCAAGAGTGCCTGGCGCGGTGCTCGACACGCCACCGCCGCCACCGCCGCAGGCGGAAAGCAGACCTGCAGCGGAGAGGCTGGCGAGCAGGGAAAGCGTGCGGATTGGTCGTTTCATATTAGGTCTCCTTCAAGGATGATTGGCTTGGTTATCGAAACGAGCAGAGAGTCGACGACGCAAGGTTGTTCTGACGCATCTGCAGCGATGAAGATGTTACTCTATAGGAACATTTTTCTCTTTGTTGAATTATTTTGTTTTGTTACAAGCATTGTCGACTTGTTACGTTTTCCGACCGCATCCGCAGGAATCATCACAAACCGAAGCCCGACCCCGCACCGAACAGCGTCGCCACTCCGAGCAGGGCGAAGATCGCGGCGGCGATCGAATGCACCAGCTTCATCGGAATCTTGTTGGCGAGGCGGTCGCCGATGAACACGGCGGGCACGTCGGC
>JACMOV010000221.1 GCA_014377845.1 Herminiimonas sp.
GTGGCGCTTTTGCTTGCCGGTGCGGTCGCCTATTTCGGCTTCGGCCAGACGACGGTACCCACGGCCGGTGCACTGGTCACGGCACCGGCCGTCGCGCCAGCCGCAAAGGGCGAACAGTTTCTCGATGAAGAAACCCTGGCGTGGGAAAAACTGCAGCAGCAGCCAGGCCCGACCGCGCACCAGGTCGGCCGCTTCATGGCCCTATACCCGAATGGCAGATTGATCGACGACGCGCGCGTCCGACTGGCAGCACTGCAGGCAGACGAGGCGGCCAGTCCGGCGGCGCCCGCTGCGTCAGCATCGCCACCTGCCGCAGCGCCAGCATCTGCACCTCCGGCTGTAACGGCGGCAGCCCCGGCAATCACGGCCGCAGCCAATGTATCACCGGCCGCCTCGACACCCGCACCTGCAGCCATGGCAGAACCCGCAGCGGCAAGGGTCGAAAAGCCGGTGGCTGCAGACGCGTTCATCGCTGTCGGCTTTTCGGTCAAACCGTGGGGAAACGTGATCGTCGATGGCGTCGACCGGGGTGTCAGTCCGCCACTCAGGAAGCTGATGCTGGCCGCTGGCAGGCACAGCATCAGGATCACCAATCCCGGCTTTTCGGATCATGTGTCCGAAGTCGAAATCGGCAAGAAAAAAGCGCCGCGCGTTACCGTCGATTTCGTGCCGCGCTAGGCCATGTTCGACAGGCTACAGCACCGACTCCGAAACGATCTTCCAACGGTTTCCTTCGAAGGCCCAGTACTGGCGCTTGCGCACCGGCTGCGGTGGCGCAATGCCTTTTGGCGCGACGGCTTCCTGGGTGAAGGTCGTGACCAGCATCTGTTCGCGTCCCGGGTAGAGAAACGACGTCACGTTGCGCAATCGATAGGACAGGCCGGCGCCCCCGGTGACGAAATCCGGGTGCCGGCTCAGCCAGCCGCGCAGGTCCTCGCCGCGTTCGGCGCGGAAATGAGACGAGTAGTTCGCGCCGATCCGGGTCGGGTTGCCACTCTCCGCATCGGCGCGCCAGGCGTCCAGCAGGCGGTTCACCATACTGCG
Source organism: Herminiimonas sp. (assembly GCA_014377845.1). Lineage (GTDB taxonomy): Bacteria > Pseudomonadota > Gammaproteobacteria > Burkholderiales > Burkholderiaceae_D > JANXSS01. The sequence continues at coordinate 1,045 of JACMOV010000221.1, forward strand.
CTCGCCGTCACGCTCGGCCTTGGTCACGAATTCGACGTTGTCGCTGATGACGACCGGTGTCTTGCCAATTTCGATCGAGCCGAGCAGCTTGCCCAGGTCTTCATTGGTGAGCACCACGCATCCCTCGGATGACAATGGCGGTCTGCTGTAACTCTCCGCTGACACGCCATGCAGCCAGATGCCGGAACCGCTGCGGCCGTTCACCCGATCCCAGTCGTTCGGATAGTCGAGCGGCAAGGCGCCCGCGCCATAGAATGCCGGCAGGCGGGCGCCAGCCAGAAGACTGGTGATCTGGTAGACGCCCAGCGGCGTTTTCTGGTCGCCCTCGCGCAGCTTGTTCACGCCAAGCTTACCCTGGCTGATGTAGTAATCGGTCAGCAGTTTCAGCTCGCCAGCCATGTTTTGATACACATACAGGCGCGAGCGCTTCGCATCGACCACCAGCGCAAATTTCTGGTCGTCGCGCAACTGCACGATCGCCCGCGGCAGCAGGCCCGGGTCCGGCCGTTCACGCAGGGATTTCAGTCGTACCTTGGCTTCTTCGCGCAGGTTGCGGATCGCATCCGCAGGCGCGCCGCTGGCCTCGCCGAAGCCGCTGACCGGCCGCGTATGCATCATCAGGAGATCGCCGCGAAGCAGCTGGCCAAGCCGGAAATTCGGATACGCCGCCACCAGAGCATCGGCCTTGGCTTCGGCTTCGCGCAAGCGATCAGCCGCGAGGTCCTTGTAGACCTCCACCAGCAACTGATCGGGGTTGGGCTTGCGTACCGTCGACGACGCGGTCGCGTGCTGCGTCTGTGCGATCGAGGCCGGTGCCAGCGCCATCCCCACGGCCAGCACGCCAGCGCACAACAGGGGCGTGACTCGCCAGCCGGCGTCGTAACCGATTACGGCCGTGAACATCAGGTACCCGTCCGCTCCTGGCGGATCTGCCAGGTCGTGCCCTGCCGGGTCAACACCAGGATCTTGCGGCTATCGGCCTGCAGCTGATCCGAGGAATACACCTGACGGAACTTCACCGTCGCGGTGCTGCTGCTGATGCTGACCTGCGGCGAATCGACCTTGACGCTGATGCGGCCTTTGCCGACGATGCGTGAGGTGCGTTCATCGGCCCAGGTCTTGCGTGGCTCGCCCTTCGGTGTCTCGAAATCCGACGCATAGTGACCCAGGTAGCGCTTCATGTCCTGCGCGCTCCAGGCGTCGGCCCAGTCATTGACCGCTGCCAGCACCTCGTCGCGTTCGCGGCCTGGGACAGTCGGCGTCGATGCCTGTTTGACTTCTGCGGCAGAGACCGGGACCACGACGGCTGCAAGTTTTGGCGGTGGCCGTGATTCGGGTTTTCCTTGCGGCTCCGGCTTGGGCGCCGTCGTCGTGGCTGGTACCGCAGCAGACGGCTTCGATGGTTCAGGTTTGGTGGCCACCACCGTCGGAATCGCAATTGCCGGTGGTGCACCGATTGCGGCAGGCGTAGCGACAACAGCAGGTGCGACAATCGCCGGCGGCGCACCGATTGCAGGCGGCGCAATGTCGTTCTTGCTGGTCACTTGCGCGCCGGCTGCCGCGGTCGCCGCTGCGATGGCGGCTGCGGTTGCGGCTGCGGTTGCGGCTGGAGTTGCAGATGCTACGGGATTGACCACCACCCTCCCGCCACCGTTCTGATTGGCGCCATTGACCGCGAGCGTCTTCAGCAGGGTCAGCTTCGACTTTGCGTGGCTGTTCGCCGAATCGAGCTGCAGTGCCTTGTCGTAAGCCTGACTGGCAAGACGGGCGTGCACGTCGCCCAGATTTTCATACGCGGTTGCATAACTCGGGTTGGTGCGGATCGCCATGTCGAGCGCCGCCCGCGCCTTGTCGTACTGGCCGCTGGCGGCGAACAGGACCGCCAGGTTGTTGTATGGCTCGGGCAACTCGGGATGGTCCTCGGTCATCTTCGTGAAGACCGTGATCGCCTCGGCAGTCTTGCCCTGCTCTGTCAGAACGACGCCCTTGACGAATCGCATCTGCAGATCGCGAGGTTGCTTTACCAGAAAGGCATCGATTCGGACCATCGCCTCGGCTGGCTTGCCTGCCCGTACCAGGCGGGTGACATCCTCTAGCTCATCGGCATGCGCCGGTTGCAGCATCATCATCAGGCAAGCGCCGGCCACGGCGGCAAGCACGCGTGCGGTTTCGTGCAGCGGTCGTCCGGACAGGCCGGACATGAATGCAGGTGCCTTGATCATCGTTTCACATGAAAAGAAAAAAAATCATGGTACACAGCCAGGCCACACGGAGGATGGCGTAGCGCAATACCTTGTTGTTTGAACAAACCGGGTCATTTCGTCAAGGAGCAGTAAGCCCTATTCGACACGTCAGCGTCAAGAACCTGGGCGTGCGCGTGCGCATGAGTGAAGAAATTCGCGCAACGGCGCACACCCCGATCGGGTCGGGGTGTGGCGGTTTGTGAAAATTTGACGCCGCAGAAGTGGCGTTGCGGAGAAAGAGGCTTACTGCCTGCGTGCTGTTTGAAGGATGGGATCGCGTGCAGGCAGAGTGCCTGCCTGGGCCGGGGAAGCCATGGACACCAACTGCATTGCGATGGTGCTGGCGGCAGCGAAACCACCGTCTTTCGAAAATCCTGCTGATGCGACCCAGGAACAACCCGCCACCAGTGCCGCTGCCGCCAGCATCGACACGACCGCTGCGGTGCGCCGACGTGGAGCCCGTTCAACGATCGTCAACGGCGCAGTGATCGTGCCGGTTTCCGCCAGGATCGCTGCCGCGCGCGCACGCCATTCCGCCGGGTCCGTACCAGCCCGGGTCAGACGCTCGATCAGTGCATCGACCAGTGCAGCAGCCTCGCTTGCGGGGGCAACTGCAACGGTGCCTGCATCCGTGCCTGCTGCTGCCTGTGATGCTGCAAGCCGCCCTTCTTCCTGGCGTGCTGCGGCGCTGGCCGCAGCTTCCTTTTGCCGGACCAATTGCAGTTGCGCCTTGCGTGCTGCAGCGGCCTTCTGGATTTCGAGCGTGCAGGCTTGTAACGAGGCCAGCTCCTCCTTCGCCAACGCCAGGGCCGCTTGTTCGGCATCAGCTTTTTCCAGCATCGCTTGCGCAACCTGTTGATTGGTGCGAGCGCGTTGCTGGGCGATTCTTTGCTTTTCCTGCACCGCCTGGACTGCCTGGAGTTCGTTGGCAGCGCGTTGCTTCTCCGCTTCTGCCAATGCCTGGGCAGCCTCGGCGCGTTCGAGCGCGATCAGGGCGGCGGCCTGTTGTGCTTCAGCCTGAATCTGCACCTGCATCAGCGCATTTCGTTCGGCAGCTAGTTCGGTCTGGCTTGCTGCCTGCGCTTCGGCTTCCAGCGCCAGTCGCTGCTGCGCCAGGGCGCGCATCGCCTCGGCCGCGCGAGTGCGGCCGAGCGCGGCTTCGTGCGCTGCCTGCGCGGCTTTCAATTTTGACTGGATCGCCAGAAACGATGCTTCTTCCGCCTGTTCGCGTTGCTGCTCGGCCTGTTGCAGCACGGCGCAGGCCACGGCATGACGTTCGGCATCGGCAGCAGCGGCGGCGGCGCTGGCGCGCTCGGCTTCCCGTGCCGCCTCGGCCTGTTCGGCCAAGAGCAGGCAGTGCGCTTCTTCGGCCTCGCGCAATGCCTCGGTGGCTGCCTGTTGCGCGTTTTCCGCGTGCTCCCTCTCGCGCAAGACTTGTGCATAGCTTTCATCTGCCTGGGCGCGTGCTTGCGCGGCATTGCAGACACTTTGCTCGACACGCAGCTTGGCCAGCACTGCTGCCAGCGCGTCCTGCTCGGCGCTGACACGGGCGCGCTCGACTTGCGTCAATTCCACCGCTTCGCGTGCTGTCTGCAACGCGGTCTGCGCGGCAAGCCGCTGCAGTTCGGCGCGTTCGGCGGCCTGCGCCAGCGCATGCCGGGCAGCGGTGGCTTCGGCTTCCTGCGCGCTTCGGAGCGTCGTCTCGACCTGTTCCTGTTCGCGCACTGCGGCCAGCTGCGCTTGCTGTGCTTCGAGCCGGGCCGCGCTTGCATGATGGATCGCTTCCTGGGCAGCGAGCTGTTCATTCGCCAGTTGCAGCGTGCGCTCGACGGCAGCGGCATTTTCTCGTTCGATATCGAGCCGTGCCTGAATCGCATGCCAGGTCTGCTGCTCCGCGTCCGCCCGCGCCTGTTCCATTTCCGCGAGGGCTTCCAGGTCGCGCGCCCGATCTGCTGCATCCTGCGCACGTTGCAGCGTCAGCGCGGTTTCACGATTCGTGATGATCAGGGCGGCCTGGACCGCAGCTTCCTCGGATTCTTTGGCGCGCAGCGCCGCCTGTTCGGCTTCGGCCTGCGACTGCAGCAACGCAGTAGTGCGGCGCTCGGCGGCGGCGCGTTCGCTGGCGGCCTTGCGCGCCGCGACTTCACTGGCAACCCGCACCTGCAAGGCGTCGACTGCCGCCGCTTCGGCGGCTGCGTGTTCGCGTTCGGCTTGGGCAAGGCTGGCGGCGTGCTGCGCCTTCAGTGTGGCGTTACCGGCAGCCAGGCGCTGCAATTCCGCATGCTCGGCAAGGGTCGCCAGCGCGTCCTGTTCGGCGGCGTTGCGTGCCTGCGCCATCGCGGCCGCGGCGTTTTCGTGCTGCTGCCGCGATGCGGCGAGGGCGACGGCCTGTTGTTCGGCATCGATCCGCTGGCGCGCGGCTTCGGCAGCCTGCTGTTCGGCGGCAGCGCGCAGCTGGGCTTCGTGGGCGGCGTGTGCTTCGATCACGACCCGGGCGCGGGCCTGCGCTTCGGCATGCTGTTCTGCTTCCACCCTGGCCATGGCTGCTGATTGCAATTTGCGTTCCGCCTGCAGCCGGACTTCACATGCCAGACGGATGCGCTCTTCGGCATCGCACCGGGCGCGGGCAGCGGAGCCGGCCATGCCTTCGACCTGTTCGCGGCGCAGGGCGGCGTCGTTCAGTTCCAGCTCGGCCTGCAGACGCGCTTCGAGTGCGGCCATCGCGCGTTGTTCGGATGCGGCGCGGCTTGCGGCGGCAGCTTGTTGTTCGCGTTCGATCGCGGCGAAGGGCCTGAAAGATGCATCGGCAGGGGTAGCAATCGGGACTGACTCCGGCGCTGTTGCCACGGCAATCGGTGCGGGTGCCTGTGCTGCCGGCGCCGTGATCGCCCGGGTACCAGGACTGGCCGTGTCCGCATTCGCGCGACCCTGGCGGGCCGCATCCAGCAGACGTTGCGCGCTTGCCTGGCGACGCGCGGCCTGCCCGGCTGCTTTGACATCAGGATCAGGATCAGCATCAGGATCGGGATCAATACCGGCAACCGGGTCGGAAAGCTGGCTCCGCAATTGCGCAATATCTTGCGCGGCGGCGGCCTGCCGCGCAGTGCTGTCGGCGCGCGCCTGTTGTTCCACTTCCAGGCGGGCGCGGCTGTCGGCGATGGCCTGCTCGGACTGGCGCGATTGCGCGTGTGCGGCTTCGGTGGCGCGGGCGTCGCTGGCGCTGGCATCTTCGGCGATGGCGCGGGCACGGGCTTCGGCGCGGGCGCGGCTTTCGGCGGCGAGCGTCGCCTTGGCTTCAGCCTCGACCCGATTGATCGCGGCCCGGATCGATTTCAGATCGAGGTTGATACGCGCGCCATCGCGCTTCGGCCTACCGTTCAGGTCGCGCTCGTCGAGGCAATCGTCGTCGCCGCGCGTGAGCCCGGCAGGCTGGAAATCGGCTCGGTCTGATGAATTGTGCGACTGCATGCTGGCTCTCCTGGGTATCCGTGCACCACCCGTCTCACAACAAGAGCGGATGGCGCTTCCTGGAGCCAATTATCAGGCGGAGGGCATCCTGCAAAGCCGGCGATAAGACGGCAAAACCGCTTTCAGATCGGCGCTTTGCAATCTGCTCAACGTCCCGCTGCCACACACCAGCCTCAGGATGTTGTCAGAATTGCCTCGGACAGCGTCCATGCGCGCAGGATCGCCGTGTCGACATCTGCGGTGACAGTGCTGGTCTCGGCGCCAGGCAACAAGGCTACCCGGGCGTCGAGCTTGCGCCCGGTTTCCGGGTCGCCCGCTGGCACGGGTGCGATTTCCTGCAAGACGCGATTGAGCAGAGCTTGCTGCGCGCGTCGCAATACCTGCAGCGCATGCCCACGCAATGCCTGTTGCGCCGGGCTGGCGGCGGCATGCATGAGCGACTGTTCCAGCGCATCGATACCGGTACGACGCCGCACTTCGACACCGACCTGCAGCAGCGTCGGCAGCGACATCGATGCCGGCCGATCCACTGCCAGGGCGGAAAACAGGAAATCGGCAATCGACTCGATGCCGTCGACGGTCTGGCTGGCGACGGCGAAGGCATCGTCGGCCGGGACGCTCGAGGATGTGCGCCACGGAGCAAACTGCTGGCCGTCGTCGAACAGGTGCGTCAGCTGCGCCAGGTTTGCCAGCGTGGCCGATGAGGCGCCTTCACCGTCGATCGGTTCGGGCATCGACAGCACGCCCGCGACCACCGCGGCCTGCAGCGCGCGCGCATGCAGATCGCGTTCCCGCGACGCCGCCGGCGTGACCCGCAATGCATGTGCATCGAGCACCTCAAACAGCCGGCCCAGCTGTAACGCCGCCCAGCCGCGCGCCCACGCCAGCAACACAGCGGTCTCGTCGACCGCATGCCGCGCGGCGAGCGCGCCGATCATGAGAGGACCGCAGCGATTGATCGCCTCGTTGGCCAATACGGTTGCGAGAATCGCATTGGCCAACGGATGGTCCAACGGATCGCGGCTCGCCACCAGCGCCGCCGGAAAATACGGCGCCAGCAGGCTGCGCGACCATTCGTAGCCGGTCAACGGCAGTGCCGCCAGCAAGCGCTTGTAGTGGTTCTTCACATGCGCCATCACGACCGCCAGTTCGGGCGCGGTCAATCCCACCCCCTCGGCGTCGCGGCGCGCCAGTTCGGACGCGTCAGGCAATTGTTCCAGACGGCGCGAGATGACCTGCTCCGCTTCCAGGCGGCCGATCAGCGCCGCGTAACCGCTGCGGCTGGCGATGTCCGCCTGCGCCTGGTCTTCGCGCGCCAGCAGGTGCGTCTGCAGCGTGTTGTCGCGCAGGACCAGGTCTTCGATATCGCCGGTGATGGCGGTCAGGGCATGGTTGCGCGCGTCGACTGTGAGGCTGCCGGCAGCGACCTCGGTATCGAGCCAGATCTTGACGTTGACTTCATGATCGGAGCAATCGACGCCGGCGGAATTGTCAATGGCATCGGTGAAGATGCGGCCGCCTGCCAATGCAAACTCGATCCGTCCGGCCTGGGTTGCACCGAGATTGCCACCCTCTGCGACCACCCGGCAGCGCAGCTCCCGGCCATCGGCGCGGATCGTGTCGTTGGCGCGATCCTTGACCGCCGCATGCGATTCGGACGACGCCTTGATGTAAGTGCCGATGCCGCCGTTGTAGAACAGGTCGACCGGTGCCAGCAGGATCAGGTGCAGCAGTTCTTCCGGCGTGGCAGTCATGACGTCGGTGCCGAGTGCGGCCTGCATCTGCGGCGACAAGGCGATCGTGCGCACGCTGCGCGGCCAGACGCCGCCGCCGGCCGAGATCAGCGCCTTGTCATAGTCGTCCCACGAACTGCGCGGCAGGGCGAACAGGCGCTGCCGCTCCGCAAACGAGCGCGCCGTGTCAGGCGTGGGATCGATGAAGATGTGGCGATGATCGAATGCGGCAATGAGCTTGACCTGGTGTGACAGGAGCAGGCCGTTGCCGAAGACGTCGCCGGACATGTCACCGACGCCGGTCATGCTGATCGGCGTGGTCGCGAGGTCGTGACCGAGCTCGAAGAAATGCCGCTTGACGGCTTCCCACGCGCCCTTTGCGGTGATGCCGAGCTTCTTGTGGTCGTAGCCGTTCGAGCCGCCGGAGGCGAAGGCATCGCCGAGCCAGAAACCGCGTGCCACGGCGATGCCGTTGGCAATATCGGAAAAAGTAGCCGTGCCCTTGTCGGCAGCCACCACCAGGTAAGGATCGGCCGGGTCGTAGCAAAAGGTTTCCTGCGGCGCGACGATCTGTCCGCCGAGGCGGTTGTCTGTCATGTCCAGCAGTCCGGCGATGAAGAGCCGGTACCCCGCCTCGCCTTCGGCCGCCATCACTTCGCGGGTCGCATCCTTGGGCAGCAGCTTGCAGACGAAACCGCCCTTGGCCCCGGCCGGTACGATCACGGCGTTCTTGACCATCTGTGCCTTGACCAGGCCGAGCACTTCGGTACGGTAATCCTCCATCCGGTCGGACCAGCGCAGGCCACCGCGCGCCACCGGCCCGCCGCGCAGGTGCACGCCTTCGAAGCGACGGGAAAACACGAACAGTTCCCGGTAGGGTCGCGGCTGCGGCAACAGCGCCAGCGTGCTGCTGTCGAACTTGAAAAGAATCGTGTCGCCGATCTGCTTGCTCTGAAAATACGAGGTGCGCAGCGTGGCCAGCATCAGGTCGGCCAGGCTCCTGAGGATATCTTCGGTGTCGGCATGCTGGAGTGCAGTCAGGTCGTTGCGGGCGGCGTCCAGTAGCGCGGTACCGGCAGCGCGCGATGCGTCGGACGCAGCCGGATCGAACCGCTGCGAGAAACCGTGGACCAGCGTGCGCACTGCGTCCGGCGCCCGCTTGAGGCAATCGGCGATGTAGCGCAGGCTGAAGCGGCAGCCGGCCTGGCGCCAGTAGCTGGCATAGGCACGGATGACCTGGACCTCCCGCGTGCGCAGGCCGGCTTCCAGCACCAGCGCATTCATCCGGCCGTCTTCGGCTTCGTCGTTCAGCAGCAGTTCAAACAGTTCCCGTGCCGCATCCGCGACCGGTGCCTGCGCCAGCCGGGTGGCGCTGTGACCGTCCACCGTCAGGCAGGTGGCAAAAAACCGCACCTGCTCCGGACCCGCAATTTCAAATGTCTGTTCGCGATCGACGGCGACGCCAGCGTTCTGCAATGCCGGCAAGATGCGCGACAGCGAGGGCGGCGCATCGATGGAGAGCAGCCGGATCTCGACCGCGCCATAGGTGCCGACATCGACATGCACGCGGATGCGCGGTGTCGCCTCCAGTAGTTCGAATGCCATCAGGTCGCGATAGGCGGCATGCGGCGAGGTGCGCGCGACATAATCGGCGGGCAGGCTGGCGGCAAGTTGCCGGATATGCGCCCGGCCGGCGACAGCGGTACCGCTGTCGACCAACGCCTCGAAGGTACGGGGCCAGCCTTCGATCGAGGCCAGCAGCGGCTGCTCGATGTTCACATCGAGCGCCATGTTCAGGCGCGCGTGGCTGGCGATCAGGTACAGCCGCGCCAGCGGACCGTCGGCCAGCAGGGTCTCTACCCGCACGTCGCGCGCGCCGGACAGGGTCCGCACGCTGGCAGCGAGACGTGCCGACAGTGCTTCGCTGTAGCGCTCGCGCGGCAGGTAGACCAGCAGGTTGAGGTGGCGGCCATAGACATCGCCCCGTGCAAAAACCCGCGCCCGAGGCTGCTTGTAGAGCGCCACCACGGTGCTGCAGAGGTTGGCCAGGAACCGGGCATCGGACTCGAACACTTCGGTGCGGGGCAAGGATTCCAGCACCTCCAAAAATTTCTCGGCGCGAAAGCCTTCCTTGCGCACGCCTGCCAGCAGCAGCACCTGTGCGATCCGGCCGCGCACGAACGGCAGCTGGGCCAGCGGCGTCAGGCTGGCGGCGCGCGAGAACAGACCGATGAAGCAGTGCTCGCCGATGATGACCCCGGCGTCGTTGGTCTCGCGCACGCCGATGAAGTCGAGATGCTGGTCGCGGTGCAGGGTCGATTCAACATCGGCCTTGACCACCGACAACGTGTTGGCGCGTGCGGACAGCGTGTCATATTCGCCCGGAATGCCGGCCAGGCAACGGTCGTATACCGGATGGCTGGTATCGCGCAGGACGCCAATGCGGCTGGTGAGATCGCGCGTCAGCTCGCGGGTGCCGGGAATCGCGCGGTAGAAGGCATAGCCGAAGACTTCGAAGCCGCCCTCGATCGCCCATTCGAGGAAGGCGGCGGTCTCGCGCGCATCGTCGCCACCCTCGCCGTGCACCGCGCGCCGGCCCGCCAGGCCGGCAACGGCTGTCAGGGCGCTGTGGATCGCATAGCTGTCGCGCCGTACCGCGGCAGCATCGCCGGCCACCATCCGCACGGCAGCGTTCAGCGCGGCCTGACGGCTCTGCGACAGCTCTTCCTGCAGCAGGCACAAAACAAACGACTCCAGACCTTCTCCGCCGGTGCGCGCCCGGCCGACCTCGACGATCCCGCCATCCGCGTCGCGGCGCACCGCCAGCACGGCGTTGAGCACGGCATGCGATGCGATCTGCAGGCGGCGCATCGCCATGACGATCGAGTCCACCAGGAACGGCATGTCCGGGTTATGCACCAGCAGCGCCGAGGCCCAGCCACCATGACCGTCCGCATAGCGCAGCGGCACCACCTGACAACCCTGCGCCGCCGAACCGCTCGCCGCTGCAAACCCGTCCCACAGGATCGATGCCAGGCTGGGCGCATGAACGTCGGCCAGGTCTTCCGTTTCCAGCGAGGCGAGCCAGGTGTCGATCAGCGCCACTTGCTGCGGCGCGGTATCGAATGCATCGCCGGCCTGTGCCTTGACCAGTGCCAGTGTTTCGCTGCGGATGTCCTGCGTCGGTTGCGTCATGCGGTTCTCCAGAGTGGGCAGGCAAAGGAAAAGGGGGGTTGCCGCCCTGCCCTGCGAATCTACTGGTTTTCCGGCCGAACAAGAATTTCTTTTTCAAGCCGATTTCGTTGCATCGTAGCGCGCTGCGGATTCCTTATGTTGCGTTACGCATAATGCCGTCCGAACCGGTTCTCCAGGAAACTTGCCAGCGGCGTGTCTTCCTGCCGCACCAGCCCGCGCTGTGGCAGGCTGCCATGGACCAGCAGATCGACCATGGCGCAGATCCCGGCGGCCGTGGTCAGCTGGATCGCCGACATCAGCTCGCCGTTGACGGTCTGGCTGTAAATCTTCTTGGCGTAGCTCTCCTGCTCCAGACGACCGCCGCGCATGCCGCAGACACTCACGAAGACCAGCACCACATCCTGGCGAGTGATCGGGATCGAGGCCTCGAGAACTTCCTTGAGGATGTGGCGGCGCTCGGGCTGACCGAGCTGCAGGTCGCGCACCAGCATCTTGACGATGTCGCGGTGGCCCGGATAGCGCACCGTCTTGTAGTTCAGGTTGGCGACCTTGCCGGCCAGGCTGTCGCACAGCGTGCCGAGTCCGCCCGACGTGTTGAAAGCTTCGTAGTCGATGCCGTCGAGCGAAAAATGCTCGATTTCCTCCAGCGGCGACGTTTCACGCAACTGACCGTCGACGATCGCTTCGCAGCTGTTGCAGTATTCATTGATCAAGCCGTCGGTACTCCACGTCAGGTTGTATTTCAGTGCATTGCTCGGATAGGTGGGTAGCGCGCCGACCCGCATCTGCACGTCGCGCAGGCTGTCGAAGCGGCTGGCCAGATCATTGGCAACAATGGAAATGAAGCCTGGCGCCAGGCCGCATTGCGGCACGAAGGCCGTGTCGGCATCGGCGGCCAGTTGCTTGACGATGCGGGTGCTGCCGACATCTTCGGTCAGGTCAAAATAGTGGGAGCCGGCCGCGCGCGCGGCGGCGGCGATCGCCGGCGTCAGGAAATACGGACAGGCCGACAGGGTCACGTCGTGGCCGTCGATCAGGGTGGCGAGGACGGCCGGATCGGCGACGTCGGCCAGTCGCGTGGTGACGCCGGCAAACGCCATCCGGTCCACCTGCGCGAGGCGCTCCGGATCGGCATCGGCGACCGTGATCGCATAATCGCCGGTATGCGACAGCAGGTTCAGGATCGCTTCGCCGATCTTGCCGGCGCCCAGGAGAACGAGTCGGGTTTGCATCATCATGCCTTTCAGGAGGCGGAGTCGCGGCGTGTCGGCAACCCCTGCAGGCGACGAATGTCGCTGCTTCCCGGAAAGTATAGAAGTGAGCGCTGTCAGATAATAGCGCGTAAAGTGCTGCCATACTGCAGGATCATGCTACACTTTGCATATCGTAAAAGACATATTGCAGGATCCGACCGAAGCGCCCTCTGGAATTGCCATGACCCTCGATGAAACCGATAACCGGATCATTGCACTGCTGATGGACAACGCCCGGATACCGGTCGCCACCATCGCGCGCCAGCTCTCGATTGCGCGCACGACCGCGATTGCCCGCATCGCCGCGCTGGAAAAACGCGGCGTGACCGCCGGCTACGGCGTGCGCATGCATGCCGGCGCCTATGAACCGGCCGTCGGCGCCTACGTCGGCGTGACGATCGATCCGCGCAGCAGTGCGCGCTTCGTGGCGCAACTGCAGAAAATGCCGCAGGTCGGCATGCTGTGCGCCGTCAGCGGCAGCGTCGATTACATGGTTGAACTGAGCTGCCGTTCGACGGCCGAGCTGGACCGCCTGCTCGACCAGATCGGCACCACCGAAGGCGTGCGCACGACGTCGACCTCGATCATCCTGACCCGGCGCATCGACCGCAGCGCGTTGCCGCCAACCGCGTCACTGCCCATCGCGTCTCAGCCGGCCGCGTCACCGTCAAGCGCCTAGCAGCCGCTCATAGCCCTGCGGATAGTCTCGAGCGATCAGATACGACGCCTGCCAGACCACCGCAACATCACTACCACGTCGCTACCGGATCACCACCAGGACATCCAGAATGAATCAGAAAATCCCCGCTTCGCCACCCGACGACACGCGTCCCGATGCTAAACGCAACCACCTTTGGCGCTGCACCGTGTGGCAGACCGATCCCGAACTGCATCCGCTCGGTCCGCGTCACAGTGTCGAGGTGTACTGCTGCGAAGAGTCGAACGGCTACGCGGTCTGGTACGTGCGCCGGTTGCCGCATGCCGACCAGCGCGGTGCGGCCGGCGTCGACAACGGCGACTACCTGCTCGGCTACTTCGGCCGCGACCGGCGCGACGACGCGATCACCCGCGCCGTGCTGGTCTCGACCGGCCCAGCGTCGCCGGAACTGCAGATCGCGGCACTCGATGCACTGGCGAAGGATGCGCAGAAAGTCTGACGGCGGGCCGGGCTCAGAAACATAGTCAAAACCAAGCGCAAAACCAGCGTCGACAAGACGGTCGATGTCGAGACCTCAGGCAGCCCACAACGGCGCTTCATCCATCAGCGACACCTGTTCCCGCAATTCGAGAATCCGGTCCTGCCAGTAGCGTTGCGTGTTAAACCACGGGAATGCTGCTGGAAACGCCGGATCGTCCCAGCGGCGCGCCAGCCACGCGGCGTAATGAATCAGGCGCAGCGTGCGCAGGCCTTCGACGAGGTGCAGTTCACGCACATCGAAATCATGGAAGTCTTCATAGCCCGCCAGCAGGTCTGCCAGTTGCCGCACCCGGTCGCTGCGTTCACCCGACAGCAGCATCCACAGGTCCTGGATCGCCGGGCCCATCCGGCTGTCGTCGAAGTCGACGAAATGTGGCCCCGCATCGGTCCACAGCACGTTGCCGCAATGGCAGTCGCCATGCAGGCGGATCGCCGTCACGTCGCCGGCGCGATCGAAGCAGCGCCGCACGCCATCCAACGCCTGCTCCAGCACGCTGAAATATGCGCTGCATAATTCCGGCGGCACGAAGTCATGCGACGTCAGATAGTCGCGCGGGTCTTCGCCAAAGGTTGCGATATCGAGCGCCGGCCGCACCGCGAAGGGCTTGATCGCGCCGATTGCATGAATCCGTCCGATGAAGCGGCCGAGCCATTCGAGCGTACCGGGCTGCTCCAGCTCCGGCGCCCTTCCGCCGTGCCGCTCGAACACCGCAAAACGAAACCCGGCAAATGTCTGCAGCGTGGCGCCGTCGGCCAGCGCGATTGCCGGCACCACCGGCAGTTCGTGTTCGACCAGGGCCGCCACGAACGCATGTTCTTCCAGGATCTGTGCATCGCTCCAGCGTGCCGGCCGGTAGAACTTCGCCACCAATGGCGGCGCATCGTCGCGCCACACCTGGTACACCCGGTTTTCATAGCTGTTGAGCGCCAGCAGCCGCCCGTCGCCACGGATACCGACCGCGTCGAGCGCATCGAGTACCAGCTCGGGCGAGAGGTTGCTGAAACTGGGTACTGCCATATCGGTGGAATCGGTCATGCCATCATTGTACGGTGTCGCACCACGCGTTACACTGCGCGCAACCGCCAGCAAGCCAAACACAGCCTAGCCGAAAGACCATCATGCATCTCGATCAGCCCCTGTCCGACAAGGAGTTCAACGAGCTCGACAAGTTCCTGCTCTCGGACCGCTGCGCCGACGACGGCATGACGATGGATTCCCTGCACGGCTACCTGACGGCGCTGGTGATCGGACCGGAAGTGATCCCGCTGTCGGAGTGGCTGCCGAATGTGTGGGGCGCAGCCGGCAAGCAGGCGCCGACCTTCAAGACGGAAAAGGAATTCGAACGCATCGTCGGCCTGATCTCGCGCTTCATGAACGAGATCGCGATCACGATGGAGGTCGCGCCGAAGGATTTCGAACCGCTGTTCTGCGAATACGAAGACGAGGGCCGCGCGGTGCTCGACGGTGAAGCGTGGGCCTGGGGATTCTGGTCAGGCATCGACCTGCGGGCAGATGCGTGGGAGCCGATCTGGCGTTCGCCGATCGCACCGCTCATGCGTCCGATCTATCTGCTGGGCGCGGAAGAAATCGAGGAAGAGGAAATGACGCTGGTCGACACGCCGCTCAAGTGCCACAAGCTGACGGTCGAAATCGAAGCAGCGATCCCGGAGATATACCGGTACTGGCTGCCACTACGAAAATCGCCGGTCGCAACCGTGCAGCGCGCGGAACCGAAACCCGGCCGCAACGACGACTGCGCCTGCGGCAGCGGCAAGAAATTCAAGAAGTGCTGCGGCGCGCCGCCGATCCTGCACTGAACGGCAAGTTGTCGCACTGCGCGCCATGCCGTTCACACGCGGTTGGGTGAACAGTACGCCTGCCAGAAGCCGGACAGCTAACGGCGTTTTGTCAGTCGCCCGCAGACACTATGCCCTGATGAAATGCTCTCGGTAGTAGCGCAGCTCTTCGATCGATTCGATGATATCGGCCAGCGCCGTGTGCTTCTGGTGCTTCTTGAAACCGTTGGCGATTTCCGGTTTCCAGCGCTTGCACAGTTCCTTGAGCGTGGAGACATCGAGGTTGCGGTAATGGAAGAAGGCTTCCAGTTTGGGCATGCCGCGCACCATGAAGCGCCGATCCTGGCAAATCGTGTTGCCGCACATCGGCGACTTGCCATTACCGACGAACTGTTTCAACCATGCGATCAGTGCTTCCTCTGCCGCCGCTTCGGTGACGGTCGAATCGCGCACCCGCTCGATCAGGCCGGAGCGGCCATGCGTACCCTTGTTCCAGGCATCCATGCCATCCATGATTTCGGCCGGCTGGTGGATCGCGAACACCGGGCCTTCGCCCAGGATGTTGAGTTCCGAATCGGTAACGACCACCGCCACTTCAATGATGCGGTCGGTGTCCGGATCGAGTCCGGTCATCTCCATATCGACCCATACCAGGTTGAAATCGTTCGGGCGAACCGGCACGGCGGGTGAAGCATCTGATGCAGAAGGTTGTGACATAATCGTTTTCCTCGAAGCCGCTGATCGCAAGGCGCCATTTTCTCACAGGCAAAGCATGTATTCACTCGCGTTTTCGAATTTGTTCATCGGTTTGCTGATCCTGACGCTGGCGGTCCGTTTCTGGCTCGGGTCGCGCCACATCCGGCATATTCTCGCGCATCGGGCAAACGTACCGCCTGAGTTTGCCAGCAAGATCCCGCTTGCCGCACACCAGAAAGCCGCCGACTACACCATCGCCAAGACGAAATTCAGCCTCTTCATGCTGCTGGTGAGCAGCGCCGTGCTGATCGGATTTACTTTGCTGGGCGGCCTGCAGGCACTGGCGGTCGCGGTGTTCGCTCGCACTGGTCCTGGGATGGCTTACCAGATCAGTCTGCTGGTGGCGTTCACGCTGATCTCCGGCGCAATCGACCTGCCCTTCGATTACTACCGGCAATTCGTGCTGGAGGCGCGCTTCGGCTTCAACAAGATGTCGCTGCAGCTGTTCGCAACAGACATGCTCAAGAATGCGCTGATCGGCGCGGTGATCGGTTTGCCGCTGATCTGGGTGGTGTTGACCCTGATGGAAAAATCCGGCGACCTGTGGTGGTTGTATGCGTGGATCGTGTTTTCTGCATTCCAGCTGGCGATGCTGGTGCTGTATCCGACCGTGATCGCACCGCTGTTCAACAAGTTCACGCCGCTGGCCGACGCCTCGCTGCAAAGCCGGATCGAAAACCTGATGGGCCGGGTCGGCTTCGCCTCCCAAGGTCTGTTCGTGATGGACGGCTCCAAGCGCAGCGCGCACGGCAATGCCTATTTTTCCGGATTCGGCGCCGCCAAGCGGATCGTGTTCTTCGATACCCTGCTCGCGCGCCTGGCGCCGGAAGAGATCGAAGCCGTGCTGGCCCACGAACTCGGCCACTTCAAGCTCAAGCACATCGTCAAGCGCATCCTGATGATGTTCGGGATTTCGCTCGGCTTCCTGGCGCTGCTCGGCTTTCTCAAGACCCAGACCTGGTTCTATACCGGACTCGGCGTCGATCCGATGGTGGTTGCCAGCAACGACGCAATGGCGCTGATCCTGTTCATGCTGGTGCTGCCGGTGTTTACGTTCCTGCTCTCGCCGCTGACCTCGATCGGCTCGCGCAAGCACGAGTTCGAAGCCGATGCCTTCGCGGCGATGCATACCCGCGCCGACGATCTGGTTTCGGCCTTGGTGAAGCTGTATGAAGACAATGCCTCGACACTGACGCCAGACCCGCTGCACTCGGCGTTCTACGACTCGCATCCGCCGGCGTCGGTGCGGATTCGCAAGCTGACGTCGCACACGCCCGGCGCATTGCGTCCGGCGCACTGAGACCAGGATGACCATGATGCTGACCACTGCAGAACTGCTGGAACGCAAATGCAAGCCCGAACGGGATGCCATGCCGGCCGATGAGGTCGCGGCGCAACTGCCGGCAATCGAAGGCTGGCAACAGGATGGCAAGCGTATCGTGCGCACCTTCGATTTCAAGGATTACTACGAAACGCTCGCTTTCATCAACGCCATTGCCTACGTCGTGCACGCCGAAGACCATCATCCGGAACTGGTCGTGACCTACAACCGGTGCGTGGTGCGCTTCGACACCCACAGCGTCGACGGTGGCAAGGGTGGGGTGTCGATCAACGACTTCATTTGCGCCGCCAAGGTCAACGCCATCTTCCAGCAGTCGTTTTCCTGACGCGCGGCATGGCAAAACTGTCTCCCTTGCGCACGCCCGCTTCGGGAACCGGCGCAGGCGGCCGCCACCCGGGCGCAACCGTCACCGCCACTGTCATCGCTGCCCATGGCCGCCATTACCTGGCGCTCGCCGACGGGGTCCGGCTGCAATGCGTCACGCGCGGCAAGAAAAGCGATATCGCGGTCGGTGACAGCATCCACCTGCAGATGACCTCCGAGAACCAGGGCGTGATCGAATCGATCGGTGACCGGGCAACGCTGCTGTACCGCTCCGACCAGTACAAGTCAAAGTTGCTGGCTGCGAACGTCACGCAACTGTTCATCGTGGTGGCAACCGAACCTGGTTTCGCCGACGACCTGATCTCGCGCGCACTGGTCGCCGCCGAAGCCGCCGGCGTCCGTGCCCATATCGTGCTCAACAAGGTCGACGTCACTGCCTCCCTGGCGCGCACGCGTGAACGCCTGCAAGCGTACGCCGCGCTCGGCTACCCGATCCACGAGGTCTCGGCCCGCACCGCGCCGGAAGCTGCGTGCGCGACACTGGGCCCGCTGCTGGCCGGCGAATCGACGATCCTGATCGGTCAGTCCGGAATGGGCAAGTCGTCACTGATCAACCTGTTGGTGCCGGACGCCGACATTGCGGTGCGCGAAATTTCGGCAGCGCTCGACACCGGCAAGCACACCACCACCTTCACCCGCCTGTACGCCATCGACGGCCAGACCAGCATCATCGATTCACCCGGCTTCCAGGAATTCGGCCTGTTCCACTTGACCGAGGGCATGCTGGAACGCGCCTTCCCGGAATTCGCACCGTATCTCGGCAAGTGCAAGTACTACAACTGCCACCACTCGAACGAGCCGGAATGCGCGATCCGCGGCGCGGTTGCATCCGGCGCGATCGCGCCGATGCGGCATGCGCTGTATCTGCAGCTCAAGCATGAATCGGAGCAGACGCTGTATTGAAGTCATGGAACGGCAGCGCATCGTTCCGCGTTCATGGCCTAGCCTTGTAACAGCGACTCGTTCTCCGACAGGAACTTCACGGTTTCTGTTTTCGTGAAATTCTCGATTTCCGCTTTCTTTCTGTTCGCGAGTTCGTCGTAGAGAGAACGCTGGACCTGACTTGGAAGACTATCGGGCAGTACCGCAAAAGCCTCCTGCTGGGCTTCGATGGACCGCTCGACGAGCGCAAACGATTGCGGATTACGCCGTTTCATCGCTTCTTGCCAGGGATGCCACTGCGCGAGGAAATTGATTCCGCCAGTAGCTGCTTCGGTGCGCAGTACGGTGGCGGCGGCGTTGTCGAGATCGTGCGGTTTGAGGTGCGCTTCGCTCAGGTGCAGCATCGCATGCGACACGCCCGGCAAGTCGAGGCGGGACGCGAGTTGCGTCTGATAGGCCAGCCTGATTTCGACCGGGTCTGTTTTGCGTCCCGTCGTCTCCCGGTTGGTGAGCGCGTCAGTGACCACACCTTCCAGTAAATCCAGCCGGTACAGCCCCCGGCCGAGCGTGAACAACGCGGCATCGCTGTATCTGCCCTGGATCGCATCATCGTTGATGCGCGCGACTTCCATGTCGTTGAGCGCCAGCCCGATCCGGTCGCCGCAGGAATCGGTCGCATCGGCCGCGGTCATGAGGCAGGTTGCGCGCAACGTCGGTGAGGTCTCCATCGCGTCGAGCAAGGCATCGACGCGGAAGACGAATGCCGGTCGGAATGTCCAGTTGGTAAATTCCGCCGGCGCCATCGTGTCGTTATTGCCCTGCAAGCGGTCAAGGAACGTCCGGAATGCCTTTGCGTCGGCCGCCTTGCCAGTCGCGCGCCCGGTCGCCTCCGCCGTCCAGCCTGCGATACCACGCACGCGAGTGCTCGGCGGCGTTTTACCAGCGATGGCGCGAACGGTATGCGCGTTTGCCATCGGTGTGCAGTGCACCTTCGCGGGTGCGTCCCGACGCCGCGCCGGATCGCGCGCGACAGTCGTATTCATGCCCGGCACAGGACGCGATGGCGCAGCGGTTCGTGCGGTTTGTGCAGTTCCTGCTACCGCAGATTGGCGGGAATCGAACTGAACCTGCAATTGCATGGCTTCGGCGAATGCATTGTCGCCCAGCGGAAAGCCGATGGCGCTTTCCGGCGTGATGACGACGCCATTGGAGGCAGTCGCCCGATTACGCGGCTGGCGGGAATCATGCTGTGTCTGCAACCGCATGGCCTCCGCGAGCTCGTTTGCGCTGAGCGGAAACCCATCGATGCCGGCAGGTACGGCCACCGGAGTGCGCGCGCCTGGCCGGGCCCGACCTCCCGCATCCGGTGCGGCTGGTGCGCCAGGTGCATCAACGGCGCCATACGCGGGATTACCGCAGCCAAATAAAGTCGAAATCCGCTTCATGGTATTTGTCAGTCCGGTAAATGAAGGTGATAGAGCAGCGTCTCGCCTCCCCAAGAAAAGCGTGTGTAGGGTACGTGGCGTACATGGCGTACATGGCGTAGGTGACGTACGCGACGTACGCCACGTATCGAGCGCCTCTATGCTCCCCGACACGAATACGCCCCTTGAGAAGTCAACTGCCGGGAGGATTTTTCTTATCGAATTGACATTTTATAGACCGACCCTTTTTTCGGATTGACAGGCGACAACTGCCGCCTTGCTTGGGTCTGGAGAACATGGTGTCGCACAAATTTCCGGTCGATTCATCGGCAAGCAATGCGCGTCGCTCAAGCATGCTTCCACTGGCCCGAAGCGCCTGGCCCACCCTGCGAGCGTCGTTGATACGTGCCAATCGCGGCATGCGCATGGCTGCTCAGACACAGGAAAATCCCTTATAATCAACAGGCTCCGCCACCTTCGGGCGTACAGGTCAGGCCAGTGTGATGTGCCGGCTTTTGCGTTTCGGGGCCTGGCTTCACTGAAAGGCGTCGCTACTTCGGCAGCCGGTTCAACCCGCTGCCGTTTTCATTTATGGCTATCAAACACTTCCTGCAATTTTCCGACTTCACGCGCGACGAGTTCGAGCATGTGATCGAGCGCACGCACGTCATCAAGCAGAAGTTCAAGAATTACGAGCCCTACCATCCGCTGGTGGACCGCACGCTGGTGATGGTCTTCGAAAAGAATTCCACCCGCACCCGTCTGTCCTTCGAAGCCGGCATGCACCAGCTCGGCGGCGCCGCGATCTATCTCAACACCCGCGACAGTCAGCTCGGCCGTGGCGAACCGGTCGAAGATGCCGGCCAGGTGATGTCCCGCATGTGCGACATCATCATGATCCGCACCTTCGGCCAGGACATCATCGAACGCTTCGCCAGCCACTCGCGGGTGCCGGTGATCAACGGCCTGACCAACGAACATCATCCGTGCCAGGTGCTGGCCGATGTCTTCACCTTCATCGAGCATCGCGGCCCGATCGAAGGCAAGACGGTGGCCTGGATCGGCGATGCCAACAACATGCTGTATTCATGGCTGCAGGCAGCCGACACGTTCGGTTTCCATTGCAATGTCTCGACCCCGAAGGGCTATGAAATCGACCGCAAGCTGATTTCGCCGGCCAATCGCAACTTCACCCTGTTCGACAATCCGGGCGATGCCTGCGCCGGCGCGCACCTGGTCTCGACCGATGTCTGGACCAGCATGGGCTACGAAGAAGAAAACGCCGCCCGGCTGGCCGCCTTCGATGGCTGGATCGTCGACCAGGCAAAGATGGAGCGCGCCCAGCCGGACGCGATCTTCATGCATTGCCTGCCCGCACATCGCGGCGAGGAAGTCAGCGCCGAAGTCATCGACGGCCCGCAGTCGGTCGTCTGGGACGAGGCGGAGAACCGGCTGCACGTGCAGAAGGCGCTGCTCGAGTACCTCGTGCTGGGCAAGCTCTGAGGCCTTGATCGGCCGCGGCTTGCCGTGCCTTGCGTTACCTTGCCTTGCGTTGAATCTCCTCCTGCGCCCGGCTTTCACCAGATTTGGAACACCCGTTATTGCATCAGCACGATTGAAAGAAGACTCATCATGACCGACACAAAAAAATCAGTAGAAAAAGTAGTGCTTGCGTACTCCGGCGGACTCGATACCTCAGTCATCCTGAAATGGCTGCAGGATAATTATCACTGCGAGATCGTCACCTTCACGGCCGATCTCGGCCAGGGTGAAGAACTGGAGCCGGCGCGCCAGAAGGCACTGAAATTCGGCATCAAGCCGGAAAACATCTACATTGACGACGTGCGCGAAGAATTCGTGCGCGATTTCGTCTTTCCGATGTTCCGCGCCAATACCGTCTACGAAGGCGAATACCTGCTCGGCACCTCGATCGCACGGCCGCTGATCGCCAAGCGCCTGATCGAGATCGCCCGCGAAACCGGCGCCGACACGATCTCGCACGGCGCCACCGGCAAGGGCAATGACCAGGTGCGGTTCGAACTCGGCGCCTATGCACTGATGCCGAACGTGAAGATCATCGCGCCTTGGCGTGAATGGGATCTGCTGTCGCGCGAAAAGCTCCTGAAATACGCGGAAGACGCCGGCATCGCGGTCGACATGAAGCACAAGAACGGCGGCGCGCCGTATTCGATGGATGCCAACCTGCTGCACATCAGCTTCGAAGGCCGGCATCTCGAAAACCCGAGCGCGGAAGCCGAAGAAGCGATGTGGCGCTGGACCGTCAGTCCGGAAGCGGCGCCCGATGCGGCCGAGTACCTTGATGTCGAATACGAACACGGTGACATCGTCGCGCTCAACGGTACCCGGATGTCGCCGGCGACGGTCCTGACCGAGCTCAACCGTCTCGGTGGCAAGCACGGCATCGGCCGCCTCGACCTGGTGGAAAACCGTTACGTCGGCATGAAGTCGCGCGGCTGCTATGAAACGCCGGGCGGCACCATCATGCTGCGCGCGCATCGCGCCATCGAATCGATCACGCTGGACCGCGAAGTCGCGCACCTGAAGGATGACCTGATGCCGCGCTACGCCTCGATGATCTACAACGGTTACTGGTGGGCGCCGGAGCGCGTCGCGCTGCAGACCCTGATCGATCACACGCAGCAGACCGTCAACGGCTGGGTGCGCCTGAAGCTGTACAAAGGCAACGTGATCGTGGTCTCGCGCGACTCGAAGACCGATTCGCTGTTCGACATGAACATCGCCACCTTCGACGAAGACGGCGGCGCATACAACCAGGCAGACGCTGGCGGCTTCATCAAGCTCAATGCCCTGCGCATGCGGATCGCCGCGATTGCACGCGCCAAGCGCGGCAGCTGAACCAGGACCGACCCGGGCGGCGGTGCATGCCGCTGCCTATTTAATCCCCATGCACGGATGACTTCATGAGCGCACAGTTCGACAACGTATCGGTAGTAAAACAGGCCAACGTCTATTTCGACGGCAAATGCATTTCCCACACGGTGCTGCTGGCCGACGGCAGCCGCAAGACGTTGGGCGTGATCTTTCCGTCCTCGCTGACCTTCAACACCGGTGCGGCCGAAATCATGGAACTGAACGCAGGCAAGTGCCGTATCCGCCTGCACGGCGACACCGACTGGGCCACCTACGAGGGCGGACAGCGCTTCACGGTGCCGGCAAATTCCAGCTTCGATATCGAGACCATCGAATTGCTCGATTACGTCTGCCACTTCGTCTGATCGGATTGATGCCAGACGGCTTCGTGGATCACGGATCACGGATTACAGCTCAAGATCTGCGGACCAGGCAACAGCCAGTCAGACAATGACCGGTTCCGATTCCAGCATCACGCCGAACCGTGCCTGTACATCGGCCTGGATCGCCTGCGCCAGGTGCAGGATTTCCACCCCGCTCGCATTGCCCCGGTTGATCAGGACCAGCGCCTGCTTCTCGTAGACGCCGGCAGCACCCATTGACCGGCCCTTCCAGCCGCAGCGATCGATCAGCCAGCCGGCAGCGAGCTTGTAGCTGCCGTCCGGCTGCGCGAAGCTGACCAGCGCCGGCCAGTCGGTAACGAGCGCATCGCGCTGCACGCCAGTCACCACCGGATTCTTGAAAAAACTGCCGGCGTTACCGATCCGTGCAGGATCGGGTAGCTTGCGCGAGCGGATCGCAATGACGGCGCGGCTGATGGCGGCTGCATCCGGTTCATCCGATGGCCGGTCCTGATCGGCTTGCGGCACCAGCGGCGTTTCAAGCGCGCCTGGATGCGGATTTTCGACCCTGGCCGATGCCGGATGTGCGAGTTCATTCGCCAGTTCCACGTATTGCAGGTTCGGCCGCCACTGCAGCGGCAAGCCAAAGGTCACGTCGAGGATGATGGCGCGATTGCGCAGGCCGTGCTTGAAGATGCTGTCGCGATAACCGAAGGCGCAGCCTGCGCGGTCGAGCGTGATGATGTCGCCGGTGTTCCAGTCGAAATAACGGACCGCGTCGATCAGGTTGCCAACCTCGGCCCCATAGGCGCCGATGTTCTGGATCGGGCAGGCGCCGACGCTGCCGGGAATCAGCGACAGGTTTTCCAGACCCCCGAAACCCTGCGCGAGCGTCCATTGCACCAGTGCGTGCCAGGATTCGCCGGCGGCGGCGCGCACCTGCACCGCCTCTGCAGTGCGCCCGACGATGGCGATTCCCGGCAGGCCCATGTGCAGGACCAGTCCCGGAAAATCCCCGGTCAGCAGCAGGTTGCTGCCGCCTCCCAGGACCAGGCGCGGCATGTTCGACAGGACCGGATCGCGCCGCGCCTGCTCCAGCATGCCAAGGTCCGTCACATGCAGATAGGTGTCGGCCGCCGCATCGATACCGAAGGTATTGAAGGCGCGCAGCGAGACGTGACGGCGAACGGGCAGGAGGGATTGCATGGCGAGGCGATTATAGTCTGCGCGCCGACACAGTCGGCGCGATTCACCGGGAATTTTCCAGTAAACTGGGAGCTGCTTTCATCATTGCCAATCGCAGTCAGAACCTGCGCCTGAACGTCGTTGCATTAGCGATGCATTAGCGATGGGGCAGCGATGGGTCAGGTCTTGAACGCCTTTTCCGCATTCGTGCGATACGCTTACTTTAAGGAAGTTGCCATGCCCTCGTTTGATGTCGTTTCAGAAGCCAACCTGGTTGAAGTCAAGAATGCCGTCGACCAGGCCGGCAAGGAAATCGGTACCCGCTTCGATTTCAAGGGCAGCGACGCCCGGGTGGAACAGAAGGAACGCGACCTGACCGCGTACGCGGACTCGGATTTTCAGCTCAGCCAGGTGCGCGATGTGCTGACTGCAAAACTCGTCAAGCGCAATGTCGATGTTCGCTTCCTCGATATCGGAAAGATCGAAAAGATCGGCGGCGACAAGGTCAAACAGGTCATCAAGATCAAGAACGGGATCGAATCCGATGCCGCAAAAAAGATCGTCCGCCTCGTCAAGGACAGCAAGATGAAAGTGCAGGCCAGCATCCAGGGCGAGGCCGTGCGCATCACCGGCGCCAAGCGCGACGACCTGCAGGCAGCCATGGCGATGCTGCGCAAGGATATCGCCGACTTGCCCCTGGAATTCAATAACTTCCGTGATTAGCATCATTTACGACCAGCCCCGCCCTTGTGGAAAGTAAGTTCGATATCGCACAGACGCAACGTTCGTGCTTGCCTATCCTTGAGGCACCTTGAGACATCGGGCAGCGCCGGTATTGCGACCGGCGCCTGCACCCACGCTCCCACTTTCCCAAAGGATTTTGCAATGGATAACACGACCGATACGACCGCTTCCCTCTGGACCAAGATCGAGCATGTGCGCGTCGGCATGCTGACCACCGTCGGCGAAGGCGGCGCGCTGCTCAGCCGCCCGATGACCAGCCAGCGCGTCGACAAGGACGGACTGCTGTGGTTCTTCGTCTCCGATCAGGCCGCCGTGGCACACAACATCGAACATAATCCGTCGGTCAACGTCGCGTTCGCGGCGCCGGACGACAGCCTGTATGTCTCCGTCTCTGGGACCGCTTCGATCGTCCAGGACCGCACCACGATCCACTCGATGTGGAATCCGATGGTCGCCGCCTGGTTTGCCGGTGGCGCAGATGACCCGCACGTCGCATTGATCAAGGTCCAGGTCGCCTCGGCCGAATACTGGGATTCGGACAAGAGCAAGATGGCGCAACTGTTTGCGATGGCCAAGGGCGCCGTCAGCGGCAAGCCGCCGGCCGACATTGGCGAGCACAAGAAAGTAGTCATTTAATTCCAGCTGAGGCAGACTCTGCGTGAACCGATACCTGGTAGCGTATTTTGCGACGGCGGTCGCGTTCTGTGCGCTCGACTTCGCCTGGCTGACCGTCGTTGCGCCGAAGTTCTATCAAGCGCAGGTCGGGCCGCTGCTGCTCGCGCGTCCGAACCTGATGCCTGCGCTGGCCTTCTACGTTATCTATGTAGTCGGGCTGGTGGTTTTTTGCGTCATGCCCGGCGTGTCTGCGGCAAGCTGGATGCGAGCCGCAATGCTGGGCGGCCTGCTCGGGTTGATCGCGTATTGCACTTATGACCTCAGCAACCTTGCGACCTTGAAAGGCTGGACCACTGCCTTGACCGTGGTCGACATGGCTTGGGGCAGCGTGGCATCGGCGGGTGCAAGTACTTGCGGTTACTTTGGAACGATTTTATTCAGCAGACTTACTGGCTGAACTCCACCGACTCCATGCTTCCCGTTTCGCATCAGGGTGCGCACCCTTTCGGGCTGCCGACACCCCCACCCGCCGCGCGCGCTGTGTCTACGGAGACGCCACCGCGGTTTTTCTGCATCGATACCTGTCCACAATAGTTATTACACAAAAACTCAATTGGTTATATACTAATGGTAACTTTATCAGTGATTGCCATTATCCAATCATTGCTTGAGAACGAAACCGCCGGGCCTGTTGAAAAGACGCGAACACCTCGAACAAGGGGCCTGAGGCAAAAGCAAACAACGCGCGCTCCTCGCGACGGCGGCATTGGGGATTCGAGATTTCATCTGGCGTCGACTGCACGATCCGTACCTTCGCTATTTCACGTGAGACGATTGACGCACAGGGTTGCAGCACCCCTTTTTTCCATCTTCGTAGGATCGGATCTGACCATGTCGGCTGGCCTTTCTTTATCGTCTGCAATCAGCGGAAACATCTTCACGACGACCCGACAGGCACAACGCGATCGCGGCACCCGCCGTCGCGTATCGGTGCATCCGGCATGAGCGCGCGGATCCTGATCATTGAAGACAACCTTAGCAGCATGGAACTCATGCGGTACCTGCTGCAGGCCTTCGGACATACCACGCTGGCAGCATTCGATGGTCGCCAGGGTCTGCTGGCAGCGCGTTACGAGTTGCCTGACCTGATCATTTGCGACATTCACCTGCCCAAGCTGGATGGCTTTGGCGTCGTGCGCAAGCTCAAGGACGATCCATGCACCCAGGTGGTGCCGGTCATTGCCGTGACTGCCTACGCAATGGTCGGCGATCGCGACAAGCTGCTCGATGCCGGTTTCGATGGCTATATCTGCAAGCCGATCGAGTCTGAATTGTTCGTGGCACAGATCGACGCATTTCTGCCGCGGGCGCGGCGCTCCGTTCGCTGCGCGACCACGTGGCACGCCACCGCATAGTTGACTGCACGATTTGCCGCTCCAGGATCCTCCGACGCACTGCGCCGCGCAGACTGACCCACTCCACCCTGAAAGTCCCCATCATGGCCACCATTCTTGTCGTCGACGACCACGCGATCAATCGCGCATTCCTGGTCACGCTGCTGAGTTACTGCGACCATCGCATGCTGGAAGCCCAAGATGGCGCCGCTGCCTTGAAGATGATGCAGCGCGAGCGCCCGGACCTCGTGATTTCCGACATCCTCATGCCGAACATGGATGGCCACGAGTTCGTCACCCGCATGCATGCCTCGCCCGACCTGGTGCAGATTCCCGTCATCTTCTACACCGCGGCCCACCATGAAGAAGAGGCGCTGGTGATCGCGCGCTCGTGCGGTGTCCGGGGGGTGCTCACGAAGCCGTCCGAACCCGACGTGATCATGCGCACCGTCAGCGAAGTGCTCGGCGTGGCGTTAACGGTCAAATCCGTACCACCGCTGACGGCGCCGCCGGCGGAAGGCAGCCGTTTCAGCACGATCGACAACCAGCTTGCGGAATACCTCGTGGAACTGGAAAGCAGCAGCGCCCTGATCGCCCAACTCGCGGTTGCGCCCGGCATGACGGAAGCGGCTTCGGTGGACCGGGCTGCAGCGCAAAAACGACTCGCATCGTCGCTTCTGCATCTGCAGTCAGCCAGCATTCGACTGACTTCGCTACTCGACATCAGTCGCGAAATCGCCGCCGAAACCGATACCGGCGTTGAAGCCGACGCCCACGTTGCTGCGGCGCCCGGGTACAGCATTGCGCGGCTGCCGAGCGGCGGTTCAACCGTTCCACCGCCGGCAGCCGGCAATGATCGGGCAGAGATCACGGTTACACGGGAGCGGGCAAAGTTTCGGGAACGCCTAGCGAAGGCACTCCAGTTCGCCGGTTATCCACACGACAGCCCGACCCAGCTCGCCCGCGAATTCAACTTCCGTTTTTCTGGCCGGCCAGTGACGATCCACGCAGCGCGAAAATGGCTGGTCGGCGAATCGATCCCGACGCAGGACAAGCTGCGCATCCTGGCGCAGTGGCTGGGCGTGACGGCGGAGTGGCTACGCTTCGGCGATGCCGACAAGACTGCCGCCGGCCATGTGCGGCCGCCGGCACCGGCGGCCAATTCCGAAGAGGGAAAACTGCTGGCGGCGCTGCTCGAGCTGGACCCGTATCACCGCCGCCTCGCGCATGACTTCGTCAGCATGCTGGCAGCCAAACCGATGCAAGCGGGCGCGCCGGGCAAGCAGCCGGCGACACCCCGGAATATCAAGGTCAGGCCGGCGTAACCGGGGTGGCGCGGCGCAGGCGCACACCGGCAGCCAGGTCGTCGAGCACGCCGAGGCTGTCTTCCCAGCTGATGCAGCCATCGGTCACCGACTGTCCGTAAGTCAGGGTCTTGCCTTCTACCAGATCCTGGCGGCCTGCCACCAGGTGCGACTCCACCATGACGCCGACGATACGACGATCGCCGCCAGCGACCTGGCGGCTGATGTCGGCGCAGACCGGCACCTGGTTTTCAGGCTTCTTCGAACTGTTGGCATGCGAGGCATCGATCATCAGCCGGGCGGCCAGGCCGCTGGCTTCGATGGCCTTGCAGGCGGCATCGACGCTGGCGGCGTCGTAGTTCGGGGCTTTGCCGCCGCGCAGGATGATGTGGCAGTCTTCATTGCCGTTGGTCGAGACGATGGCCGAGTGTCCGCCCTTGGTCACCGACAGGAAATGATGCGGCTGCGACGCCGCCTTGATCGCATCCACCGCGATCTTGATATTGCCATCGGTGCCGTTCTTGAAGCCGACCGGGCAGGATAATCCGGAAGCCAGCTCGCGATGCACCTGCGATTCGGTGGTGCGGGCGCCGATCGCGCCCCAGCTGATCAGGTCGGCGATGTACTGCGGGCTGATCACGTCGAGGAATTCGGTGCCGGCCGGCAGCCCGAGTTCGTTGATGTTCAGGAGCAGTTCACGCGCCGTGCGCAAGCCGTCGTTGATGCGGAAACTGTTGTCCATGTAGGGATCGTTGATCAGACCCTTCCAGCCGACGGTGGTGCGCGGCTTTTCGAAATACACCCGCATCACGATTTCCAGATCATCCTTGAACCGCACCCGCTGCTCGGCAAGCCGGTGTGCGTATTCCATCGCCGCCTTGGTATCGTGAATCGAACACGGTCCGATGACGACCATCAGGCGATCGTCCTGGCCGTGCAGGATACGGTGCAATGCCGCGCGCGATTTCCCGGCCGTGTCGGCGGCAGTTTCGCTGCAGCCGAACTCGCGGATCAGGTGCGACGGCGGCGTCAGTTCCTTCATCTCGCGAATGCGCAAATCGTCGGTGCGTATCATGCTGTTCTCCATGCAAAAGTGAATGCGGCAAATAAAAAACCGCCTGCTCGGCGGTTTTTTAAGAAATTCGGTGGGTTTCGTCAGACTGCTTTTACGTGAACCTTCCGCTTTTCCACCGCCGTTGGGCTGGAAACGCTAAAGTAAAAATAAAAGTGAAATGGCATGGTGCGCATGGGATGCTCAGTCGATCGAATACAGCAATAGTGCAATGGTTTGCAGATTTCCGCAAGTTGCAGTCCACATTATGCTGCATTTGCGTCATTCGTCAAAATTTTCAACTGCCGGCGTATCAGGCCGTGCCGCCGACCGTCACGCCGTCGATTCGCAGGGTCGGCTGGCCGACGCCGACCGGCACGCTCTGGCCTTCCTTGCCGCACACGCCGACACCGGAATCGAGACGCATGTCGTTGCCGATCATGGACACCCGGTTGAGCACATCGGGACCGTTGCCGATCAGGGTCGCGCCCTTCACCGGATAGGTCACCTTGCCGTTTTCGATCATGTACGCCTCGCTCGCGGAAAATACGAACTTGCCATTGGTGATGTCGACCTGCCCGCCGCCGAAATTGACGGCGTACAGGCCGTTCTTGACCGATGCCAGGATCTCCTGCGGATCGCGGTCGCCGGCCAGCATGTAGGTGTTGGTCATGCGTGGCATCGGCAGGTGGGCAAACGATTCGCGGCGGGCGTTACCGGTGACCGGCATCTTCATCAAACGCGCATTCATCGTGTCCTGGATATACCCTTTCAGGATGCCGTCCTCGATCAGCGTGGTGCACTGGGTCGGATTGCCTTCGTCGTCGATATTGAGCGAGCCGCGGCGGTCGGCGATGGTGCCGTCGTCGACTACCGTCACGCCGCGAGCGGCAACCCGCTCGCCGATGCGCCCGGAGAAGGTGCTGGAGCCCTTGCGGTTGAAGTCGCCCTCGAGGCCATGGCCGATCGCCTCGTGCAGCAGGATGCCAGGCCAGCCCGGCGCCAGCACCACGGTCATCGGACCGGCGGGTGCAGGCCGCGCATCGAGATTGACCAGCGCCGCCGCGACTGCCTTGTCAGCGTAGTCTTCCAGTACCGCCTGGTCGAAATAGGCATAGCTGAAGCGCCCGCCGCCGCCCGACGAACCCATCTCGCGCCGCCCGTCCTGCTCGGCGAGGACGGTCACCGACAGGCGCACCAGCGGCCGGATGTCGGCAGCGATGACGCCATCGCTGCGCACCACCAGCACCACGTCGTATTCACCGGCCAGGCCGGCCATGACCTGCACCACGCGCGGGTCCTTCTTGCGAGCGATGCGTTCGACGCGCTCCAGCAGGTTGACCTTGGCAGTGGCGTCGAGCGAAGCCAGCGGATCGTTCGGCAGGTACAGCGAACGGCCGCCGTTCGGTGCGATGGCGGACGCGACCTTGACCTTGCCGGCGCCCTGGCGCGCGATGGTACGGGTGGCGGTCGCCGCTTCCAGCAAGGCGCGCTCGGAAATTTCATCGGAGTAGGAAAACGCCGTCTTGTCGCCCGATACCGCACGCACGCCGACGCCCTGGTCGATCGAGAAACTGCCGGTCTTGACGATGCCCTCTTCCAGGCTCCAGCCCTCGCTCTTTGTGAACTGGAAATACATGTCGGCGTAATCGACCTTATGGGTAAACATCGTGCCGAGCGCGCGGATCAGCTTGCCTTCATCCAGGCCGAATGGCGTCAGAAGAATGTCGCGCGCGGCGGAAAGGGTTTGCAGATTGGGTTCGAATGGCGTCATGGGGAACTCGCTTGTCTGGTTCGCGCACGCGGCGAAAACCGCCGGTGCCGCTGAAAAAAGAGGAAAGAAAGGATGCAAGGTCAGTTCGCCGATTGTAGATCAATTCACGGCGCAGATCACCGCGGCGATGACTGCGCGAGTGTCGAAGCAGCGGCGGTCGTCAACGACGACGGCGCCATTCGGCTCGAACGCGGACCGGAGCAGAGGTACCTACAACCTGCGGTGCCGTAATGCCGGCAGGTTCTCGCGCACGGTGGCAATGCGCGCCGGATCGAGCATCCCGGCAACCACGCCCTCGCCTTCCGGCAGCACGTCGAGGATCTCGCCCCACGGGTCGACCAGCATGCTGTGGCCCCAGGTGCGTCGGCCGTTCGGATGCGTGCCGCCCTGCGCCGCCGCCAGGACGTAGCACTGGTTTTCGATGGCGCGGGCGCGCAGCAGGATTTCCCAGTGCGCGGCGCCCGTCGTATAGGTGAAGGCGGATGGCACCACCATCAGCACGCAGTCGCCGAGCGCGCGGTACAGCTCCGGAAAGCGCAGGTCGTAGCACACCGACAGGCCGACCTTGCCGAGCGGCGTCTGCAACGTCGCCACCGTTGCGCCGGGCGTGATGGTGCGCGACTCGTCGTAGGATTCGGTGCCGCGCGTGAAGCTGAAAAGATGCAGCTTGTCGTAGCGCGCCGCCTGCGCGCCATCCGGCCCGTAGGCCAGCAGGGTATTGAGCACCTTGCCTTCATCGGCACTGACCAGCGGCAGCGTGCCGCCGACCAGCCAGATGCGGTGCCGCGCCGCCATCGACGCCATCGCCTCCTGGATCGGTCCGCCGCCCGGCGTTTCGGCGTGCGCCAGCTTGTCGCGTTCGTGCATGCCAAGCAAGGGCCAGTATTCGGGCAGCGACACCAGGCCGGCACCGGCATCGGCCGCCTCCTGCACCCTGCGCTGCGCCGCCGCGATGTTGACCCCGATATCGGGCGTGGACACCATCTGGATTGCCGCCACGCGCATGCTGGCCGGCTTTTCGGAGGCTGTCATGGTCATCCCTCCTTGCTGGTCGACGGCGCTGTCTGCGCCGGGAGTTCAACGCCCTTGCGATCGACCTTGACTACCTGCGGCGCGGTCCAGGGACCGGTGATCGTGTACTCGAACGTGAAGGCGCGCATCAGCGGATCGCGCAGGAACAGCTGCGCCAGGAACGAACCGAGGCCGATCACCGGATTGACCGCCAGCGCGTAGACCACCGAGGCGGTGCCGACATTGATTTCCGGGATCACCGCCACGTGCAGGTTCTGGGTTTCGCGCGCGATGTCGGCGCTGCCGTCCATGATCACGGTGGCGCTGACGCTGCGCATCTTCAGGTTATCGGTCTTGGCCACGCCATGGGCGATGCCAACGGTACCGGCGATGCCGTCGAATGCGAAGCCGTCGGAGAACACGTCGCGAAAGTCCAGCGTCAGCCGCCGCGGCAACGACTGCAGGCTCAGCACGCCGAGCAGCTTGGCCGCGCCTGGGTCGACCTTGAGAAACTGGCCGGCCGCCATGTCGATGCGCATCTGGCCGCCCAGGCTTGGCACGTCCAGTGAGAACGGCAGGCCCTGCCAGCTGACATCGCCCTCCATCAATCCCTTGCCGCCCTTGAGCACGTTGGCAAAGCCGAAGCGCTCCAGCAGCTTGCCGGCATTGGCGATGTCGAGCCGGTATGACAGATTGGTGGTGCTGTCGCCGCCAGCGACCCGGCTCCAGGTGCCGGTCGCCTTGAGCTCCGCATCGGCGTTCGTCAGCAGCAGCTTGTTGATCCGCCACTCCCGCGCGCCAGCCGCGCGGCCGTTGTTCGCACCCAGTTCGAGCCGGCCCATCTTCTTGCCGAACAGTTCGAAATTCTCGGCGATGATGTCGAGTGCCGGAATCTGCGTGGTCGCATTTTTCCCTTCGAGGATTTCCGTCACGTCCGATGCGGCCGTCTTCGGAATGATGAGCGACGACAGGCGGGCGGTGACCCGTCCCAGACCCTGGCCCGACTGGGATTCGTTCCAGGTCACGTATCCGGAGGCTTGGGCGGCGTCGATGTTGGCCTGCCAGACGCCTTTCTGGTGCGAGACGCCGACCACCACGTTGTCGAGCTTCTTGCCGGCGATGATCAGCTCGGTCGCGCGCGCCGAGAGGACTTCCGGTTCGACGTACTGACGCAGTCCGCCGCCATCGCCGGACGCCGGCGCGGGTGCCGGGACTGGCGCCGCCGCAGTCGCGACTTCCGCCGGCCGGTCGGCGCCGGCGATGGCGCTCGTCAGGCTGCGCCAGGCGTCGATGTTCAGCGTCTTCAAGCTGACGTTGGCGCTGACGCCACTGTCGGGCTGCGGCGCCGGCACGTTGACGCCGATGCCGCCGCGGACCACGTTCCAGGACGCGTTCTTCTCGGTCGATTTCTGCCGCTCGTACCGGGCCGACAAAGCACTGCCCAGGGATATCCGGATCTCGTCGCGCAGGCCGGCGTTTTCTTCGCCGGGTGCGCCGGCAATCTCGAACTTCAGCGGCAACACTTCACTTGCCGCTTTTTTCAACGGCGCGGGAAAGTCCAGCGCAATGCCCTGCAGGCTGGAGTCAACCAGGATTTCGAGCCGCTTCTTGCGCACCGCGATGGTGGCGGCGTAGCGGCTGCCACCGCTGATATGGTCCGCCAGGCGCTGCATGGCAGCCGCGGGATAGGTGCGGCGGAAGCCGTCGGCGGTGACGTTGCCTTCGGCCTTGATCACGATGGCGCCGTCGCGCTGCGTGCCGCCGGGCGCCAACACCGGCCCGCCCATGAAATTCGCCTTCATCGCGTTGAGGGTGACACCCTTTTCATTGAACTCGAGCTTGCCGCTGGTTTGCGCCAGCATCGGGATCGCCGGCTGCAGCGTGACATCATTGTTGGCAAACGCCAGCACGCCCTGCACCTTCGATTCCGGCATGCGGGCCAGCGGCAACTGCAGTTGCAGTCCGAGTACTGCATTGCCGGTCGCCCGGGTCTCCTCGGTGAAGCGCGCGATCCAGTCGGCCACCGGACTGTCGTTGACGAAGCCGACCAGTTCCTGCAGCGCGCCCGACGCCGTGCCGTCGACGCCGAGCACCTTGTCCGGCGCGAGCAGGTCGGGAATCGCGGCCTTCACGTTGGTCAGGGCGACATTGTGGATCTTCGCGGTCTTCGCGTCGATTTCCATGCGGCCCCGATCGAACACGATCGAACCTTGCAATGCCTCGATCAGCGGCCACAGCGGCGCCTTGCCATCCTTTGCGAAGCGGCCCGGCGCGACATCGAGGCGGCCGTTCTCGATCCGGCCGTCGACATGGAACTCGCCGGCTGGCCGCGCCGGCGCGCCAGCCGCTACCGGCGCGTGAAACGGGAACCCCGACAAGTCGCCCTTGAGCTTGAGATGCCCCTCCTGCAGCGTGCCGCCAACCAGTGCGCCGTTGAGCCATCCGCGCAGGTTGGCCGGCGTGGCCAGCGGCAGGTAGGTATCGATCTGCGCGATATCGAGGCCGCCAAATTCGCCGGCCACGTCGATCGTGCCGAGCGGCTTGCCGCGTTGCAGCTCGAGCGGCATCAGGTGCGTGCCGGACAGGCTGCCATGCAGGCCGCGCCGCGCGAACTTCAGGCTTGCCATGTTGAGCAGCAGCTGGTCGCCTTTCTGGAAGGTCCAGGTGGCGCGCATGTCGAGCTGGTCGAACGCAATCAGCGGGTCGGCGAAGTAACCGGGAAGGTGCAGTTGCAGATTGCTCGACGCCAGCGAGAAACGGCCGCCGCGATCGTTGGCCTCGACCGCGCCGGTCAGGTTGTCGAAACCGGGAATGGCAGGCAGTGCGGCCTGCGCCGGGGTGGTTGCGGTCTTTGGCCGCGCCGGTCGGGCAGGCTGCGCCTTGAGCGACAGGTTGCTGAAATTACCCTTGGCGCTGTAGCTGGAAATCTCGGGATAGGTGCCACGCCAGTTGGCCGTGAAGTCCCGCAGCGTGCCCTGCGGCGAAAAATCCTGCAGCATGCGGCGCTGGGCCGGCGGCAGCGGCAGGCGTTCCACCACGCTGGCAAGCGTCTGCAGATCCAGCAGCCGCGCCGAGAAACCGGCCTGTTCCGGCTGCCCGTTGCGCGCCGGCAGATAGCGTTCGCTGATCGTGGTGGCCGGCAGCCGCAAGCCGTCGCGCGTCTCCATCGAAAAATCCGTCAGGGCGATGGTGTGGCCGTTGGTCCCGAAAGCGCCGATGCCGGCCGGGGCCGATGCGACGAGGGGCAAGGACGATGTGGGCAGCTTCAGCGCCGCAGCGGCGACGTCGGATGCGACGACGAAGGCGCTTTTTTGCGGGATGTCTTCCTGGATCGAAATGCGGCCATCGACTGCCACCAGTTCCAGCAGCGGCAGCTCAGGCGCGAGCCGCGCAGTGACATCGGCGAGATGCAGGTCGGCAGTGAAATCGGCGACCTTTTCATGATCGAAGAATAGCCAGGATCGCACGCTGCCGCTGCCCGCGCCGAGGGTGATCGGATAGTGCACGTAGCCGGCCCAGCCGGCCAGCGCCGGACTGCGCACGTCGGCATACAACGTTCCGGCCCATTGCGAGACATCGCTGATCTTGCGCGCAAAGCGCGGATGTTCGACGATTCCGCGCAGGTCGAGCGGCGCGGCCAGGCCGGCCGGCGGCTGCGCGGTCAGGGCAAATGCATGCTGCTGCCAGATGTTTTCAAGCCTGAAGGCGACATGTTCGAGCGCCAGTTCCGGTGCGGCGCGCACGGCATCGTTCCAGCGCACGCGGCCGTCGCGGATCACGATCCGGTGCTGCGACAGGATCCAGTCGGCGCCCTTGCCGTCGCCGCTCTTGGTCGTATCGATGAAGATGCCAGCCACGAACAGGCGACCGTCGGCCTCGCGCCGGATATCGAGGTCGGGCCGATCGATCTCGAGTGCATCGAGCCGCACTTCACCGACCGGCACCGACCACCAGGACAGGGCGGCCGTGACTTTCGGCAGGCGCAGTGCGACGCCCCCGGCATGATCGTGCACCGCGACATCGGTCAAGGCCAGGCGCGGCGTGAACCGCGACCAACTGGCATCGATGCGCGCAATCGACACCGGCTGGCCGATCGCCTGCGAGGCGAGCCGCTCGATATCGGGCTTGTAATGGTCGATGTTGGGCATGACGCCATAACGCAGGCCCAGAAACAGGATGCAGAACAGGAAATAGGCCGCCACGATTGCCCTGCCGGCAAGGCAGCTCACCTTCCAGACGCTGGCGTGCGCCATGCGGAATCCGGTCAGGGCGGCCCGGGCGCATGCAGGGCCGAAACCAGGGGCCGGTGGCGGAGAAGAAGGCGGCAAGGACATCAGGTGGAAGGGCTCAAGATCGGGTTCGACTGACGGTAAGACGGGCCGTCCAACCTGGACCGGCATTGCAGCTGCTCGCGCGACAGGCTGTATAGTCGCATGAAACCTGCCGCCGATGGTACGGTCACTGGCAGGTACCACCGATCCAGCGACCGCTCCGGCGCCGGCGTGACCGCGCACCAGTGCAGGACCGACGATCGATGACCATTTCCCTCCTTGCCTGCGAGCTGGCCTCGCGTTTCTACCAACGCTGGCGCGATGCCAGCCCGGATCGCGCCGCGCAGGTCGAGCAGGCGGCGGCTGCCGCGCTCACGCCCGCGGCATTGCAGCACATGCTGGACGCCGAAATCGCGGCCGGCATGCCGCTGCCGCGGGCCATGCGGCGCGTGCGCAACCTGCTGCTGGCGTCGCTGATCCGGCGCGACCTCGACGGCTTGGCCGGTCTGGCCGAGGTGGTGGCCAGCATGACGTTGCTCGCCGATTTTGCAGTGGCAACGCAGCTGCGGGCGGTCCAGGCGGAGATGGAAGGACTGCACGGCATACCGATCGGCGGCGAGTCCGGCCGGCCGCAACGCCTGATCGTGCTCGGCATGGGCAAGCTCGGCGGCAGCGAACTGAATGTCTCCTCCGATATCGACCTGATCTTCGTCTACCCGGAAGATGGCGAGACCCGCATCGATGCACCGGCGCAGAAGGCTTTGTCGAATCACGAATTCTTCACGCGCGTCGGCAAGCGGCTGATCGCGGCGCTGTCGGAAGTCACCGAGGATGGCTTCGTCTTCCGGGTCGACATGGCGCTGCGGCCGAACGGCGCTTCCGGCCCGCTGGCCGCTTGTTTCAACATGCTGGAACAGTATCTGATCGTGCAGGGCCGCGAATGGGAACGCTACGCCTGGGTCAAGGCGCGCGCCGTCACCGGCGAGGCCGACGACATCGCTGCGCTGGAGGCGATCGTAAAACCCTTCGTCTACCGGCGCTATCTCGATTTCGGCTCGATCGATGCGATCCGCACCATGCACGGCCAGATCCGCGCCGAAGTCGTGCGGCAGGAAACCCGCCATCCCGAGCGCAGCGACAACGTCAAGCTGGGCCGCGGCGGGATCCGCGAAATCGAATTTCTGGTGCAGGTGTTCCAGCTCATTCGCGGTGGCCGCGACGCCAGCCTGCGCGATCGCTCGACCCGCACCGTGCTGCAGACGCTGGGCGTCAAACGCCTGCTGACACCGGAGACCGTCACGGCGCTCGAGGATGCTTATACGTTCCTGCGCAACCTGGAACACCGGCTGCAGTACGTGGAGGACGCGCAGACCCACGCCCTGCCGCCCGCTGACGCAGCACGGCTCGCAGTGGCGCAGATGATGGGCATGCCGGATGCATCGACCTTGCTGACGGCGCTGGAAATGCATCGCACGCTGGTGGCGGCGCAGTTCGACACGATCTTCAGCGAAAAGAACAATGGCCAGCCAAACGGCGAAGACGGCGCCCCAGCGCCGACGGCCCTGACCGAGACCGATGCAATCGAGACCATCGTGGCGCGCCTGGCCGATCTTGCTTTCGACGACCCGCAGAGCTCAGGCGAGCGGCTGCTTTCGACATTGCAGTCCTCGCGCATGCAATCGCTGCCCGACACCAGCCGCAAGCAGCTGCTGGCGCTGATCAACGCCTGTCTGCCATTGATCGCCGCCGGTGTCGACAACCGCACCGTCACGTTTCGCCGCATCCTGGATTTCTTCGAGGCGATTGCCCGCCGCGCCGCATACCTGGCGCTGCTGACCGAGTATCCGCATGCGCTCAAACGGGTAATCCGCATGATGAGCGCCAGCGACTGGGCGGCGCAATACCTGACGCGCCATCCGTTGTTGCTCGATGAGTTGCTGGATGACCGGACCCTGACCGCGCCACCCGACTGGGAGGCCTTCGCGGCAGACTGCGAGGCGCAATTGCACGCCACCGCCGGCGACACCGAACGGCAGCTCGACGTGCTGCGCGAACTGCATCATGCGCAGCAGCTGCGGCTGCTGGCGCAGGACCTCGAAGGTGCGGTCACGGTCGAGCAACTCGCAGACAATCTTTCGACGCTGGCCGACATCCTGGTCGCGCAGACGATCCAGGCGATCTGGCTGACCCTGCCGGACCGCCACCTGGACGAGCCGCGCTTTGCAGTCATCGCCTACGGCAAACTGGGCGGCAAGGAGCTGGGTTATGCCTCCGATCTCGACCTCGTGTTCCTGTTCGACGACGCCGACCCGGATGCGCCGGCACGCTATGCACGACTGGCGCAGCGCTTCATCACCTGGATGACCAGCCACACTGCCGCCGGCATCCTGTTCGACATCGACATTGCGCTGCGGCCGGATGGCGCCAGCGGCTTGCTGGTGACGAGTGTCGACGCGTTTGAAAAATACCAGGCGCGTTCGGCCTGGCAGTGGGAGCACCAGGCGCTGACGCGGGCGCGATTTTGCGCAGGCAACCGCGCCATCGGCGAGCGCTTCGAAGCGATCCGGATCGCCGTGCTGCGCCGCGAGCGGGATGCCGACGCCCTGAAACACGACGTGCTCGACATGCGGCGAAAGCTGCAGAATGCCCATCCGAACCGCACCGCCCTGTTCGACCTCAAGCAGGACAAGGGCGGCATGATCGACATCGAATTCATGGTGCAGTACCTGGTTCTGCAGCATGCGGCCAAGTACCCGCAACTGACCGAGGACATCGGCAATATCGGGCTACTGAAACGCTGCGGTGCGCTCGGCCTGATCGACCCCGAAGGCGCATTGCGGGTGGCGGATGCCTACCGGACCTTCCGAAAATTACAGCATCAGGTACGGTTGCAGGGGACGGAGCAGGCGCGTGTCGACGTTGGCCGGATCATGCAGGGGGTCGCTGCCGTCGTCGATCTTTGGGCGCAAATCTTTGCTTGAAACCTACGCAGGTCAGCGCACGCGTTTCTGTTTCAGCGAAAAAGTCAGATTACCCCACAGGCTGTCCCAATCGTCCTCGGTCGAGTCGGTGGTGGGGATCATGTGCACCACGCTGAGCATCCAGGTGCCGGCATACGGCAGGTTGGTGGCAAACTTGCCGGCCGCATCCGTGCGGGCCCGGATCATCACGGTCTGGTCGTCGTGCAGGTACCAGGCCTTGACCAGCGCATTGGCCAGCGGCTTCTGCTCGAACAGCAGCGTGAAGTGCAGCGTGTCGCCGACGCCGGCCGTCAGCGGATTGTCGATCGGCACGATCTCGAAGCGCTGGCCGGTATGCACGGCAAAGGTCGCATCCGACTTGCCGCCGACTTCTACCAGCGTCTTGACGTAGCGCCGGTAGCGTTCCCGCGCCGGCGTCGATCCGATGTTCGCCGCTTCGCGCTGCTTGACGATCTCGTCCATGCCTTCGTCGTGCAGATAGGCGTGGAATTTTCCGGCTTCCAGTGTGATGCGGTTCGGATGACTGTCGTAGGAGAACATGTGGGTGCCCGGTTTTTCCAGCCGCACCTTGAACTCGCCGACGGTCGGCGTGGTCGCCACGTGCCCCAGGAGGTCATGATCGAAGCCGAGCCCGTAATGGTGGAACGCCGCGACATACTGGGTCGAAAACGCGATCACGTCGCCGTTGAAGTATTCGCCGACGTTCAGCGACAGATGCGTGACGCCGTTCGGCGCCACCGAAAACGGCTGGGGCATCATCCAGAATTCGTGGGCGGATGCCGGGCCCGCCAGCGCACAGCAGAGACCGAGCAGCAGGATGGATGCGTGGCGCAGGCGATGGAGAATAGAAGTCATGAGCTCGATGTACATGTAAAAAAATGGACCGCTTCACACGATCCATCTTGTATACGCAAAGCAGGCGCAAACGGTTTCGTTTGCGCCTGCTTGAATCTTACTTCGAGACGACGCGAACCATCTCGAGGCACTTGTTCGAATAACCCCATTCGTTGTCGTACCAGGCGATGACCTTGATGAAGGTGCCGTCGAGTGCAATGGAGGCATCGGCGTCGAAGATCGAGGTGCGGGTGTCGCCGCGGAAATCGGTGGCGACGACCTTGTCTTCGGTGTAGCCGAGGATGCCCTTTAGCGCGCCTTCGCTTTGCGCCTTCATCTCCGCGCAGATTTCCGCGAGCGTCACATCCTTGTTGAGTTGGCAGCACAGGTCGACCACGGACACGTCGGATGTCGGCACGCGGAAAGACATGCCGGTGAGCTTCTTGTTCAACTCGGGAATGACCACGCCCACGGCCTTGGCTGCGCCGGTGCTCGATGGAATGATGTTTTCAAGGATGCCACGGCCGCCGCGCCAGTCCTTGTTGCTCGGGCCGTCCACCGTCTTTTGCGTGGCCGTGGCTGCGTGCACGGTCGTCATCAGGCCGCGCTTGATGCCCCACTTGTCATTCAATACCTTGGCGATCGGCGCCAGGCAGTTGGTGGTGCACGATGCGTTGGAGATGATGGCTTCGCCCTTGTAAGTCTTGTCGTTGACGCCGAAGACGAACATCGGGGTATCGTCTTTCGACGGCGCCGAAAAAATGACTTTCCTGGCGCCGGCGGCGAGGTGTTTTTCGCCCGACGCCTTGTCGAGGAACAGACCGGTGGACTCGAGCACGACGTCGGCGCCGATGTCGCCCCACTTCAGGTTGGCAGGATCGCGCTCCTGCGTCAGGCGGATCTTCTTGCCGTTGACGATCAGGGTGTTGCCGTCGATGGACACCTCACCGTCGAAACGGCCGTGCACCGAGTCGTACTTCAGCATGTAGGCCAGGTACTCAGGCTCCAGCAGGTCGTTGATACCGACAATTTCGATATCGCCGAAGCTCTTGATTGCAGAGCGGAATACGTTGCGGCCGATGCGGCCGAAGCCGTTGATGCCAAGTTTGATCGTCATATTCTTTTTGCTCCTGGACAGTTGAAATCAATGATTGCTGCCGATGCCGAACACGGCAGCGAATGGAAAGCGCTTGTCAAATCATGTGGGTTCAGGCCAGCGTCCGCTCGACGGCCGCGACGACCTTGTCCACCGTAAATCCAAAATGCTTGAACAGCACGCCCGCCGGCGCCGATTCGCCAAAGGTGTCGATGCCGACCACGGCGCCATCGAGGCCGACGTACTTGTGCCAGAAGGCGGTCACACCGGCTTCGACTGCGACGCGCGGCAATGCGCGCGGCAACACGCTGGCGCGGTAGGCTGCATCCTGGCGATCGAAGACATCGGTCGACGGCATCGAGACCACGCGCACCGGGATCGACTTTGCGGCCAGCGCCTTGGCCGCCTGCATCGCCAGTTCGACTTCCGAACCGGTCGCGATCAGGATCGCCTTCGCATCCGGCGCATCCAGCAGGACATAGCCGCCGCGCGCGATGGCTGCGACCTGTTGCGCAGAACGCTGCTGGAACTGCAGGTTCTGGCGCGAAAAGATCAGGGTGCTCGGACCGTTGCGGCGCTTGACCGACTCTTTCCAGGCCACGGCGGATTCGGTGGTGTCGCACGGACGCCAGTTGTCGAGATTCGGAATCAGGCGCAGGCTCGATACATGTTCGACCGACTGATGGGTCGGGCCGTCTTCGCCGAGACCGATCGAGTCGTGCGTGAAGACGAACAGCGAACGGAGCTTCATCAGCGCAGCCATGCGCAGGGCATTGCGGCTGTAGTCGGAAAACGTCAGGAAGGTCGCACCGAACGGCAGGTAGCCGCCATGCAGGGCGATGCCGTTCATGATCGCGCTCATGCCGAATTCGCGTACGCCGTAATTGATGTGGTTGCCCGGCTGGTCGTGGCGCACCGCGATCGACTCCTTCCAGTTGGTCAGGTTCGAGCCGGTCAGGTCGGCCGAACCGCCGAGGAACTCCGGCAGCACCTGGGCCAGCGCCTGGATCGTGTTCTGGCTGGCCTTGCGGGTGGCGATGGTTTCCTGCTGGTCGACGCAGGCGGCGATGAATGCGTCGGCGACGGTGTCGAAATTCGCTGGCAGGTCGCCGGCCATGCGGCGCTGCAGTTCCGCGGCTTCCTTCGGAAACTGCGCGGCATAGGCAACGGCGAGGTCGCGCCATGCGCCGTGCACCTTGGCGCCGGCCGGCTTTGCATCCCATGCGGTGTAGACGTCGGCCGGGATCTCGAATGGTGCGGCAGTCCAGCCCAACGCTGCGCGCACTGCGGCGATTTCCTTGTCGCCGAGCGCGGCGCCGTGGACCTTGTCGGTGCCTTCCATGTTCGGCGACCCCTTGCCGATCACGGTCTTGCAGCAGATCAGGGTCGGCCGGTCGGCGGTCTTCGCGCTGGCGATGGCGGCGTCGACTGCCGCTACGCTGTGGCCGTCGATGGCCGGGATCACGTTCCAGCCGTAGGCTTCGAAGCGTTTAGGCGTGTCGTCGCCGAACCAGCCGGTCACGTGGCCGTCGATCGAGATGCCGTTGTCGTCGTAGAGCACGATCAGTTTCGACAAGCGCAGCACGCCAGCCAGCGAACAGGCTTCGTGCGAAATGCCTTCCATCAGGCAGCCGTCGCCGACGAACGCATAAGTGTAATGGTCGACGACGTCGAAACCCGGCTTGTTGAATTCGGCAGCCAGCAGTTTTTCGGCCAGCGCCATGCCGACCGCATTGGTCAGTC
The DNA here is from genome assembly GCA_014377845.1 of Herminiimonas sp. GTDB lineage: Bacteria > Pseudomonadota > Gammaproteobacteria > Burkholderiales > Burkholderiaceae_D > JANXSS01. The sequence continues at coordinate 43,956 of JACMOV010000221.1, forward strand.
CTTGTCCCAGTGGACCGGTGGTGGTCTCGATGCCCGGCGTGATGTCGACTTCCGGATGGCCCGGCGTCTTCGAGTGCATTTGCCGGAAGTTGCGCAGCTCATCCATCGGCAGGTCGTAGCCGGTCAGGTGGAGCAGCGCGTAGTGCAGCATCGAGCCGTGGCCGTTCGACAGCACGAAGCGATCCCGATTCGGCCAGCGCGGATTGGCCGGATCATGCCGATAGTGGCGCGACCACAGCGCGACGGCGATCTCGGCCATGCCCATCGGCATGCCGGGGTGACCGGAGTTGGCTTTTTGGACCGCATCCATCGCGAGTGCGCGGATTGCATTGGCCATGTTCTGTTGTACGGGCGGATTCGAAAGCGTGGAAGTCATGTCGGCGAGTGGGCGATGAAGCGGCTTGATTGAAAGACGACGCGCCTCGTGTAGACGGAAGCGCGTCCTGCAGCATGGGAAGGCCGATATTTTACCACTGCGACTTCAACGGACTAGAATCGGCCCTTGCGGCGTTTGCAGGGAAATCGCAGTGTGCCGACTCCCGACGCGCCCGAATGCCGCCGTTATTTTCAAGGATCTGCCCATGCCACGTTTTTTTTGCGACCAGCCCCTTTCGATCGGGGCCGTGTTCGATCTGCCGTCCGCGCTGGCGCATCACGTGCAGGTGCTGCGCCTGGCGCCGGGCGCGCTGGTCACGCTGTTCAACGGCACCGGCGGTGAGTTCACGGCATGCATCGGGACGATCGACCGCAAGGTGGTCACTGTAGAAGTGAAGGCGTTCTCGGCGCGCGAGGCGGAACTGCCTTACGCGATCACGATCGCGCAAGCAATGCCGGAAGGGTCGAAGATGGACTGGATCGTCGAAAAGGCGGTCGAGCTGGGCGCCACTGCCTTCCATCCGCTGGCCGCGCAACGCTGCGTGGTGCGACTGGCCGGCGAACGCGCCGAAAAACGGGTGCAGCACTGGCGGGCGATCGCGGTCTCCGCCGCCGAGCAGAGCGGCCGCAACCGGGTCATGCAGGTAGCCGACATCGACGGCTTCGAGCGCTATGCCAGCCAGCAGGACTTGCACCTGCGGATTCTGCTGACGCCGGACGCCGACAACTCCCTGTCGCAGTGGGCGCGCCACCAGCCGCCGCAATCGGTGAGCCTGATGATCGGCCCAGAGGGCGGCTTCAGCGCCGAGGAACAGGTGCACGCCGGCGCCAACGGGGTGCTGGTGCTGAGCATGGGATCGCGCGTGTTGCGCACCGAAACCGCCGGCCTGGCGGCACTGGCTGCCTTGAATGCGGTCTGGGGCGAGATGTAACGTGAACCAGGCTGCGGCCGCCGATGCGCCGGGCTGGCACCGAATGCATCTATAATCATGGGCTTTGCAACCCTGCGCCCTCCGGCTTCCTGAATGAAGGTTTTTCGCGGACTTCCCAATGCGGCATCGCGTGCGCCCTGTGCGCTGGCGATCGGCAACTTCGACGGCGTTCATCGCGGCCACCAGGCCCTGCTGGCCCAATTGCGCGCGGCCGCCGACCGGCTCGGCGTCGATGCGGCCGTGATGACCTTCGAGCCGCATCCGCGTGAATTCTTTGCCATGAAGAGCGGCGACATCACGCGCGCCCCGGCCCGGATCGCCAACCTGCGCGACAAGCTGCAGTCATTGGCCAACGCCGGCGTCGATCGCGTCATCGTCGAGCACTTCAATGCCCAGTTCGCCGCCCTGTCGCCGGAAGATTTCGTTGAACACGTGCTGGTCGAAGGACTGCACGCGCGCTGGCTGCTGGTCGGCGAAGATTTCTGCTACGGCGCCCGGCGCGCCGGCAATATCGCGACCCTGGTCGAGGCCGGCCGCCGGCACGGCTTCGAGGTGGTGACGCTGCCGACGGTGCTGCACGGCGCTGACCGGATTTCCTCGTCGGCGGTGCGGCAAGCGCTGCAGGCGGGCGACTTCGTGCGAACGCGCGAACTGCTCGGCCATCCCTACCGGATTTCCGGCCACGTGATTCACGGCCAGAAACTGGGACGCACGCTCGGCTTCCCTACCCTGAACCTGCGATTGCCGCATTGCCGGCCGGCGCTGTCGGGCATCTTCGTGGTGCAGGTCCATGGTCTCGCCGACCAGCCGCTGCCGGGCGTGGCCAGCCTCGGCGTGCGGCCGACGGTGGACGACAGCGGCCGCGTGCTTCTGGAAACCCATGTCTTCGATTTTGCGCAGCAGTGCTACGGCAAGCTGGTGCAGGTCGAATTCCTGGAGAAGCTGCGCGACGAAGAAAAATATGTCGACCTGCCGACCCTGACGGCCGCCATCGAAGCCGATGCGGCGCAAGCGCGTGCGTGCTTTCGGCGCCGCGACGAGGCGCGCACCGCGACCGACCGAATTCGAGTGTAGCGGCCGCCCTGCCCGGCTTTCCGGCATTCGACCTTGCACCGCAACCTACAAACGATCACCGCAGACTGAGCCCCCATGTCCGACCACAATCAAAAGAATTCGCAGAACGCGCCCGGTACCAAGACGGCCGACAAGGCCAAGGGCAAGCCGGAGGGCAAGGCACTGAGCCGCTACCCGGTCAACATGACCGACACGCCGTTCCCGATGCGCGGCGACCTCGCCAAGCGCGAGCCGGGCTGGGTCGCCCAGTGGCAGCAGCAACGCGTCTACCAGAAAATCCGCAAGGCCTCCACTGACCGTCCGAAATTCATCCTGCACGACGGCCCGCCGTATGCCAACGGCGACATCCACATCGGCCATGCGGTCAACAAGATCCTGAAGGACATGGTCGTCAAGACGCGCCAGATGAGCGGCTTCGACGCCCAGTACGTGCCAGGCTGGGATTGCCACGGCATGCCGATCGAGATCCAGATCGAAAAACAGTACGGCAAGAGCCTGCCGACGCTGGAAGTCCTGCAGAAATCGCGCGCTTACGCCACCGAGCAGATCGAACGCCAGAAGAAGGATTTCATCCGCCTGGGCGTGCTCGGCGAATGGGACCGGCCGTACAAGACCATGGACTTCGGCAATGAAGCCGACGAGCTGCGCGCACTCGGCAAGCTGCTCGAAAAAGGCTACGTCTATCGCGGCCTGAAACCGGTCAACTGGTGCTTCGATTGCGGCTCCGCGCTGGCCGAGGCCGAGGTCGAATACCAGGACAAGCGCGACCCGGCGATCGACGTCGCATTCCCTTTTGCCGAGCCGCAGAAGATCGCCGCCGCGTTCGGCCTGGCGACACTGCCGACCGAGCATGGCTACTGCGTGATCTGGACCACGACACCCTGGACGATTCCCGCCAACCAGGCGCTGAACATGCACCCGGAGTTCGATTATGCGCTGGTGCAGAGCGAGCGCAACGGCGTGCCGACGCTGCTGATCCTGGCCGAGGCGCTGGTCGAATCCTGCCTGGCGCGCTGGGGGATGGCCGGCAGCGTGATCGCCACGTGCAAGGGCGCCGCGCTGTCACTGATCAATTTCCATCATCCGCTGGCAAAGACCGATCCCGGCTACGACCGCCTGTCGCCGGTCTACCTTGGCGAGTACGTGACGCTCGATGCAGGCACGGGCATCGTGCATTCATCGCCCGCCTACGGCATCGAAGACTTCATCTCCTGCAAGGCGCACGGGATGAAGGACGACGACATGCTCAACCCGGTCATGGGAGATGGCCGCTATGCGTCATGGCTGCCGTTCTTCGGCGGCCTGACGATCTGGGAAGCCTCCAAGCCGATCTGTTCCAAGCTCGAAGAAGCCGGCACGCTGTTCAAGCTGGTGATGTTCGATCACAGCTACATGCACTGCTGGCGCCACAAGACACCGATCATCTATCGCGCCACCTCGCAGTGGTTTGCCGGCATGGACATCACCCCGAAGGATGGCGGCCCGACCCTGCGCCAGACCGCCCTGCGCAGCATCGAGGAAACCACGTTCTACCCGGGCTGGGGCAAGGCACGCCTGCACGGCATGATCGCCAACCGGCCGGACTGGACACTCTCGCGCCAGCGCCAGTGGGGTGTGCCGATGGCCTTCTTCGTGCATCGCGAAACTGGCGAGCTGCATCCGCGCACGCCGCAACTGATCGAAGCCATCGCCCAGCGCATCGAGCAGCACGGCATCGAAGCCTGGCAGACGCTCGAGCCGCGCGAGCTGCTCGGCGACGATGCCGACCTCTATGAAAAAAACCGCGACACGCTGGACGTCTGGTTCGATTCCGGATCGACCCACCAGACGGTGCTGCGTGGCTCGCACGCGGCCGAGTCGCAGTTCCCGGCTGATCTTTACCTGGAAGGCTCGGACCAGCATCGCGGCTGGTTTCATTCGTCGCTGCTGACCTCGTCCATGCTCAACGGCTGCGCGCCGTACAAGGCGCTGCTGACGCACGGCTTCGTGGTCGATGGCGAGGGCAAGAAGATGTCCAAGTCGAAGGGCAACGTGGTCGCGCCGCAAAAGGTATCCGATTCGCTCGGCGCTGAAATCCTGCGCCTGTGGGTGGCGGCGACCGACTATTCAGGCGAGCTGTCGATCTCCGACGAGATCCTGAAGCGCGTGACAGAAGCCTACCGCCGCATCCGCAATACGCTGCGCTTCCTCCTGGCCAACACCTCGGACTTCGACCCGGCCGTCAATGCGGTGCCGATCACGGAATTGCTGGAGATCGACCGCTACGCGATCGCCCACATGACCCAGGTACAGGCAGAGATCCTGCAGCGCTATCGCGACTATGAATTCCACCCGGTGATGTCGACGCTGCAGATGTACTGTTCCGAAGACCTGGGCGGCTTTTATCTCGATATCCTGAAGGACCGGCTCTACACCTGCAGTGTCGATTCGCAGCCGCGGCGCGCGGCGCAAACCGCGATCTGGCACATCACGCAATCGCTGCTGCGGGTGATGGCGCCGATCCTGTCGTTTACCGCCGAAGAAGCGTGGGCGATCTTCGCCACGCCGGCGGCGCTGGCCGAGAGCGACGGCACGATCTTCACCCAGCTCTACCATGTGCTGCCGGGGATCGAGGGCGCCGACGCGCTGCTGGCCAAGTACGCCACGCTGCGCGCCGTGCGCGCCGAAGTCGCCAAGGAAGCGGAAGCAGTCCGGATCGCCGGCGGCATCGGCTCGTCGCTGCAGGCCGAAGTGACGATTGCCGCCAGCGGCGAGCGGCATGCGATGCTGGCGAGCCTGGGCGACGAGTTGAAAAACCTGCTGATCACCTCGCAGGCGACGGTGCGCGAAGTCGCCGGCGCGGATGCCGAATCGATCACGGTCACGCCATCGGCCCACGCGAAATGCGAACGCTGCTGGCACTACCGCGCTGATGTCGGCAGCCATGCCGACCATCCGGGCCTGTGCAGCCGCTGCATGACCAACCTGTTCGGCGCCGGCGAAACCCGCCGGTTCGCATGATGCCCTCGCCGTCACCGATCTTTTACCTCCTGAACTGAAGACCATGGCATCCAGCAAAAATCGTTTTTCATCCAAGCCCAGCAGCAGCCTCATGCCATGGCTCGGGATCGCCCTGATCGTGATCCTGCTCGACCAGGTCAGCAAGATCACGATCGCCAAGACCTTCGTCTATGCGCAGACCAAGGCGATCACCTCGTTCTTCAATCTCACCCTGGTCTACAACAAGGGCGCGGCCTTCAGTTTTCTGGCGGCCGAATCGGGCTGGCAGCGCTATCTCTTCACGGGGCTGGGCCTGGTTGCCGCGCTGGTGATCGTGATCCTGCTCAAGCGCCACGCCGGACAGCGCTTGTTCTGCTGGGCGCTGGCGCTGATCCTCGGCGGCGCGATCGGTAACGTGATCGACCGGCTGCTGTATGGTCACGTGATCGACTTTCTCGACTTCTATATCCCGAGCTGGCACTTCCCGGCATTTAACGTGGCCGACAGTGCAATCTGCATTGGCGCTGCACTCTTCGTGCTGGACGAACTGCGGCGGGTAAACCGCTGAGGTCGCGGCCATCGCTTCCGGCTCCAACCGCGACTTCAACTGTTTCTGCAAGCGTTGCTACAAACGTCGCTACAAACCTTCCTACAATCGTTAGCCCGGCAGCTGTCCGGCGACTTCAGGAGCACCGATGGAACTGGCGAAACGAAAGATCGTACTCGGCCTCACCGGTGGCGTGGCCTGTTACAAGGCAGCGGAACTGACGCGCGGCCTGATCAAGGCCGGGGCATCGGTGCAGGTCGTCATGACCGCCGCCGCCACGCAGTTCATCACGCCGGTGACGATGCAGGCGCTCTCGGGACAGGCCGTCTTCACCGATCAATGGGATGCGCGCATCGCCAACAACATGCCCCACATCGATCTGACCCGTGGCGCGGATGCGATCGTGATTGCGCCCTGCTCGGCGGACTTCCTGTTCAAGCTTGCGCATGGCGCCTGCAACGACCTGCTATCGACATTGTGCGTGGCGCGCCCGCTGTCGATGCCGCTGCTGGTGGCGCCGGCCATGAATGTGGAGATGTGGCAGAACCCGGCGACGCAGCGCAATGTCGCGCAGGTACGCGCCGATGGCATCGCGGTGCTGGGTCCGGATTGCGGCGACCAGGCTTGCGGTGAAACCGGCATGGGCCGCATGCTGGAGCCGGCCGACTTGCTCGAGGCGATCATCGCCGCGTTTCAGCCGAAACACCTCGCCGGCAAGCGGGTGCTCATCGACGCTGGACCGACCTTCGAGCCGATCGATCCGGTGCGCGGGATGACCAATCTGTCGTCGGGCAAGATGGGGTATGCCATCGCCCGGGCGGCGCGGGAAGCCGGCGCCGAGGTCGTGCTGGTGTCCGGGCCGACCGCACTGCCGACGCCGCTGGGCGTGCAGCGCATCGACGTGCAGACTGCGGCGCAGATGCATGACGCGGTGCTCACCCGTGCGGCGGGACAGGATGTGTTCATCGCCGTTGCCGCCGTCGCCGATTGGAGCGTGGTCAATGTCAGCGCCCAGAAGATCAAGAAAACGGCCGGCAAGGCGTCTCCGGAACTGCAGTTCATCCAGAACCCGGATATCCTCGCCGACGTGGCAGCGCTGCCGGATGCACCCTACTGCGTCGGCTTCGCTGCCGAGTCCGAAAACCTGCTGCAGCACGGTAGTGAAAAACGCCTCAGGAAAAAAATACCTCTGCTGGTCGGCAATATCGGCCACGAAACCTTTGGCCGCAATGAAAATGAATTGATGCTGTTCGACGCGCAGGGAACCACGCATCTGCCGCTGGCCGGCAAGCTCGAGCTCGCCCGTCAACTCATCGCCGAAATCGCACGCCGACTCTGAATCCCGTCCACGCCTGCCGTACTGCGCATTACATGTTGCAAAGCGCACTGCGACAGGCGCGATATCAAATACATAACCTCAGAAACCTACGACAAGCTTCATGAAAACCATCGACCTCAAGATTCTCGACCCGCGCCTGACCGAGCAGGTCCCGGCCTATGCCACGCCAGGTAGCGCCGGCCTCGACCTGCGCGCCTGCATCGACCTGCCGCTGACGATTACACCTGGCAGCACGCACCTGATCCCGACCGGTATCGCCATCCACATCGGCGATCCTGGCTACGCCGCGATGATCCTGCCGCGCAGCGGCCTCGGCCACAAGCACGGCATCGTGCTGGGCAACCTGGTCGGCCTGATCGACTCCGACTACCAGGGTCAGTTGATGGTATCGACCTGGAACCGCGGCGCTACCGACTTCGTCCTGCAACCGATGGACCGCCTGGCCCAGCTGGTGATCGTACCGGTGCTGCAGGTCGGCTTCAATGTGGTCGAGTCGTTCGACGCCAGCACCCGCGGCGCGAGCGGCTTCGGCAGCACCGGCAAACACTGATGGAGCACGTCATGTCATTCATTTCTTCATGCGGCCGCATCGCACTGCGGCAGTTCCCGGCTCGGGCATCGACATCCATGGCGATCGCGGCTGCCTTGCTGGTTGCAGGCTGTGCGACCGGACCGCGCGCCGTCGGCCCCGGCGCCGGTACGCCCGAGACGCCTTTCACAACGGCCAACCAGCCGCCGGCAGTGCCATCGAACACGCCGGAACAGGAAGCCCTGAAGGCCCGTGTCGCGCTGCAGGACCGCTTGTACCGGGTGGCCGCGCCGCTGCTGGTCAACAACCCCGAGCTCTGCAAGAACAACGCCCGCAAGCTGCTTGGATTCACTGCCAAGAACAAGTACTCGTACACCAGCGAATATGTCGATGCTGCCGAGCGCAGCTTCGGACTTGGCGACCGCCTGCACATCATGGCCGTGCTGGCCGGCAGTGGTGCTGCGCAGGCTGGACTGAAACCGGGCGATGTCCTGGTGGCGGTCGACGACAAGCCGATGCCGCAGGGCCCGAATGCCGAACGTCTGGCTGCGGCCATCCTTGGTCCGCTGGTCAATACTCGCGCGAGCGTGAAGCTGACCGTAATCCGGGATGGCGTGCCGCAGACACCGATGGTACCCCTGACCATGGCATGCGCATTCATCATCGAGCTGGGCAATGCCGACAACGTCAATGCCTACGGCGACGGCCACCGCCTGATGATCACGCGGGGCATGCTGGGTTTCGCCCGCAGCGACACCGAACTGGCATACGTGATTGCGCGGGAAATGGCGCACAGCGCGCTCGGCCATCCGGCCCGCCTGCGCATGAGCGCAACTCTCGGTGGCATCATCGACTCCCTGATCCGCGTTCATCCGGACCTGAGCACGATGCCGGGGATGGCTGGCGTCAAACCGTTCCCGCAGGACGTGGATGCGGCTGCCGACACGCTGTCGCTCTACATGCTGGCGCGTGCCGGATACGACATCGACGGCGCGCCTCGTTTCTGGCAAAAGCTCGCCACGCAATATCCTGCAACCGTTCTGACCGGTTACACGGCGATCCATCCCGCCACCGCCTACCGGCTCGGCGTGATGGAAAGGATCGTGCCCGAGGTGAAGGCGAAAAAGGCGGCAAACGCGCGGCTGGCACCTTGATGCCGAAGGGCCTGGCTGACAATGTCAGACGTGCTTAGCCGGCGCCGATATGGGTTACCCGCTCGATCTCGGCGCGCTCCAGCGAGGGTGCGAACTGCAGGATGAAATCGATGGTGTACGACCGCAAATAAGCGCCGCGCCGCACCGCCAGGCGCGTGACGTTCGTGGCAAACAGGTGGCCGGCATCGATTGCGTGCAGTCCCGCCACGCGCTGCGTACCGAGCGCCATCGAGGCGACAATCCCTACCCCAAGGCCGAGCGCGGCATACTGCTGGATCACGTCCGAATCCATCGCGGTCAACACGATGTCCGGCACGATGCCGGCGTCCTTGAACGCCGCATCGATGTGTCCGCGTCCCGTGAAGCCGACGTCGTAGGTAATCAATGGATACGCGCCCAGGTCCTTGAGGGTCGGCTGTTGCACGCGGCTCAGCGGATGCCCCTCCGGCACCACGATCACGTGCCGCCACTCGTAGCAGGGGAATGAGATCAGATCCTCGAACTGGCTCAGGCCTTCGGTTGCGATACCGACATCTGCCTTGCCGGACAGCACCCATTCGGCGATGTGTTCGGGCGAGCTCTGCTGCAGCGCGATCCGCACCTGCGGAAAGGCTGCGCGAAACGACTGCACCACTTTCGGCAGGACATAGCGGGCCTGGGTATGGGTAGTCGCCACTGTCAGGGTGCCGCTTTTCTTGCCCGCGAATTCGAGGCCGGCCTGCTGGAGGTTCTCTGCTTCCAGCAGCAGCCGGTCGACGATCAGCAGGATGCCCTTTCCGGGTTCGGTCAGGCCGGTCAGCCGCTTGCCGTTGCGCTCGAAAATTTCGACCCCCAGCTCATCTTCGAGTTCGCGGATCTGGCGCGACACGCCCGGCTGGGAGGTAAACAGCGCATTGGCCACCTCGGTGAGGTTGTAGCCGCGGCGCGCCGCTTCGCGGATGGATCGGAGTTGCTGGAAGTTCATGCGATTTCCTGTGCCTGGATTGTCGTACCGCCGGTCGGCTGCGGCGCGCCAACGAACACCCGCAGACGCTTGGGCCGCACAGTCAGCAGGTCATGCTCTTTCAGTGCCAGCTGATTGAAGCGTTCGCTGGACATCACGACGTCGATCAGGCCGCCGTCATCCTCGCGTTCGAGTTCGAGCTGGGCCAGCGGGCCGATCGCATGCGCATGCCGCAGCCGCGCCACGATGCCTGGCGCACCCGGCGTATGGCGGTCGATCTCGAAGTCGTGCGGCCGCACGTAGCCGATGCCGGCTGCATCCTGCGCGGCGGCGTGGTCGGGGGCATCGAGCCGGATGCCGCCCGCTTCCAGCACGCCCTCGTGCACCCGGCCATGGAACAGGTTGACGTTTCCAAGGAATCCATAGACGAAGGGCGACGCCGGATGCTCGTACACTGCTTGCGGCGCACCCACTTGCTCGACCCGGCCGTGATGCATCAGGACGATGCGGTCGGCCACTTCCAGCGCTTCTTCCTGATCGTGCGTGACGAAGATGCTGGTCACTTTCAGCTCGTCATGCAGGCGGCGCAGCCAGCGCCGCAATTCCTTCCGTACCTGGGCATCGAGCGCGCCGAACGGCTCGTCGAGCAGCAGCACGCGCGGCTCCACCGCCAATGCCCGGGCCAGGGCGATGCGTTGCCGCTGACCGCCCGAGAGCTGTGGCGGATAGCGATCGGCCAGCCAGTCGAGCTGCACCAGCGACAGCAGCTTCATGACTTTTTCACGGATGATGGCTTCGGTGGGGCGCTCGCTGCGCGGCTTGACCCGCAGGCCGAAGGCGATGTTCTCGAACACCGTCATGTGCTTGAACAGCGCATAGTGCTGGAACACGAAACCGACCTGGCGCTCGCGTACATGACGCGCCGAGGCATCCTCGCCGTCGAGCAGCACCTGCCCGCTGTCGGGCCGCTCAAGTCCGGCGATGATGCGCAGCAACGTCGTCTTGCCGCAACCCGACGGGCCGAGCAAGGCGGTCAGTTCACCTGCCGGGAAAGTCAGCGACACGTCGTCGAGCGCGTTGAAGTTGCCGAAGTGCTTGCGGATATTGCGGACTTCGATCGCCATGGTTGCCGATGCCTTTATGCTGATTGCGCTGATTGCGTTGATTGTGTTTATTGCGTTGATTACGCAAATTACTGCGGTTGCCGCGAACGATCGCTGTCATGCGTTTCATCCCGAAGCCGCCACTCGATCACGGACTTCAACGCCAGTGTCGCCAGCGCCAGCAATGCCAGCAGCGAGGCGACCGCGAACGCGGCGGTGAAGTTGTATTCGTTGTAGAGGATCTCGACCTGCAGCGGCACCGTGTTGGTCTCACCGCGGATGTGGCCGGACACCACCGACACCGCACCGAATTCGCCCATCGCGCGGGCATTGCACAGAATCACGCCGTACACCAGGCCCCACTTGATGTTGGGCAGCGTGACATGCCAGAAGGTCTTCCAGCCAGATGCGCCCAGCACCAGCGCGGCCTCTTCCTCTTCGCTGCCCTGCGACTGCATCAGCGGAATCAGTTCACGCGCGACAAACGGAAACGTGACGAACATCGTCGCCAGCACGATGCCCGGGACCGCGAACAGGATCTTGATGTCATGTTCGCGCAGCCACGGCCCGAACCACCCCTGCGCGCCGAACAGCAGCACATAAATCAGGCCGGAGATCACCGGGGAAACCGAGAACGGCAGATCGATCAGGGTCAGCAGCAGGTTCTTGCCGCGAAATTCGAACTTCGCAATGGTCCAGGCGGCGGCGACGCCGAACACCAGGTTCAGCGGCACCGCGATGGCGGCAGTCAGCAAGGTCAGGCGTACCGCAGCCAGCGCGTCTTCCTCGACGATTGCGGCAAGGTAGACATCCCAGCCCTTTTTCAGCGCCTCGGCGAAGACCGCGGCCAACGGCACGAACAGGAACAGGGTCAAAAAGCCGAGCGCCACTGCGGTCAGCAGGATTCGCACCCAGGCCGGTTCCAGGGTTGCGTCCGGGGCGTGAGCGCGAGGACGCAGCGTGGCCGCAATCGGCGCGGAAATCAGATCGGGTACGGCAGCCATCAGAGGGGCCTCATTGATTATTCCCGCGGCCGCGCTTGCGGCTCCAGGCTTGGAGCAGGTTGATCGACAGCAGCAGCAAGAACGACACGGTCAGCATCACCACCGCGATGGCCGTCGCGCCGGCATAGTCGAACTGCTCGAGCTTGGTGATGATGAACAGCGGCGTGATCTCGGAGACCATCGGCATGTTGCCTGCGATGAAAATCACGGAACCGTACTCACCGGTGGCGCGGGCGAACGCGAGCGCAAAGCCGGTCAGCAGCGCCGGCAGGATGGCCGGGAACACGACCCGGATGAACGTCTGCAGGCGTGTTGCGCCAAGGCTGGCGGCGGCTTCCTCGAGTTCACGCTCGGCGTCTTCGAGCACCGGCTGTACGGTGCGCACGACAAATGGCAGACCGATGAAGGTCAGCGCCACCACCACGCCGAGCGGCGTGAAGGCGACCTTGATTCCCATCGGCTCGAGGGTGCGGCCGAGCCAGCCATGCGAGGAATACAGTGCCGTCAGCGCGATACCGGCCACGGCGGTGGGTAGTGCGAACGGCAGGTCGACCAGCGCATCGATGATCTTCTTGCCCGGGAATCGATAGCGCACCAGCACCCAAGCCACGATCCCGCCAAACACCACGTTGAGGATGGCAGCGATCAGCGCCGCGCCAAAGGTCAGCCGGTACGACGCCATCACCCGATCGGATGTCACCGCTGCGACAAAAGCCGGCCAGCGCATGGTGAAGGTCTTCAGGAACACCGCCGACAGCGGAACCAGCACGATCAGGCTCAGGTAGAAGAGCGTGAAACCGAGCGTCAGGCGAAAGCCGGGCATGACGCGGAACGGTTTGCCCGACGCAGGGAGATGCTTTTCCGGTGAAGGCGAGCCGATCGGCGGCGCAATGGGCGGCGAAAGCGGCAGCGAGGAAGATACGGCAGGCATCGTGGCTTTCTTTATTACCTAATTGACTAACGAAAGCCGATAATTGCATTGAATTGCTATAACGCGAACGAATTTAATTGCATGTTGATAGAACCCGGTTGCATAAGGGCGGTATTGTTTTTACGACTCGGCGATGCTTGCGTTGGCCGCCATCGTTTTAGAAAGTGAATGATGTTTCCGGGGGAGGCCCTCGTTTCCATCGCGATGCCACGGCTCACTCTCGCACCACCGTTGCTTGACCGTCTCGTCGTCCATATACGCCTGTTTCCGAACACGCTATTTCTTGCCGGGCTGATAAATCTGGTCAAAACTCCCGCCGTCCGCAAAATGCGTCTGCTGTGCCTTCGCCCATCCACCGAACACATCGTCAATGGTGAATAGCGTCACCTTCGGGAACTGCGCCGCGTATTTCGTCGCCGCCTTTGCCACGGTGGGGCGATAGTAATTTTTTGCGATCAGCTCCTGCCCGTCGTCCGTGTAGAGGTACTTCAGGTACGCCTCCGCCACCTTGCGGGTCCCGTGCTTGTCGACGACCTTGTCGACCAATGCCACCGGCGGTTCGGCCAGGATCGACAGCTTCGGCGCGACGATCTCGACCTTGTCGGGGCCGAGCTCCTTGATCGCCAGAAGCGCCTCGTTCTCCCATGCGATCAGCACGTCGCCAATGCCGCGTTCGACGAACGTGGTGGTGGCGCCGCGCGCACCCGAATCCAGCACCGGCACGTTCCTGAATATTTTCGCAACGAATTCCTTCGCCTTGGCGTCGCTGCCACCCGGCTGCTTCAATGCATGGCCCCATGCGGCCAGATAGTTCCAGCGCGCGCCGCCGGATGTTTTCGGGTTCGGCGTGATCACGGCGATGCCCGGCCGGGCGAGATCGTCCCAGTCCTTGATGCCTTTCGGATTGCCCTTGCGCACCAGGAACACGATGGTGGAGGAATACGGTGTGCTGTTGTGCGGCAGCCGTTGCGCCCAGTCTTTCGCCAGCAATCCGCGCTGGGCGATCTCATCGATGTCGTAGGCCAGACCGAGGGTGACGACATCGGCGTCGAGGCCGTCGATAACGGTCCGCGCCTGCTTGCCGGAGCCGCCATGCGACTGCTTGATCTTCACGCTGTCGCCGGTTTGGGTTTTCCATTGTTTGATGAATGCGGCGTTGACGTCCTGGTAAAGCTCGCGTGTCGGATCGTAGGAGACGTTCAACAAAGTGATGTCTGCCGCGTGCGCAAGGGAGGCCGCGGCGATTCCAAACGCAACGACCTGCAGCAGCGCAAATGTGGTGCCGCGCAACGACTTCGTGATTTTATTTTTGGATGACATCTGGATTCCCTGAGCGATTGAATGTGAGCGAAGGCATAGCGTAGAGCGATCGGTTCGGAATCCGAACGAATGCTTTCGGCCTTTGATATGCGCAGGCCGCATATGCCCGCCATTGCAGACCATGGATAATGGCGGCAACTCGCCTGGCTGCGATGCGCGCTGGCTCCGCGCGCCGATACATGCTGCCAGCCGCACTGCTAGCTGCACTGCGGACGGGGCTGCAGGCTGTCGGGCAGTCATTTCCATCACGATTCAAAGGGTTTTCATGTCACGCTATTTCAAGCCAACCGCCGCACGGACCTTTCGGTTCCTGCTGGCCGGCACCGCCGCGCTCATGCTCGTGGCCGGCAGCGCGCCGGTCCACGCCGCCGAACTGAAGATCGGCCTTGCTGCCGATATCGCGTCGCTCGATCCGCACTATCTCAACATCGCACCGAACATCGCGCTGTCGTCGCACGTGTTCGACGCGCTGGTGCATGTCGACGCGGCGGGCAAACTGATTCCGGGGCTGGCGCTGTCGTGGCGCGCAGTCGATGCCACCACCTGGGAATTCAAGCTGCGTCCCGGCGTGAAATTCCATGACGGCTCCGCCTTCACGGCTGAAGACGCGATCTTCTCGCTCGACCGCCCGGCGTCGCTTGCCGGCAGTCCCGGACCATTCACCAGTTATACCCGCCAGATCACCGCGAAGCAGGCAGTCGATCCGCTCACCCTGCGGTTGAAGACGGCCAAGCCCTACGGCGCTCTGCCACTGGATGTATCGACCATTTTCATCGTCTCGAAAAAAGCCGCGTCGAGAGCCACCACCGACGATTTCAACAGCGGCCGGGCGATGATCGGTACCGGACCGTTCCGCTTCGTGAGCTTCAAGCGCGGCGACCGCGCCGAACTGGCGCGAAACCCGGACTACTGGGGCGACAAGGCGGCATGGGACAAGGTCACCTTTCGCATCATCGCCAGCAACGCACCGCGTACTGCCGCCCTGCTCGCCGGCGACGTCGACGTGATCGAGGCCGTGCCGACCGCCGACATCGCCAACCTGAAGCGCAATGCGGCGTTCAAATTGGCGCAGACGGTCTCATGGCGCACGATTTTCTGGACCCTCGACCAGGCCGATCATGCATCGCCGTTCGTCACCGATGCGGCTGGCACGCCATTGGCGAAGAATCCATTGCGCGACCCGCGCGTGCGGCTGGCGCTCTCGAAGGCGATCAACCGGGCGGCCTTGGTCTCGCGCACCATGGAAGGACTGGCGCAACCGGCATCGAACATCGTTTCACCCGGTATTTTCGGCTACGACGCCGCCCTGAAAGTGGAAACCTACGACCCGGAAGGCGCAAAGAAACTCCTCGCCGAAGCGGGATTTCCGAACGGCTTCAACCTGACGCTGCATGGCCCGAACAACCGCTATATCAATGACGAGCAGGTGGTGCAGACCACGGCGCAGTTCCTCAGCCGCGTGGGCATCCGCACGAAAGTCGCGACGATGCCGCTGGCGGTCTATTTCGGCCGCGCCAAGGCAGGCGAATTCAGCATGGCGCTTTTGGGCTGGGGCACGCTGGCCGGCGACTTCGGCTTGCGTACCCTGATTGCGACGACCGATCCGGCCACGGGTTGGGGCGCTTGGAACTGGGGCAAGTACACCAATCCCGCAGTCGACCGCCTGGTCGGCCAGGCGCTCGCCTCGGTCGATGCGGGCACGCGCGAAGGCTTCGCGAAACAGGCAGCCTCTGTTGCGCTGCAGGATAACGCGGTCATTCCGCTGCACCACCAGATGGCGACCTGGGCCCTGCGCAAAGGTCTCGTCTATCCGGCCCGCATCGATGAATTTACATTTGCTCACCAGATACGACAGGAATAAGCGGTAACTGTTGCGGATTTGCCGCACATGCAGCATGAAGGTGCGCTATATTAAGTTTGTTACTAAAGCGAAATATTTCATTCGCATTCGTACAATCACCTTACTTGCCCGAACATGTGCCAGTTACTGGGAATGAATTGCAACAGCCCTGCCGCCATCAGCTTCTCTTTCGAGGGCTTTTCCGCGCGGGGGGGGCGTACCGACGAGCACAAGGACGGCTGGGGCATCGCTTTCTACAAGGATGCGGTCTGCCAGCTATTCACGGATCACCTGTCTTCGATCACCTCGCCGCTGGCCGAGCGCATCAAGCGCAATCCGATCAAGTCGACCAACATCATTGCCCATATCCGCAAGGCGACGCAGGGTCCGGTCGTCCTGGAAAACAGTCATCCGTTCATGCGCGAACTGTGGGGCCAGCACTGGACCTTCGCCCACAACGGCGACCTCAAATCCTTCCACCCGCCAGGCGAAGGCCGGTTTCATCCAGTCGGGGAAACCGACAGCGAGCGCGCCTTCTGCTACATGATGGATCAGCTGCGGGAGCGCTTTGCAGAATACGCGACCACGCCGCCGTTGTCGGCGCTGTTCGACACGATCGCTGAACTGGCGCATGAAATCGGCCAGCATGGCGTGTTCAATTTCATGTTATCGAACGGCGCGGTGCTCTTTGCGCACTGCTCGACGAACCTGCACTATGTGGCACGCGCATTTCCATTCTCGACCGCCCGCCTGATCGATT
Source organism: Herminiimonas sp. (assembly GCA_014377845.1). Lineage (GTDB taxonomy): Bacteria > Pseudomonadota > Gammaproteobacteria > Burkholderiales > Burkholderiaceae_D > JANXSS01. The sequence goes on from JACMOV010000221.1 coordinate 60,786, forward strand.
GCGACCTTAGCATCGATTTCAGCCAGCACAACCATCGCGACGATCGCATGACCGTCATCGCAACCAAGCCATTGACCTCCAACGAAACCTGGACGGCCTTCCGCCCTGGCGAATTGAAGATGTTCGCCGAGGGACAAATCGCCGCGCACGCAGCGCCGCTGGCCCGCAACCGGCCCGCATCCATGCAGCTGGAACCGCACCTCACGACGGCATCCCTCGCGCACGCCTGAACGCCTGCTACGAGCGTCGGGGCAAGCGCTGTCCAGGCGGGGACCTGGCCAGTCCACCTGTTGTGTTTTTAACGCGTTCCACCCCGAAAAGTGCGCAAGACCCCGACATTAATCGTTTAAACTATTAAGTACGTGCAAGAAATTTTGCAGTAGCGACAGTGCGTCCGGAATGGATGTCGAGGTGTTTGCGCAACCGATCAACCGACAGGATTACTAGCCTGACCATAAACGACCACCTTCATTGGTCGCAAGCCCAGGGCCCACCTCATGCTGAAACCCGGATACAAGACGATTTCGAAGGCCCTGCAAGCGCGTCGGCGACTGCATGGCGACCGGCTGCACGGGGTGTGCGTGACTGGCGGCCTGTTTGCACTCGTGCTGGCGGTACCGGCGCAGGCGGTCGGACTCGGCGACGTGGGTGTGCAGTCCGCGCTTGGCGAACCCTTGCGTGCCACCGTCAGCCTGTTTGGTGATGGCGCGGCAGAGAAGGCCCGCACGTGTTTTTCAGCCAGGCTGCTCACTGCCGATGGCGCTGCGATCGCCAATCCACGCGTGGCGGTCGGCGCCGGCGGCAATGGCCCGCTGTTGAACCTGTCGACACCGAATGCGATCCGTGAGCCCGCCTTGACACTGGTCGTCGAAATCGGCTGCGGCGACGCCGTTCGAAAAGAATTCTCGCTGCTGCTGGATCCGCCGTTGTACGCATCCTCGACGGTCGCCGCCGTGATGCAGCTTCCCGAACGAAAACCCGAGCCGCAGCAAGCCGAGCGGCAACGCGCCGCCATGTCGGCGCCCGCTCAGCCAGTCACATCCCTGCCCCGCGACACCGCAGCATTGGCGGCGCCACCGGCGCCAAAGCGCGTGCGGGCCCGCACGCGCCCGGCAGCGAAGCCTGCAAGCGATATTGGGGCGCAGGCTACGGCACAGGCAGCGTCGCCGAAATCAGCGGTCAATACCGGCAGCAGCACTGTCCCTGCCAAGGCGCCGGCCAAGAACGTACTGAAGCTAAGCGGCCGCAACAGCAGCGATGCCGACCTGGTCAATACACTCGGACTGCGCCTGGCACTTGCAGAGGTGCTGTCGAATCCGGCTGGCAGTGCGCCTGGTGGTACCACGCCCGAGGTCGACCCGGCAAAAGCTGCCGCCGCCCGTGCCGCGCAGACGCGGTTCGCCGCGATCCTGCGCGGAGATGTCTCGCCGGATACGGCAATGCAGGAGACCGAACAGAAGCTGCAGCAACTGCAGCTGAAGATGCAGGCGCTCGAAGCGGAGACCGTGCGTCTGCGGCAGGCCGCGCAGCGTGATGCCGCGGCGGCAAGAGCTGCGCAGCAGGCGCAGGACGACGGACTCGGCGGCAACCTGATGGCGATTCTTGGTGCGCTGCTGTTGCTGAGTCTTGCAGTGGTGGCGTGGCTGGCGCTGCGGGTGCGGCACTTGAAAAACGATCATCGGGATTGGGATCAAAACGTTTCAGCGGTGACAATCGGTACTGCGGCAGATGACCGTCAGCCGCAGGCGTCACTCGGACAGACGGCGCCCTCTGTGGTCGTGACCGTGGCGCCCGTGACACCTGCACCGTTGAAGCCATCGCCTGCGGTTCGTGTCGCGCCAGCGGCGAACGCCAAGCTGGCACCGGCGGTTGCGGGTGCGAGCTTCGCAGGCTCGCTGCCACCGGCGGCGACCGTCGTCTCACCGATGGACTTCATGGCAGCGGCCCCTTTGGTACCCGCCGCCGGCAGGACCATTGCGCCTGACACCGATTCGCAGCCAGCCCGTGGAGCAATTCCACATCCAGTGCTGGCGAAAGAGCTCGACGACCTGCAGTTCAATGAAATCCGGCTGCCGAAGCAGGTCCCGGTAGAAGAGATTTCAGACGTGATGCAGGAAGCGGAGTTCTGGATTTCCCTGCACGATTCGCAACGCGCGGTCGAAGTGCTGGAGCCGTATGCAACCGCCGACCAGCCCGGCTCGCCGCTGCCCTGGCTGTACCTGTTCGAGCTCTACACCGGCCTCGGCCAAGAGGCGAAGTACGTCGTCCTGCATGCGCGCTTCGCACGCATCTTCAATGGCCGCATACCGACCTGGGACGACCAGAAAATGCCGTTGATCGCACTGCCTGCACGGGGTATTGAAGATGTGCCGCACGTATGCGAAAGGATCGTGGCACTGTGGCAGGGAGACGACATCATCCCCTATCTCGAAAGCCTGCTGCTCGACGACCGCGACGGCAGCCGTCTGGGCTTCGACCTTTCGATCTATCGGGAAATCATGTTCCTGATCGGGCTGGCGTACGAAGTGCAGCAAGCGGGTTCGGTCAACAAGAAACCGAACCTCGGCTCTTCCGGCTTGACCCTGGCTGCCTGATCCGACAGCAGTGTCGAACGTGACGGGCAGCCGGCGCGGCCATTCCACGGCTGCACCCTTGCACGATATCCGCAGCACCGGACAACCGCCAAGCCGGCATCGTGCGTTCGGCGCGGCTGCCGCCTCGATTCAGCCAGCCATCAGCGGCCACAGGATCACGATCCAGGTTACCGCGGCGAGGCCGCAGGCGAGAAATACGGCAGCACTGCCGAAGTCCTTTGCATTTTTCGACAATGGATGATGTTCCAGCGAGATGCGATCAACGACTGCCTCTACTGCGGAATTGATCAGCTCGACGATCAGGACCAATACCAGCACACCGACGAGCATGAGGCGCTGCAGGGCTGCGACGGGCACGGCAAGCGCGATGACGGTGGCAACGATGCTCACCATCAGTTCCTGCCGAAATGCATGCTCGCTACGCCACGCCGCCCTCAGGCCGGCGACGGAATACCGAATCGCGTCCAGAATCCGACGGAGGCCGTTCTTGCTCTTGTAGGTACTGACTGGCTGAACCGGATCGGTCATGAGGCGCTCTTGGGCAGGGAGTGCGAAGGATATGGGCGCCGGGATTTTAACAGGCGCGCGCGAAGCCGAGCGACAGGATCACGCCACGGGTGCATGGGTGAAAAATCCGCACCGGTTCCACTTAGCGGAACGTTCCGCATCGTGGTATAACGTGATTTCCTCCTGCCAGCTTTTGATGATGAAAACCCCCACTCCGCGCGATTCCGACAAGACCTCGATTCAGGTGATCGAGCGCATGATGTCGCTGCTTGACACCCTTGCCCTGCATCCGGACCCGGTCAGCCTGAAAGACCTTTCGCGCATCACCGGCCTGCATCCGTCGACGGCGCACCGGATCCTGAACGACATGGTGTTGAAGCGCCTTGTGGATCGTTCGGAGCCCGGCGCCTATCGGCTCGGCATGCGCCTTCTGGAGCTTGGCAACATCGTCAAGAGCCGGCTGAACGTGCGCGAGGCGGCCCTCGACTTCATGCGCAGCCTCCACCGCAAGACCCATCAGACCATCAACCTGTCGGTGCGCCAGAGCGACGAGATCGTCTACATCGACCGCGCCTTCTCCGAACGCTCGGGCATGCAGGTGGTGCGGGCCATTGGCGGCCGGGCTCCCTTGCATCTGACCTCGACCGGCAAGCTGTTTTTGTCGGTGGACGACCCGAAGGCGGTACGCGCCTATGCGACCAGGACGGGACTGGCCGGACACAACAAGAACTCGATCACCGACATCGCCAAGCTGGAGCGCGATCTCAGCCTGGTACGCTCGCGCGGCTATGCGCGCGACAATGAGGAACTGGAACTCGGCGTGCGCTGCATGGCGGCCGGAATTCGGGACGATGCCGGGCGCCTGGTTGCCGGCCTCTCGATCTCGGCGCCTGCCGACCGCCTGCAGGACGACTGGCTGGAAGACCTGGTTGCCACGGCCGACCAGATTTCCGCAGTGCTGGGCTACGTGCCGCAGGACGCTGCGTAACGCATACGCCGTTTGCTGCTCGATGCAAAAGCCGCGAACGTGTCTAGCTTTGCGGCATGCTGACGGTTTGCACCAGCGGTTGGGTAATGGCATGCGGCTTGACGGACTCGATCCATTTGCGAATACGGCCAGCGTCGGCAAGGCGCGATTGCTTGCCTTTCGAGTCGAGGAAGACCATCACGATCGACCGGCCTTCGATCTTGGCGAGCATGACGAGGCAGCGGCCGGCTTCCGTGATGTAACCGGTTTTCTGGATCCCGATTTCCCAGCCGGGATTGGCGACCAGGTGATTCGAGTTCGAATACTGCAAGGAGCGGCGGCCGGTGTCGACCACGTACTTGGTATCGGTCGAATATTCCCGCAGGAGCGGATGTTCGTTTGCCGCCACCACGAGCTTGGCCAGATCGCGCGCGCTGGCGACGTTGTGGCTCGACAGCCCGGTCGGCTCGACGTAGTGCGCATCGCTCATGCCGAGTGCATGCGCCTTTGCATTCATCGCCACCACGAATGCCGGCAGCCCACCCGGATAGTTGCGCCCCAGCGCTGAGGCAGCGCGGTTCTCCGAACTCATCAATGCGATGTGCAGCATGTTGGTACGGGTCAGTTTCGAACCGACCGAGAGGCGTGACGTGCTGTTCTTTTCATGGTCGACGTCGTCGGCAGTCACCTCGAGGACCTCGTCCATGTTCTGCTTGGCCTCGACCACCACCAACGCGGTCATCAGCTTGGTGATCGACGCGATCGGCAGCGCCACATTGGAATTCTTGTCGAACAGGACCTGCGAATTCGATTGGTCCATCACCAGCGCGACGCTCGACTTCAGGTCAAGCGGGTCGTGGGTCAGGTTCAGGCCTGCCAGGTCACCGGCGCTGATGACCGGCGGCACTGCCGGGATAACCGGCGCAAAGACGACACGCTGATACGATACATGACGCCGTCCATGCACGGTCGCCACGCGCCGCACGAGGCGCTCGCGGGTGTCGATATTGACAGCGGCCGGATGGGTGGCTACCTGCCGGCGATGGACGATCCGCTTCTTGGAACCGTGCTTCTTGGTCGACGGCGCGGTACCGCCGTCGGCGTCGGCTGCGTGCAGGCTCGGCGCGACGCACAGCAGCATCAGCAACGAACAAAGTACTCCAAGTGCGGATCTGGGCATCGACGACTCCTGCATGCATGCGAAAAAACAGCTTGCAGTGTAGCAAAATGTCGAAATATCGCAAGAGAATTAGGAACTTAGCTAACAGTACTCATCGTATTTCTAGAATACAAATTCAACGTCCGCATCCCGCTTTCGTTGTGCTTCTTAGACGGCTTCGCCGATGGCCCGCGCGAGATCGGTCGTATTGGCGTTTCCCCCCATGTCGCGGGTAAAGGGCGCATGTGCGGCACCAGCGGCCAGCACCTTCTCGATCGCCGTCACGACCGCTGCCGCCGCCGTCGCATGACCGAGGTGTTCGAGCATCATCGCACCGCACCAGATCTGGCCGATCGGGTTCGCCACGCCCTTGCCGGCAATGTCTGGCGCCGAGCCGTGGACCGGCTCGAACA
>JACMOV010000222.1 GCA_014377845.1 Herminiimonas sp.
AAAAACGGAGTTGAATGTTCATGTAAGAATTTTACTTCAGCCAAGCAACGCTGAAAATGGCAGGAACTGCACCGTGTCACCCGGCGCGATGGTCTGGCCGGCAGGATTGTCGATCAGACCGTCGCCCCAGACGGTCGAGGTAAGGACACCTGAACTCTGGTTGCCGAACAGGTCAAGGCCGCCCTGCTCGTTCATCCGGGCGCGCAGGAATTCATTGCGCCGGTCGGCCTTCGGCCATGCGAAGTCGGCACGCATCGCAAAGGATTTCGGCAATACGTCCCGCACACCTTGCAACCGCAGCATGAACGGCCGCACGAACAGCAGGAAGGTGACGAAGCTCGACACCGGATTGCCGGGCAGGCCCATGAAGAACGCGTGACCATCCGCCGGGTCAATGCTGCGGCGGACTTCGCCGAAGGCCAGCGGCTTGCCCGGCTTGACGGCGATCTGCCACATGTTGAGACGGCCTTCGGCCTCGACCGCCGGCTTGATGTGGTCTTCTTCGCCGACCGAGACGCCGCCGGAGGTGATGATCAGGTCGTGCTCGCGGGCGGCGCGGCGCAGCGTGTCGCGGGTCGCTTCCAGCGTATCGGGCACGATGCCGAAATCGGTCAGCGTGCAGCCGAGATTTTCCAGCAGCCCGCGCAGCATGAAGCGGTTGGAGTTGTAGATCGCGCCAGGCTTGAGCGGCTCGCCCGGCATCGCCAGTTCATCGCCGGTAAAGAAGACGGCCACGCGCAGCTTGCGCACCACCGGCAGGCTGGCCAGGCCGACGGACGCGGCCAGGCCGAGTTCCTGTGCCCGCAGGCGGGTGCCGACCACGAGGATCTCGGCGCCGGTGCGAATGTCTTCGCCTGCGCGCCGGATCCATTCGCCGTCCGCCGGCGCATGCCGCACGGTGACGTAGTCGCCATCGGCGGCTTTCTCCGCCTCGCAGGCTTCCTGCATCACCACCGCATCGGCGCCCGGCGGAATCATCGCGCCGGTAAAGATGCGGGCAACCGTCCCTGGCAGCAGCGCACTGCCGACGTGGCCTGCCGGAATCCGCTGCGATACCTTCAGGCGCGCACTGCCGCTGGCGCAGTCGGCGGCCCGCACCGCATAGCCATCCATCTGCGTGTTGTCCATCGGCGGCACGTCGAGTTGCGATGCCTGGCTGACGGCGAGCACGCGGCCGTTCGCCTCCAGCGTCGGCAGGATCTCGTGCACCGCATGGGTATGGTGTGCGGCGGCGTGGGCACCGGCGGCGCCGAGCAGGAATGCGCGCGCCGCGGCAACGGTCAGCATCGGCGGCCTGGATTGGGACGGATTCGACATCTGTTACAGCCCGGTGTGGTTCAGAATGAAGGCGCGCACCTGCGCGACATCGGCATCCATGACCTGGAAGCGCTGCGGCAGCAATTCGATGTCGTCGAAACCCGCAGGCCGCTCGGCATCGCGGCCGAGGGCTTCGCGGATCGTCTCGTTGAATTTCGCCGGCAAGGCAGTTTCCAGCACGATCATCGGTACGCCAGGCTGCACGTGTTCGCGCGCGACCTTCACGCCATCGGCGGTGTGGGTGTCGATCGTCACGCCGTAACGCGCTTCGACGTCGCGGATCGTGGCGAGGCGGTCGGCATGGACCGATTTGCCGGAGACGAATCCGAAGCGGGCGATGTGCCGGAACTCGTCGCCATCGCTGCCGGCCGCGCCCGACAGATCGAAGCCGCCGCTGGTCTCGACCTTGTGGAACAGGGCCCGCACCCGGTCGCCGTCGCGTCCGAGCAGATCGAACACGAAGCGCTCGAAATTCGATGCCTTGCTGATGTCCATGCTGGGACTGGTGGTGTGCAGCGTTTCGGCCGATTTGCGCACGCGGTAGACGCCGGTACGGAAGAATTCGTCGAGCACGTCGTTCTCGTTGGTCGCCACCACCAGCTGGTCGATCGGCAGGCCCATCATGCGGGCGATATGGCCGGCGCAGATGTTGCCGAAGTTGCCGGACGGGACTGTGAAGGAAACTTTCTGCGCGTTGGACGCGGTCGCCGCCAGATAGCCGCGGAAGTAATAGACGACCTGCGCCACCACGCGCGCCCAATTGATCGAATTGACCGTGCCGATTTTCTGTTTCGTCTTGAACGCGAGATCGTTCGAGACCGCCTTGACCATGTCCTGGCAATCGTCGAACACGCCGCGAATGGCGATGTTGTGGATGTTCGGGTCCTGCAGGCTGAACATCTGCGCGCTCTGGAATGCACTCATCTTCCCGTGGGGCGAAAGCATGAAGACGCGCACGCCGCGCTTGCCACGCATGGCGTATTCCGCGGCGCTGCCGGTGTCGCCCGAGGTTGCGCCGAAGATGTTGAGCTCGGCATGATCCTTGGCCAGCGTGTACTCGAACAGGTTGCCGAGCAATTGCATCGCCATGTCCTTGAACGCCAGCGTCGGGCCGTTCGACAGCGCCTGCAGCATCAGCAGTTTTTCGCCATCTTTCTCAAGGACCGACAGCGGCGTGATCTGCGTCGCGTCTTCACCGGCGCGAGCATTGCGATAGACCGCGGCGGTGTAGGTGCGCGCCGTCATCGCCTGCAAATCCGCTACCGGAATATCGGTGGCGAATTTTTTCAGGACTTCGAATGCGAGCGCCGCGTACGACAGGTGCCGCCAGGCGTCCAGTTCGGCGGGCGTCACCTGCGGATACGCTTGCGGCAGGTACAACCCGCCATCCGGTGCGAGGCCGCCGAGCAGGATTTCGGAAAACGATTGCGGCGCGGCCTGGCCGCGTGTCGAGATGTATTGCATGGTCGGATTCAGTTCAGCTCTTCAAGACGGATGCGCGTGACCTTGCCGACCACCGTGGTCAGGGCCTCGATGCGGGCAATCGCCGCGTCGACGTTCTTTTCCTGGGTCTGGTGCGTCAGCATGATGATGTCGGTCTGCTGCTCGCCTTCGGCAGGTTCCTTCTGCAGCATGGCGTCGATCGAGATCGTCGCGTCTGCGAGAATCCGGGTCACGTCGGCCAGTACGCCGAGCTTGTCGGCCACGTGCATGCGCAGGTAGTAGCTGGTCGTGATTTCCGACATCGGCAGGATCGGCGTGTCGATCATTGCATCCGGCTGGAAGGCCAGGTGCGGCACACGGTGTTCCGGATCGGCGGTGGCCAGGCGGGTGATGTCGACCAGGTCGGCGATCACCGCCGAAGCGGTCGGCTCGGCGCCCGCACCCTTGCCGTAATAAAGTGTCGCGCCGACTGCGTCGCCCTGCACCAGCACTGCATTCATCGCGCCTTCCACATTGGCGATCAGGCGGCTGGCGGGGATCAGCGTCGGATGCACGCGCAACTCGATGCCGTACGCCGTGCGGCGGGTAATGCCGAGCAGCTTGATCCGGTAGCCCAGCTGTTCGGCGAAGCGGATGTCGGTCGCCTGCAGCTGCGTGATGCCTTCGACGTAGGCGCGGTCGAACTGCACCGGGATGCCGAACGCGATCGAGGCCATCAGGGTTGCCTTGTGCGCCGCGTCGATGCCTTCGATGTCGAAGGTCGGATCGGCTTCCGCGTAGCCCAGGCGTTGGGCATCCTTCAGGGCGGTATCGAAGTCGAGACCCTTGTCGCGCATTTCGGAAAGGATGAAATTGGTGGTGCCGTTGATGATGCCGGCGATCCACTGGATGCGGTTGGCCGTCAGACCCTCGCGCAGCGCCTTGATGATCGGAATGCCGCCAGCCACCGCCGCTTCGAAGGCGATCATGACGCCCTTGTCCTGCGCCGCCTTGAACAGTTCGTTGCCGTGGGTGGCCAGCAGCGCCTTGTTGGCTGTCACCACGTGCTTGCCGTTGGCGATGGCTTTCAGGACCAGTTCGCGGGCGATGCCGTAGCCGCCGATCAGTTCGATGACGATGTCGATGTCGGGATTGTCGACCACGAGATTGGCGTCGTTGACGACCTCGCACTCGCCGTTGGTCATTTCACGCGCGCGCTCGACATTCAGGTCGGCCACCATCGCGATCTCGATGCCGCGGCCGGCGCGGCGCATGATTTCTTCCTGGTTACGCTTCAATACCGCGAATGTACCGGCACCGACGGTGCCGAAGCCCAGCAAGCCTACTTTGATTGGTTTCATGATGTCGATATGAAGGGTGAAGCGGTCAAGGCTAAGGTGGCAGTCGGCACGGCGCCCGGCGTCACGCGATCGATCGCAAACGCCCGGATGCGCGAGCCGGTTCCGGTCAACTTCACATGATATCTCACCGGCGCCCCGCCGGCCTTGCGGCAGAGCACCCGTGCGGTCGGAATCAGATCTTGATCAGCCCTTGATCAGCCCTTGCCGTGACGCCGGCGGTAGCCTTCCAGAAACTGCGCGATCCGTCCCATCGATTCGGCCAGGTCGTCCGTATTGGGCAGGAACACCACCCGGAAATGGTCCGGCGTCGGGCAATTGAAGCCGGTACCCTGGACGATCAGGACCCGCTGTTCGGCCAGCAGTTCATAGGCAAAGTTCTGGTCGTCGGTGATCGGATACATGGTCGCATCGAGCTTCGGGAACATGTACAGGGCCGAGCCAGGCTTGACACAGGTCACGCCCGGAATATCGGTCAGCAGCCGGTGCGCCATGTCGCGCTGGCGCGCCAGCCGGCCACCGGGCGCAACCAGGTCGTCGATGCTCTGATAGCCGCCAAGCGCGGTCTGGATGGCAAACTGGCCGGGTGCGTTGGCGCACAGGCGCATCGAGGCCAGGATGTTGAGGCCCTCGATGTAATCCTTGGCATGACGTTTTTCGCCGGAGACGATCATCCAGCCGGCGCGGTAGCCCCAGGAACGGTAGTTCTACGACAGGCCGTTGAAGGTGATGAACAGCACGTCGCCGGCCAGCGAGGCCAGCGAGGTGTGCACGTTGCCGTCGTAGAGCACCTTGTCGTAGATCTCGTCGGCGAAGATGATCAGCTGATGCTCGCGCGCCAGCTCGACGATCTGTTGCAGCAGTTCGACCGGATACAGCGCGCCGGTCGGATTGTTCGGATTGATGACGACAATGGCGCGGGTGTTGCTGTTGATCTTGCGCCGCATGTCGGCGATATCGGGAAACCAGCCGGCCTGCTCGTCGCAAACGTAGTGCACCGGAGTGCCGCCCGACAGGCTGACGGCCGCGGTCCACAACGGATAATCAGGCGCCGGCACCAGCACTTCGTCGCCGGTATTGAGCAGCGCGTTCATGCTCATGACGATCAGCTCGGAGGCGCCATTGCCGAGATAGACGTCCTCGATCGTGACGCCGGCAATCTTCTTTTGCTGGCTGTAATGCATGATCGCCTTGCGTGGCGCGAACATGCCTTTCGAATCGGTGTAGGCCGAGGCGGCCTGCATGTTGCGGATCATGTCCTGCACGATTTCGTCGGGTGCATCGAAGCCGAAGGCGCCGACGTTGCCGATGTTGAGCTTGATGATCTTGTGACCGTCTTCCTCCATCTGGCGGGCTTTTTCCAGCACCGGCCCACGGATGTCGTAGCACACGTCTGCCAGTTTTCTGGATTTCTGAATCGGTCGCACGGCTGCCATCCCTTGTCTGTTTTTTATCTGCGGAAGTTCCCGTCCGGATTGCCGGGCTTCACTGCAAAGGAGGTTCATTCTGCCGAATGCACCGTTTTTTATCAATCGATACCGCGCGGGGCCCGGCTTTTGCCCATTGAAAACGCTACAATGCGGTTTTTCGTCAATTCAAAACTGCACCTGCCCGAGTACGCCTGCCAACTGCACTGGTCAATCGAAGGCCGTTGCAGAGCGCCCGGCAAGCTCGACGCCAGCGCATCACGCCGATGAAACTGCACGCCACCTCCACCCAGCAATATCAAACCGTCACCGCCTACGACGACGCCGGCGTCGAGATCAACCTCGCCCACTTCGGCGCCAGCCTCGTGGTGCTGCCGGAAGCCGCGCCCGCGCCGTGGCCGGTCGCCGCATTTGATCGACTCACCGCGGAGCACTTCGCGCAGATCGGCGCCTTGTCGCCGGATGTCGTCATCCTCGGCACCGGCCGCCGCCAGCGCTTCGTGCATCCGAAACTGACCACGGTGTTGACTGCGCGGCGCATCGGCGTCGAATGCATGGACAACCAGGCTGCCTGCCGCACCTACAACATCCTGATGGCAGAAGGCCGCAAGGTCGCACTGGCGCTGATCTTCGACGCTGCGGACGCAAGCGGTGCATGAGCCGGGCGGATTCCCCGATCCGCGCAGCGGCGATGCCGCGATCGCATCGACGACGTTCCTGTGGATCCTGGCGCTGTTGTTCACGCTGGTCTGGTTCGGCATGCTCGGCGCCCGCACCCTGGTGCCGACTGACGAGGGCCGCTACGCCGAAATGGCGCGCGAAATGCTGGCCACCGGCGACTGGATCACCACCCGCCTGAACGGCATCAAGTATTTCGAGAAACCACCGCTGCAGGTCTGGATGACGGCGCTGGCGTTCAAGTTCTTCGGCCTCGGCGAATGGCAGGCGCGGCTCTGGACCGGCCTGTGCGGCTTCTCCGGCATCGTGCTGACCGGGATCGCCGGCGCGCGCGTGTTCGGCCGCGATACCGGCATCGCCGCCGCGCTGGTGCTGGCCTCGAGCCTGTTCTGGGCGGCGATGGGTCACATCAATACGCTCGACATGGGACTGGCCGGCGGCATGACCCTGACACTGGCCGGCATGTTGATTGCACAAAGCAGCACGGTGCCTGAAGAAGCCGGATCGCGCCGGACATGGATGCTGGCCTGCTGGGCCGGGATGGGACTGGCGGTGCTGTCGAAGGGCCTGATCGGGCTGGCGCTGCCGGGCGCGGTGCTGATCGTCTACACGCTGGTAGCGCGCGACTGGGCCATCTGGGCGCGCTTGCACCTGGGGCTGGGCTTGCTCGCATTCGGACTGGTGACGGTACCGTGGTTCGTGCTGGTGTCCATTCGGAATCCGGAATTTCCGCAGTTCTTTTTCATCCACGAACACTTCCAGCGATTTACCAGCAAGGTGCATCATCGCGAAGGCCCTTGGTACTACTTCCTGCCGATCCTGGCGGGTGGACTGCTGCCTTGGCTCGCTGTGGCGCTCCAGAGCCTGTGGGCGGGCGTGCGGGGCGACCACACGCCGATCGACGGCAACCGCTTCCAGCCAAAAAAGCTGCTGCTGGTCTGGAGCATCCTGATCTTCGTCTTTTTCAGCGTCTCCAGCTCCAAGCTGCCGTCGTACATCCTGCCGATCTTTCCATCGCTGGCGCTGCTGATCGCGCCCTACCTGCGCAGCGCACCGCAGCGCGCCTGGTGGTTCCTGGGCGGCTCGATGGCGGCGCTCGGCATCGTCATGCTGGCGCTGGTGCCGAAGATGCCGCAGTTCGCAAAAAGCGCCATCGACCTGGCCGACTACCAGGCGTCCCAGCCCTGGGTCGCCGCCGCCGCAATCCTGCTGCTGGCGGGCGCGGCGCCGGTGCTGTGGTGGTGCCGCCAGAATCGTCCGGATGTCGCCGGCCGCGCCACGATCGCGCTGGCGATCGCCGGGTTCGCCGCAGTGCAACTGCTGATGCTGGGGGCGGAGCCGCACGGCCGCACCCGCTCCGGCATCGGCCTGGTGCCGGCGATCGCCGCCGAACTGACGCCGGCCATGCCGCTGTACGCCGTCGGCCTGTACGACCAGACGCTGCCGTTCTACCTGCGGCGCACCATGACCCTGGTGGCGCATGCCGACGAGCTGGAGTTCGGCTTGCAGCAGGAGCCGGCGCTGTGGCTGCCGACCATGGACCTGTTCATCGAACGCTGGCGCGCCGGCCCGAAAGCGGTTGCCGTCACGCGGCCGGAGATCTTTCAGCAATTGCTGGCACAGGGCGTGCCGATGCGCGTCATCGCGCAGGATGCCCGCCGTGTCGCCATCAGCAACCGCTGAAGCAAATCACCACCCCAGGCCACTGGCTCGCCAAATATGAATCTCACCACCTTCGGCTTCATCTTCACCGGCATCTGCCTCAACGCCGTGGCGCAATTGCTGCTGAAAGCCGGCACCAATGCGGTGGGCGCGATCCATTTGACGGCCGAGAACTGGTTCGCAACCGGCGTCAAGCTGGCCACGCAGGTGCCGATCATCGGCGGCCTGAGCTGCTACGTGCTGTCGGTCGTGGTCTGGATCATCGGCCTGTCACGGGTCGACGTCACGATCGCCTATCCGCTGCTGTCGCTGGGCTACATCATCAATGCCGTCGGCGCATGGTACTTTCTGGGCGAGGCGGTGTCTCTACAGCGGGTGTTTGCCATTGTCGTCATCATCATCGGCGTCGCACTGCTGGCACGCAGCTAGCAATCGAGGGGTTTGGCGATCGTGATCGGGGAAGCCCAAGCAGCTCGCAGGCGCCGCGTGGCAATACCGCCTGGCAGCGAAGCCGATCCGACAGACGTTATGCCATACTTCGCAGCAACGACCTGAACGAGGGTACGCAACCGACCGTCCAACCGGCTGCACCCTCAAGGCACCCGAGGTTTTTCGCAGGTTGGTGACATGCGATTCCGAGTGCCGCCATATCGTCTCGATTCGCCGTCGCAGCGCGTCTTCCCAGCCCGTAATGACGACCATCACCCCCGGATTTTCCTGACTATCAAAGACATGACCCAGCCTTTCCTGCCCTTTGCAAAACCTGTCATCGATGAAGATACGATCGCCGCCGTCGGCGACGTGCTGCGCTCCGGCTGGATCACCAGCGGTCCGAAAGTCGCGCTGTTCGAGCAACAGCTTTCGGCCTGGTGCGGCGGGCGCACCGTGCGTACTTTCAATTCCGGTACCTGCACCATGGAGATCGCACTGCGCATCGCCGGCATCGGCCCCGGCGACGAAGTCATCACGACGCCGATTTCATGGGTGGCCACCGCCAACGTCATCCTTGAGGTAGGCGCCACGCCGGTGTTCGCCGAGATCGATCCGATCACGCGCAACCTCGACCTCGATGCGGTGGAAGCCGCGATCACGCCCCGCACCCGCGCCATCATCCCGGTCTACCTGTCGGGCTTGCCAGTCGACATGGACCGCCTGTATGCGCTGGCGGCCAAGCACAACCTGCGCGTGATCGAAGACGCCGCCCAAGCGCTCGGCAGCACCTGGCGTGGGCAGCACATCGGCGCCTTCGGCGACCTGGTCTCGTTCAGCTTCCAGGCCAACAAGAACATCACCTCCTCCGAAGGCGGCTGCCTGGTGGTCAACAACGCCGCCGAGGCAACGCTGGCGGAAAAATACCGCCTGCAGGGCGTGGTGCGCAGCGGTCTCGATGGCTTGGAAGTCGATGTCCTGGGTGGCAAATTCAACATGACCGATGTCGCCGCCGCCATCGGCATCGGCCAGTTCGCCCACATCGAGCGCATCACGGCGCGCCGCAAGGAACTGGCGCGCCTGTATTTCGCCACCTTTGGCGAGGCCTTTGCCACCGAGACCGGCGCCCAGTTGCCGGTCGCCGATTTTGAAAACAGCAACTGGCACATGTTCCAGCTAGTGCTGCCGGACCGCATGCCGCGCGCGCACTTCATGGCGCGCATGCTCGAGCAGCAGATCGGCATCGGCTACCATTATCCGGCGATCCACCTGCTGGCCCTGTACCGCGCACGCGGTTTCCGCGAAGGCATGTTCCCGATCGCGGAGCGTGTCGGCCGCCAGATCGTCTCGCTACCGATGTTTTCCACCATGAGCGACGCCGACGTGGTGCGCGCCGTCGGTGCGGTAAAATCCGTGCTCGCCGTCTGACGCCGAAAAAACCAATGAAAACAGACCTGTCCGTCGTCATCCCGATCTACAACGAAGAAGCCGGCTTGGCCAAGCTGTTCGAGCGGCTCTATCCGGCACTCGATGCGCTCGGGCTGAACTACGAAATCGTCTTCATCAACGACGGCAGCCGCGATCGTTCCGCCGCGATACTGGCAGAGCAATTCCGTCTGCGCCCGGATGTCACGCGGGTCGTCCTTTTCAATGGCAACTACGGCCAGCACATGGCGATCCTCGCCGGTTTCGCCGAAACCCGGGGCGAAATCACCGTCACGCTCGATGCCGATCTACAGAATCCGCCGGAAGAAATCGGCGCGCTGGTCGCCAAGATGCGCGAAGGCTACGACTACGTGGGCTCGATCCGCCGCAACCGCCAGGATTCCGCCTGGCGGACCTATGCATCGCGGGCCATGAACCGGCTGCGGGAAAAGATCACCCGCATCCAGATGACCGACCAGGGCAACATGCTGCGCGCGTACGGCCGCAACGTGATCGACCTGATCAACCAGTGCAACGAGGTCAACACTTTCGTGCCGGCGCTGGCCTACACCTTCGCGCGCCGTCCGACCGAGATCGTGGTGGCGCACGAGGAGCGCTCCGCCGGTGAATCAAAGTATTCGCTCTACAGCCTGATCCGGCTGAACTTCGACCTGGTGACGGGCTTCTCGCTGGTGCCGCTGCAGTTCTTTTCGCTGCTCGGCATCGCCCTGTCGTTCCTGTCGGCCGCGCTGTTTTTCCTGCTGCTGGTGCGCCGCTTCCTGTTCGGCTCGGAAGTCGAAGGCGTCTTCACCCTGTTCGCCATCACCTTTTTCCTGATGGGCGTGATCCTGTTCGGCATCGGCCTCGTCGGCGAATACGTCGGCCGCATCTACGAGCAGGTGCGCGGCAGGCCGCGCTACGTGGTTCAGGCGGTGCTGCAGGAGGATCGCACCGCCGCCGCACCCGCAAGCCATCCGCTGCAGGCGGCCCGCTCGCTGGAGCGCTAGGACCGATGCGCGCAGTCGTTTTTGCCTATCATGATGTCGGCGTGCGCTGCCTGCAGGTGCTGCTGGCGCGCGGCGTCGAGGTGGCGCTGGTGGTGACGCACGAGGACAATCCGGCCGAGACGATCTGGTTCGGCTCGGTCGCGGCACTGTGCGCCGAGCGCGGCATCGCCTGCATCATGCCGGCCGATCCGGCGGCACCCGAGGTGTTCGCGCGGGTGCAGGCGGCACGGCCCGACATGATCTTCAGTTTTTACTACCGGCACATGCTGCCGCTCGCGCTGCTGCAGCTCGCGCCGCGCGGCGCATTCAACATGCACGGATCGCTCCTGCCGAAGTATCGCGGCCGGGTGCCGATCAACTGGGCGGTGCTGTACGGAGAAACCGAAACCGGCGCCACCCTGCACGAGATGGTCGCCAAGCCGGATGCCGGCGCGATCGTCGCACAAACCGCAGTGCCGATCCTGCCCGACGATACGGCTTCCGAGGTGTTTTCAAAGGTGGTGGTGGCAGCCGAACAGACCCTGTGGCGCGTCCTGCCCGGGATGATCGCCGGCCAGATGCCGCGGCTGCCCAACGAGCTGTCGCAGGGCAGCTATTTCGGCGGACGCAAGCCGGACGACGGTCGCATCGACTGGTCGCAACCGGCGCAGGCTGTCTACAACCTGGTGCGGGCAGTTGCGCCGCCCTACCCCGGCGCCTGGACCATGATCGGTGCGCATCGCGTCGTGATCGCAAAAGCCCGCCTGCTGGCCGCCGCGGGTGGGGTGCCGGCGCTGCCGGCCGTGCCCGCTTCGCCGATTCCAGGCGAGCAATCAAATCGCGCTCATGGCCTCGCGGTAGTGGATAATCGCGTGCTTGGCATCTGCGGCGATGGCCGGGCAATCCTGGTCCACGACCTGCGTCTGGAAGGGGAGCCGGTGTCGCCGGAAGTCTTGCAGGCACTGCTGGAGCAGGCACGCACGGCCGCCTGAAGAGCGGATGCCGACTGCAGCAAAGTACAAACAGCGGCGAACGAACAACGAACGAACAACGAACGAACAAAGCGCAAACAAAGCGCGAACAAAGACCAAGCAGCATACGAGCAGACACCGTCTTTAGAAGAAAGCAATCCATCATGAAAAAAGTCCTGATCCTCGGCGTCAACGGCTTCATCGGCCATCATCTTTCCAAGCGCATCCTCGAGACCACCGACTGGGATGTCTACGGCATGGACATGATGTCGGACCGGATCACCGATGTGCTGGAAAATCCCGACTACAAGCACCGCATGCACTTCTTCGAAGGCGACATCACGATCAACAAGGAATGGGTCGAATATCACGTCAAGAAATGCGACGTGATCCTGCCCCTGGTCGCCATCGCGACGCCATCGACCTATGTGAAGCAGCCGCTGCGCGTGTTCGAGCTCGATTTCGAAGCCAACCTGCCGATCGTGCGCTCGGCCGCCAAGTACGGCAAGCACCTGGTCTTTCCATCGACCTCCGAGGTCTACGGCATGTGCGAGGACGGCGAATTCGATCCGGAAGCCTCGTCGATGATCTACGGTCCGATCAACAAGCCGCGCTGGATCTACGCTTGCTCCAAGCAGCTCATGGATCGCGTGATCTGGGGCTATGGCATGGAAGGCTTGAACTTCACGCTGTTCCGTCCGTTCAACTGGATCGGCGCAGGTCTGGATTCGATCCACACGCCGAAAGAAGGCAGCTCGCGCGTGGTGACCCAGTTCTTCGGCCACATCGTGCGCGGCGAGAACATCTCGCTGGTCGACGGCGGCGCGCAGAAGCGGGCTTTCACGTACATCGACGATGGCGTCGATGCGCTGATCAAGATCATCGCCAACAAGGACGGCATCGCCAGCGGCAAGATCTACAACATCGGCAATCCGGTCAACAATTACTCGATCCGAGAACTGGCGGCCATGATGCTGACCCTGGCTGCGGATTATCCGGAGTACGCGGACGCGGCAAAAAACGTGAAGATCCTCGAAACCACCTCTGGCCAGTACTACGGCGCGGGATACCAGGACGTGCAGAACCGGGTGCCGAAGATCACCAACACCTGCGCCGAACTCGACTGGCAGCCGCGCACCACGATGGCCGATACCCTGCGCAATATCTTCGATGCCTATCGCGGCCAGGTCGCCGAAGCCAAAGCATTGATGGATTGAACGCGTGCCGCAACTGACGCTCAAGATCGATGTCGATACCTATCGCGGGACCCGCGAGGGGGTACCGAACCTGGTGCGCATGCTGCAGGACGCCGGGGCGGACGCGACCTTCCTGTTTTCGCTCGGCCCGGACCACACCGGCTGGGCGTTGCGGCGGGCGCTGCGGCCCGGCTTTTTCCAGAAGGTCTCGCGAACGTCGGTGGTCGAGCACTATGGCCTGAAGACGCTGATGTACGGCGTCCTGTTGCCGGCGCCGGACATCGGCCGTGACTGCGCGCCGCAGATGCGGGCGGTCCGCGACGCCGGCTTCGAATGCGGCATCCACACCTGGGACCACGTGGTCTGGCAGGACAACGTGCGCAAGCGCGGCAGCAAATGGACAGAGGCGCTGATGCAGCGCGCATTCGACCGCTTCACGGATATTTTCGGCGTGGCGCCGCGCACCCACGGCGCAGCTGGGTGGCAGATGAATCCGCAGGCGTTTCGCCAGCTAGATGCCTTCGGCTTCGAGTATGCGTCCGACGGGCGCGTGCGCCTCAACGACGACGGCAGCATGGTCGATCCGGCGGCCGGACCGTACCGGATCACGGACGCTGGCAAGACCCTGGCCTGCATCCAGCTGCCGACCACCCTGCCGACGCTGGACGAGCTGCTCGGCCGAACGAGCGGTGCCGATGTCATCGACGCGTCAAATATCGCCGCCAAGCTTCTCGGCCTGACCGAGACGCCACGCGATCATGTATTTACCCTGCATGCGGAACTTGAAGGACAAAAACTCGCCCCGATATTAAGACAGTTGCTGGCGGGCTGGAAGTCGCAGGGTTACACGCTCGGCTCCATGGCCGGGCATCATGCGAAACTCCGCGATCAGCCATTGCCGTCGGGCGAAGTGCGCTGGGGCAGTCTGCCGGGGCGCTCCGGCGAGCTGATCGTCGAGCAGGACCTGACCGCGGCCGGCGGCTGAAAAATAACGCGGCGGCGCCCCGACGCGCCGCACACAATAATCCAGGAGAGCCCCGTGGCAGAAGCACCCCCTTCACTGAACCAGACGGTTCCCGACTTCAGCGCCAGCATGACCGGCGGCGCCACCTTCACTCTGTCGGCGTACCGCAATCGCAACGTGATCCTGTATTTTTATCCGAAAGACAATACGCCCGGCTGCACCACCGAAGGCCTGCATTTTCGCGATCTGTATCCCGAATTCCAGGCATTGGGCACTGAGGTCTTCGGCATCAGCCGCGACGGCATGCGCTCGCACGAAGGCTTCAAGACCAAGCTGGCGCTGCCGTTCGACCTGATTTCCGACACCGATGAAACCCTGTGCCAGATGTTCGCCGTGATGAAAACGAAAAGCATGTATGGCAAGCAGGTGCGCGGTGCCGAACGCTGCACCTTTGTGATTGACGGCAGCGGCAAATTGGTGAAAGAATGGAGAGGACTGAAAGTGCCTGGACATGTGGATGATGTGCTGGCCTTCGTCAAGACGATGGCCTGATCTTCCCGGCCTGCGCTATGCGATGTCGCATCGATACATGTGTTTTTTCAGGTTGCTCACGTCACTGGATTCAACGACTCATTGAATGCATCAGCCTTAATGAAAAGCCGTTTCCGGATTGGTTTGCAAACCGTCCGAAACGGCTTTTTCCTTTCCCGCGTCACGCATCCCTTCCAGCCGCCCGAATGGGACGCCGGCGTGCGGCCTTTGCCGACGGCCAGTTGCCCGCCCCGTGGTGGTTCCTGTGATTTTTCATGTGGTCCTGCACGTGTTTTCTCAAGTCGTCGTAAAGTGGTATTTTTTCAACGTTCAAGATCGGGATCCTGATGCCCCTGCCAAAATTACCGACCAAGCCTGCTGAATTGCTGTCCCCGCGTGAATATCCGTCCGCCGAGAAAGGCAAGCCGGTCAAGCCCTTGAAGCTGATCGAACCGGTGGCAAAACCTGTCGAAGCAAAGCCTGCGGTGGCACGGGAACGCGCACCGGCGCCTGCCGTCGAACCAAAGATCATCGCCCGCGCCGACAAGCCGAAGGCCGACAAGAAAGCCGGCGGCCGCGTCAAGTCCAGCACCAGCCGCAGCGCCGACAAGGCGGGCGGCACCAAGCTGTTCGTACTCGACACCAACGTGCTGATGCATGATCCGACATCGTTGTTCCGCTTCGAGGAGCATGACGTCTATCTGCCGATGATGACGCTGGAAGAACTCGACGACCACAAGAAAGGCATGTCGGAAGTCGCCCGCAATGCACGCCAGGTCTCCCGCTCGCTCGATGCCCTCATCAGCGGCACCGAAGACGATGCGATCGACCAGGGGATCCCGCTGGCAAAACTTGGCAACAAGGACGCGCGCGGCCGCCTGTTCTTCCAGACCCAGCTGAAACACGTGGCGCTGCCGGAAGGTCTGCCCGAAGGCAAGGCAGACAACCAGATCCTCGGCGTGGTGCGGGCGCTGGAATCGGAATATCCGGGGCGCGCGATCGTGCTGGTGTCGAAAGACATCAACATGCGCATCAAGGCGCGGGCAATGGGCTTGCCGGCCGAAGAATACTTCAACGACCACGTCCTCGAAGACACTGACCTGCTCTACTCCGGCATCATGCAGTTGCCTGACGATTTCTGGAACAAGCACGGCAAGGGCATGGAGTCGTGGCAGGAAAACAAGCACGGCACCAGTTATACCTATTATCGGCTGAGCGGTCCGGTGGTGCCGGCGATGCTGGTCAACCAGTTCGTCTTCATGGAGCCGAAGAACGGCGAGGCGGCCTTCTATGGCCACGTCACGCAGATCAACGGCAAGACTGCGGTGATCCGCACCCTGCGCGACTATGCGCATGCGAAAAACAGCGTCTGGGGCGTCCAGGCGCGCAACCGGGAACAGAATTTCGCCTTGAACCTGCTGATGGACCCGGAGTGCGATTTCGTCACCCTGCTGGGTCAGGCCGGCACCGGCAAGACCCTGCTGGCGCTGGCGGCCGGTCTGGCGCAGGTGCTGGAGACGAAGACGTACAACGAAATCATCGTCACCCGGGTGACGGTCCCGGTCGGCGAAGACATCGGCTTCCTGCCGGGCACCGAGGAAGAAAAGATGTCACCGTGGATGGGCGCCTTTGACGACAACCTCGAAGTGCTCAACAAGTCGGACTCGGACGCCGGCGAATGGGGCCGCGCCGCGACCCAGGACCTGATCCGCTCGAAGATCAAGATCAAGTCGCTCAACTTCATGCGTGGCCGGACCTTCGTCAACAAGTTCCTGATCGTCGACGAGGCACAGAACCTGACGCCGAAGCAGATCAAGACGCTGGTCACGCGCGCCGGTCCGGGCACCAAGATCATTTGTCTGGGCAACATCGCACAGATCGATACGCCCTACCTCACCGAAGGATCGAGCGGCCTGACCTA
>JACMOV010000223.1 GCA_014377845.1 Herminiimonas sp.
CGCCGATCGTGATCGCCACGGGTCAGGCGCCAGACATCGTCGTCGGTCATGTTGGCGACCATCTCGAGCAATTTCGGATGCTTGCCGAAGAAATTCTTGCGCACGTAAGCGCCGTCCTTGGCCTTGTAGTTCTGGTATTCGCCGTCGACGGTTTCCATCATCACCTGTTGCAGGATGCCTTCCTTGTCCTTGGCCAGCAGCTCGTCCCAGCCCGGACCCCAGATGACCTTGACGACATTCCAGCCGGCGCCACGGAAATCGGCTTCGAGTTCCTGGATGATCTTGCCGTTGCCGCGCACCGGACCGTCGAGGCGCTGCAGATTGCAGTTCACGACCATGACCAGGTTGTCGAGCATCTCGCGCCCGGCCATGCCGATTGCGCCCATCGATTCCGGCTCATCCATCTCGCCGTCGCCGCAGAACACCCAGACCTTGCGATTGTCGGTCTTGGCGATGCCACGTGCATGCAGGTACTTCAGGAAGCGCGCCTGATAGATCGCCATCAGCGGGCCGAGGCCCATCGACACGGTCGGGAACTGCCAGTAATCCGGCATCAGTTTCGGATGCGGATAGGACGACAGACCCTTGCCGTCGACTTCACGCCGGAAGTTGAGCATCTGCTCTTCGGTGAGCCGGCCTTCGAGATACGAGCGGGCATAGATGCCGGGCGATGAATGGCCCTGGATGTAGAGCAGGTCGCCGCCGTGGTCCTCGGTCGGCGCATGCCAGAAATGATTGAAGCCAATACCCAGCATGTTGGCCAGCGAGGCAAAGCTGGAAATATGGCCGCCGAGGTCGCCGTCTGCGCGGTTGGTCTTGACCACCATTGCCATCGCGTTCCAGCGCATCCAGGAGCGCAGTCGTTCTTCGAATTCGAGATTGCCGGGGCAGTGTGCGCCGAGGTGATTCGGAATCGTGTTGACGTAGGCAGTGTTGCTTGAAAACGGGATGTGCGCACCACGCCGGCGCGCCAGATCGACCATGCGCTCCATCAGGTAATGCGCCCGCTCCGGACCTTCGTTTTCGATCACGGCCTCGAGCGCGTCGAGCCACTCCTGCGTTTCGATGACATCGGGATCGTTGGCGGCTTGCGCCAGTACTTCGTCAAGCTGGGCTGACATGCTGTGTCTCCTGGGTGATGGTGCGCGATGCGCACTCGAATCGCCGTTCCGATCGCTTCTCGAATCTGGGCGAACTGCGTGGCTGGGCTGATAACGCTTTGGGCATTCTGCAACAGAATTCGTTATTAAAACTGCCAAGTCCTGAATTTTACCAGCACCTTTATGAATTTTCAAATAATGAGATTGATTTTCATAATGCGGTATTACGCTGCGCAGCAGCGTAATTTCTGCGGCGCTCCGGGACCGCGCTGGGGCCGCTTCAAGCCCGCCTTCCGACCTCGTTCAACGCCTCGAACGCCACCACGGCAGTGACGGCGACTTATAATCGTGCTTTCGCATTTTGAATGACAAACCATGCCTGCAAACTTGATCAGCGGTACCCGACTTTCGCAGGAATTACGCGTCGACATCGCGCGTCGCGCTGCACTCTTGACCTCTCGCAATCGTCAGCCGGGGCTCGCCGTGATCCTGGTCGGCGAGGACCCTGCCAGCCAGGTCTACGTGCGCAACAAGGTCAAGGCCTGCGCCGACACCGGCATTCGCTCGGTGCACGAAACCTATGCCGCCACGCTGTCGCAGGAAGCGCTCCTGGCGCGTATCGACGCCCTGAATGCCGACCCGCAGATCCACGGCATCCTGGTGCAGATGCCGCTGCCGCGCCACATCGATCCGAATGCGGTGATCGCGGCGATTTCGCCCATTAAGGACGTCGACGGCTACTCGGTGGCGAGCGCCGGCGAACTGCTGACCGGCGCGCCGGGTTTCAGGCCCTGCACGCCGTACGGCTGCATGAAGCTGATCGAGAGCACCGGCATGTCCCTGAAGGGCAAGCATGCGGTCGTCATCGGCCGCAGCAATACGGTCGGCAAGCCGATGGCGCTGCTGCTCTTGCAAGCCAATGCAACGGTCACCATCTGCCATAGCAACACGCCGGACGTTGGACTGCATGTGCGCCAGGCCGACGTGGTGGTCGCTGCGGTCGGCCGACGCAACACGGTCACTGCCGACATGGTCAAGCCAGGCGCCATCGTCATCGACGTCGGCATGAACCGCGACGACGCCGGCAAGCTCTGCGGCGACGTCGATTTCGAACCCGTGTCCGCAGTTGCCGGCGCGATCACGCCGGTGCCAGGTGGCGTCGGTCCGATGACGATCACGATGTTACTGGTCAATACAGTCGAAGCTGCCGAGGCAGCGGAAAAGAAGGCAACGCCATGAGTACGCAAGAGAACGCCACAACTGGAAACACGACTTCGACGGCGGCAGCCAATCCACTGCTGGATTTCTCCGACCTGCCGCGCTTCGACGCCATCCGCCCCGAGCACATTACCGAGGCAATCGCCACTCTACTGGCAGAAAATCGCGCAATGGTGGCGCGACTGGAAAGCCCGCAAAGTCAGGTCACGTGGGAGAGTTTCGTCGAGCCGCTCGAAGATGCGACCGAACGGCTCGGCCGTGCCTGGGGCATCGTCGGTCATCTCAACGCGGTGGTCGACACGCCGCCGCTGCGCGCTGCCTACAACGAGAACCTGCCCAAGGTCACCGAGTTCTGGACCGCGCTCGGCCAGAACCTGGCGCTGTATGCAAAGTACAAGGCACTGAAGGACAGTCCGCAGTTCATGCAGATGTCGCCGGCACGCCAGCGCATCGTCGACAACGCGATGCGCGACTTCCGCCTCGGTGGCGCGGAGTTGTCCGATGCACAGAAGCCGCGCTTCGCCGAAATCCAGGAACAGCAGGCGGCGCTGTCGACCCGGTTTTCCGAAAACGTGCTCGACGCGACCAATGCCTATGCGCTGCTGGTCGAGGATGAAGCGCGCCTGGCCGGGCTGCCAGACGATGTCAAGGCTGCCGCCCACGCATCCGCCGAAGCCGAAGGCAAGCCCGGCTTTCGCTTCACGCTCCAGTTCCCCTCCTATTTTCCGCTGCTGCAGTATGCCGACGACCGTGAGTTGCGGCAGACGATCTACCGCGCCAGCACCACCAAGGCATCGGAACTGGGCGCCAACCCGGAATGGGACAACACGGGCAACATCGATGCGATGCTCAAGCTGCGCGACGAAGAAGCCCGCCTGCTTGGCTACCGCAACTTTGCAGAAGTGTCGCTGGTGCCGAAGATGGCGCAGACGCCCGACGAAGTGATCGCCTTCCTCAAGGACCTGGCACAGCGCGCCCGTCCGCATGCAGAAAAAGACCTCACCGAATTGCGTGACTTTGCACGCGGCACGCTCGGCCTGGATCCACTCGAGGCATGGGACGTGAGCTACGCCTCCGAAAAATTGCGCGAGCAGCGGTATGCATTTTCAGAACAGGAAGTGAAGCAGTACTTCCCCGAACCGAAAGTCATCGGCGGTCTGTTCCGGCTGATCCAGGAGCTGTTCAAGGTGAGCATCAAGCCCGACACCGCGCCGGTCTGGCATCCGGACGTACAGTTCTTTCGCATCGAGCGCGAGGGCGCATTGATCGGCCAGTTTTACCTCGACCTGTATGCCCGTACCGGCAAGCGCGGCGGCGCCTGGATGGACGATGCGCGTGGCCGCCGCAACCGTGCCGGCAGGCTGCAGACGCCGGTGGCGTACCTGACCTGCAATTTCACCGCGCCGGCGGTGGTCGATGGCATCGCCCGACCGGCGCTGCTGACGCACGACGACGTGATCACGCTGTTCCATGAGTTCGGCCACGGCCTGCATCACATGCTGACTCAGGTCGAGGAGCTCGGCGTGTCCGGCATTTCCGGGGTCGAGTGGGATGCGGTCGAACTGCCGTCCCAGTTCATGGAAAACTTTTGCTGGGAATGGGAGGTCGTCGAGCACATGACGGCGCATGCGGACACCGGCGCGCCATTGCCGCGCGGGCTGTTCGACAAGATGATCGCCGCAAAGAATTTCCAGTCCGGCCTGCAAACCCTGCGGCAGGTGGAGTTTTCGTTGTTCGACATGCATCTGCATCATGACCATGCGTTGCAGGCTGACGGCACCGTCCAGCAAGTGATCGACCGCATCCGGCGCGAAGTCGCGGTACTGATACCGCCATCGTTCAACCGCTTCCAGAATGCGTTCAGCCATATCTTTGCCGGTGGTTACGCGGCCGGCTATTACAGCTACAAGTGGGCCGAAGTGCTGTCTGCCGATGCCTACGGCGCTTTCGAGGAAGCCGCCGCCAACGGTCACGTCCTGGGCGGCGCGGTCGGTCAGCGTTTCCTCGATGAAATCCTCTCGGTTGGCGGATCGCGTCCCGCCATCGATTCCTTCAAGGCATTCCGCGGCCGCGAACCGACCATCGATGCGTTGCTGCGCCACAGCGGCATGGCGGCCTGACCGGAATTGACTTGACCGCGGCCTTGCCTGGGCCGACACTTGAGGATATTACTTGGAGGTAACATGAAGCCGACCTTGCAATCTTTAGCGCTGGCGCTCCTCGTCTGCAGCGCCGTGGCCGACGCACAGGTCTTCAAGTGGGTCGGGCCGGATGGCAAGACGAATTACAGCGATATGCCGCCGGGCCCCAGCGTCGTGCAGTCCCAGAAGAAAGTTTTCAGTGGCAATGTGGTCGACACCGCCGACATGCCGTTCGATCTGGCTGCTGCCGTCAAGACCAGTCCCGTCACGCTCTATACCGGCGCAAAATGCATTCCCTGCGACGATGGCCGCAAGCTGCTCACCGCGCGCGGCATTCCGTTCTCCGAGAAGACAGTCAGCAGCAATGCCGACATCGCCCTGCTGGGCGGCAGCGGCGTCGAATTGCCGCAACTGGCCGTGGGGGCCAACAAGCTGCGTGGCTTCGAAGCGGGCGCCTGGAACACCAGCCTGACTGCCGGCGGCTATCCTGAATCGAGCAAGCTGCCCCGGACCTACCGCAACCCGGCGGCGGAAGCGGCCGCGCCCGTCGTGAAAAAGGAAACGCCTGCCGAGCCGACGCCGGACGCCGCATCGCCTCAGGCGGCCCGGCAATCGCGTACGCCGGCTCCACCGAAGCCGCAGGACACCACCATTCCGAACCTGCGCTTCTGAACCGGTACGCGCGAGCCTGACAGGCAGCCCGGACCGCCGCCCCGCTGACATCGGCCATCGTGCAATCGGGCTCGGCGCGACCCGCGGTACTGCTTCACGGTGTCGAAATGCGCCGAGGGCCGCACGGTGCAGCGCGGTATGATGATGCCTCCCGCAATTCTCCGACGACCATGACTCGAATCGATTTTCACAGCAATGTCGCCGACCGGATTGACTATGTCTGCCGGCTCACGCGGAAGGCGCGCGCCGCTGATTGCCAGATCGTGCTGCTGGCGCAGGACAAGGACCAGCGTGACGTTCTCGACGATGCCCTCTGGCGATTCTCAGAGCTCGACTTCCTGCCGCATGTGCACGCGGAACACCCGCTTGCGCCACGTACGCCGATCGTGCTGACCGACACCGATGCGGCGGAACTGCCGCATCACCAGGTGCTGATCAACCTTTCCGGTGCGACCCCGGCCCACTTCGCCCGGTTCGAGCGGATGTTCGAGATCATTTCCACCAACGAAGCCGACAAGGCCGCAGGACGCGAGCGCTATGCGTTCTACAAGCAGCGCGGCTATGCGTTGACCCACTACGACGCGGACAAGCCATGAGCGCACAGAATATCGAAGCGGGAATCCCGATCCTCACCGAAGTGCTGGATGAACCGATCGACGGCGTCGACCTGCCCGAGCGCCGCAAAACGCCGCATGTGGCATCCGGCGTGCCGGCCGAGACGCAACCCCACTCCATGGAAACACCGGTGCCGGCGCCGGTGCCGGTGCAGGCCACGCTCGGCTCGGCCGGAATCGACGATTTCGACCGCGTCGAGCGCGAGGTCAGCGAACGCGTACTGCAGCAGTTGCTCGGTCAGGTCGACCTGGTGCTGGAGCAACGCATACGGGACAGTCTCGCAGACGTGCTGCAATCGGCGGTCGACAGCCTGGCCTCGGATCTGCGGCAGGGCTTGAAGCAAACCCTGGAAGATGCGCTGGCCCAGGCCATTGCGCACGAAATGAAAAATCTCAGGAATGCGAAAATCCAAAATATGCGGTGAAATTTTTGTTTTATGCACATAAGTAGTCATCAGGCTTCGTTTATATTAAATAAAACGACCTGGATTGATTGCCTGAGTAAAGCAGAATTTTCTACAATCTGGTGACCGGATTTCAACCGCATTTTGGAGTATTTGCCATGAAAGTCATCGTTCTGGGCGCCGGCATCATCGGTACCGCATCGGCCTGGTTCCTGCGCAAGGCGGGGCATGAAGTCACCGTCATAGAGCGCCAGCCGGGTGCGGCACAGGAAACCAGCTTTGCCAACGGCTGCCAGATCTCGGTATCCCATGCCGAACCATGGGCCAACCCGGCTGCCCCGCTGAAGGTGCTGAAGTGGCTTGGCAAGGAAGATGCGCCCCTGCTCTACCGCTTCCGGCCGGAATGGCTGCAATGGAAATGGGGCATGCACTTCCTGCGCGAATGCACACCTGGCCGCACTGCCGACAACATCCGCCAGATCGTCGCAATCGCCGAATACAGCCGCCAGACCCTGCAATCGGTGCGCGCCGAAACCGGGATCGATTATGACTGCCTGACCCGCGGCATCCTGCATTTTTACACCGACAAGAAGGATTTCGAGGAGTCGCTCCCAGCTGCAAAACTGATGCGCGAACTCGGCTGTCCGCGCGACTCCATCGATACCGACGCGGTGATCCGGATCGAACCGGCGCTGGCCAGCATTCGCGACAAGATCGTCGGCGGCGACTTTACCGCCACGGACGAGTCCGGCGATATCTACAAATTCACCACCGGCCTGGCGCAGAAAAGCGCCGAGGCAGGGGTCGACTTCCAGTACGACACGACCGTAACGCGCTTGCTGACCGAAGGCAGCGGCGCGGCAGCGCGCATCACCGCCGTCGAGATCATCAACGCCCATGGCCGCCATGAAGTGCTGCGCGCCGACGCCTTCGTGCTCGCCATGGGCAGTTTCTCGGTGCCGCTGGCCAAGCCGCTCGGCATCGACCTGATGATCTATCCGGGCAAAGGTTATTCCGCCACTTACCAGGTCACCGATCCGTCACGGGCGCCCAGCGTATCGCTCACCGACGACGGCTACAAGCTGGTGGTGTCGCGCCTGGGCGACCGGTTGCGCGTGGCAGGCACCTGCGAACTGAACGGTTATACGCGGGAGCTCAACACGACACGCTGCGACGCCATCACGCGCCGCACGCGGGAACTGTTTCCGGGCGCCTGCGACTACGAAAACCCGGCCTACTGGACCGGCCTGCGGCCGCTGACGCCGTCGAACGTACCCTACATCGGCAAATCGAAAATCGCCAACCTGTTCCTCAATACCGGCCACGGCACACTCGGCTGGACCATGGGTTGCGGCTCGGGGCGGGCAATTGCCGACATCGTGTCGGGCCGCGTGCCGGATGTGGATTTTGCTTTTACCGGCATGCCGCGACGCAGCGCCCAGCCGCGCCTGCGACCCCTGCCGGCCTGACGCAGGCCCGCCCCTCTTCGGTGCAGCCGGCTGCACCGATGCAGGGACCATGATCCAGATCGCATGCCGTTACGCGATCGCAGGCGGTGGCCTGTCATCCCGCGACGCGCCACCGGCGTTACGGCCTCATGCACTTCATTTTCCGGCGCGTACCTCGACCATGGCCGCCTTTTCATCGAAGGCGACGCGGGTTGCGAATTTCGCCCGCTTCATCGGAAAGCGGGACTGGAAATGACGCACGTTGCCGGAACCCGAGATCACCCTGCGCACGAACTGATAGTAAGCATCCATGTCAATGACATGCACCACCAGAAAATAATCATAGTCGCCCGAGACGAAGTAGCACTGCATGACCTCCGGCTCCTTGCCCATGCGCACCTCGAACTCGTGCATGTGGGCGTCCGACTGGTTCGTCAGCGACACTTCAAGGAACGCCAGCATGCCGTAACCGAGCGCGAATGGATCGACCAGGGCAACGTCGGCGGTGATGATGCCAGCCGTTCGCAGGTCACGGATACGCCGCAGACAGGTGGGTTGCGAGACATGCACCTTGGCGGCAAGCACGCGCGTCGAAATCTGATTATCCTTCTGCAGCAGGTTCAGGATCTTGCGGTCGACTTTATCAAGCGAGTGGGATTTGGACATGGGGAGCGGAGGGGGAATCGGCAAACTACGCGATAACGCTTTCGTAACCTTTTTTTCTGTTGTACCGTCATGCTATTCAGTAATCTGAATCGTCAAGTGTTGCAGTAACCTCGATTTTTTACAATCCTCAGGAGAACATTTTATGCAGTTCAAATCCACACTGATCCCGTTGGCCGGTGCGATTGCATTGGCTTTTGCCGGTTCCGCCATGTCGCAGGAACAGATCGTCAAGATCGGCCACGTCGGACCGATCTCCGGCGCGATCGCACACCTGGGCAAGGATAATGAAAACGGTGCGCGGATGGCAATTGATGAGCTCAACGCAAAAGGCGTGACCATCGGTGGCAAGAAGGTGAAATTCGAACTGCTGGCCGAAGACGACGCATCCGACCCGAAACAAGGTACGGCCGCGGCGCAGAAGCTGGTGGACGCGAAGGTCAACGGCGTGATCGGCCACCTCAATTCCGGCACCACGATCCCGGCCTCGAAAATCTATCACGATGCCGGCATCCCGCAAATTTCGCCGTCCGCCACGAATCCGAAATACACGCTGCAAGGCTTCAAGACCGCCTTCCGCGTCGTCGCCAATGATGGCCAACTTGGCGGCACGCTCGGCAAGTACGCAGTCCAGACCAGCAAAGCCAAGAACATCGCCGTGGTCGACGATCGTACCGCCTACGGCCAGGGCGTCGCAGAAGAATTCATCAAGGGTGCGAAGAAAAGCGGTGCCGTCAACATCGTCGCGCAGGAATACACGACCGACAAGGCAACCGACTTCAATGCGATTCTGACCAAGATCAAGTCGAAAAATCCGGACGTCGTGTTTTTCGGCGGCATGGATGCGGTCGCCGGACCGATGCTGCGCCAGATGAAGCAACTCGGCATCAATGCCAAGTTCATGGGCGGCGACGGTATCTGCTCCGAAGCACTGGCGACCCTGTCCGGTGACGGCATGAGCGATGGCCAGGTGGTGTGCGCCGAAGCCGGCGGTGTGGTCGAGTCGGAAAAGAAAGGCATGGATGATTTCCGCGCCGCATATCAAAAGAAATTCAACATGCCCGTCCAGATCTACGCACCGTATGTCTACGATGCGGTCATGACGATGGTCGATGCGATGGTCAAGGCCGGCTCCGCAGAGCCTGCAAAATACCTGCCGGTCCTGGCCAAGATCCAGCACAAGGGTGTGACTGGCAACATCGCATTCGACGACAAGGGCGATATCAAGGATGGTACGCTGACCCTGTACACGTACAAGGCAGGCAAGAAGGTCTTGCTGGCAGTAACGAAGTAACCGACCCCGACGGCGCATTCAAATTTTCGCGCTGTCAAGGATGGTAAAAAGCAGCGAGTCCAGTGAACTGCCTACTACTCGCTGCTTTTTTATCAATTGTTATTTTGTTGCGATGCCTGATTGACGACCTCACCGGCGGCTTCGGCCCCAACCTCCTCGGTCCAGCCGCCCTCTTCATCCGCAGCCGTACTGGTCGCCGAATCCGTTCCTGATTCAGCCCTCTTAGCGGTAGTTGCGGATTCGGTCGCCACCGTGTCCGTACTCGACCCATCCCGGATAGCCGCCCTTAACCCATTATTCAGCTTCGCAGCGGTAAGACGCGCGCCGTTTTCACTCGCTTCAATCGCAATTTTAGGTTCGAAAAACTTTTCATAACGCTTGTTGAAAAGCTCGGCTGTCATCACCTCGGTTTTCCCGTCGTGCCGAACATCAGTCGAAATACCCTTCAGGTACGAATCCAGATCCGTAGACATTTGCTTCAATTCGGCGTCCGATATACCCGAAGCACGCCACTGCTTGATAGCTGCCTTGACTTCAGTAGTTGACGTCAGACTGGCAATATCAACCGCAGTCCCTTCAAATGGTATCGGCAAGTCATTCTTTATCGCCTGATCAAAATCTTTAGCGGTGGCGGTAGCGGTTTTTTCCGCACTCGCTGCTGTTTTCCCTGCGCTCGCCGCCGTTTTTTCTGCACCCGTGGCGGTTTTTCCTGCAGTCACGCCTGCCTTGACGGCTTTTGCGCCCTTCACGGCCGCCTTGGCAGCGGCAGCACCCACCCCCGGCGCGACTGCACCGGCGACGACGACGGCCATGCCGATACCGAATTCCTTGCCCGCCTCCTTGAGATTCTTGTTGTCCAGAGCCGCCGTCGCGAAACGTCCCATTTCCGCGCCGGCGCCGGCTGCAATGGACATCACGCCAAAGATCTGGCTGAGGCCCGGGATTGGAATCAACTCCAGGAAACCCAATGCGATCGAAGCGTATTCGCCGATTTTCACCGCCACTTTCAAAATCGGTTCGAAAACCGGCTTGATGTATTTGTTCAAAATCGGATTGATGATGCCCTTGATGGCATTCCAAAAACCATGTCCGCCTTTGACATGCTTGATCTTTGGATCGTCCGCCGCACCGTTGACCATGTCCTGCGCGGCCTGCAATTGCGCTGCTGTCTGAGGCACCTTGGGGGCCGGCAACGGCGGCGGCGTCTTGCCGGCCGTTGTGAGCTTGCTGGCGAATGCCGTAAGATCACGCTGATCAAACTTGCCATCGTCCGCCCTGTTCTTGCGGCTCGGGCGATGACCTTTTCGCGCGTTATCGAGCATGCCAAACAGCAGCGGGTCGTCGAGCAGTTTTTGCGCCGTCGCCTTCGCATCGGGAGCGGTATTGGGATCGTCGACCATTTTTTGGAGACTGCCGCGATTGATCACCCCGTTGCCCTGCATGAACTCCTCTGGATTGGTCGTGAGCTTGTCCAGGGCGGCCGTTTCTTCATCAGTCAGGAAAACCGTGCTGCTGGTCCAGTCAAGCATCGCGCTCAACTTGACGGTACCGCTTTTCTCATCATGGGGAATCTGGTTCCATTCCGAGGGATTATCCAGATAGAACTGCGCTGCGGCGATCAGCTGCGGCGGTATTTTCTTGCCCTTCAGGTTACCGTTGACGATGTCTTGCAGCGTGGATTGGTCCAGCTTGCCAGGCAGGCTTTCGGAGTACAGATAGAATTCACGCTTTGCATCATTGGCGGTAATCGGACGCGGTTCCTCTGAACTGGCGTCCTTAGAATCGCTCGGAACATAGAAGTCTGCGTAATTGTGTGCGAGCTCGGCGCTGTGCTGCTGCATCTCCGGCCAAGCGGCAATGTAACCGAGCTCCTTGTCTCCCATCAGACCATCGGTTTTCCCCATGCCTCCATCTTTTTTGCCTGCATCGAGTATCCGTAGCAGCTTTGGATTGTCCCTGATCGACTCGTAGGCTTTTTTCAGGTCAGGCGGCGTTTTCGGATTATCGATCCTCGATTGCAGATCCTTGACCTTCAGTGGCATCTTGTCGCGGTGATGCAGCAGGATCGAGAGCGTATCCATCTCGTCTGCACTCATGGCCGGATGACCACTGCCGTCGTCTACCGCGGGGGGTTCCGGTGCCTCCAGGGAGGCGGATGCGCTCGCGGCATCCGTCACCGGAACATCGGTTGCAGTCGCCACCGTCGAGTCGGTTGACGCGAATTCGTCAACGGGCGTTGTCAACGGTGCAGCAGCCTCAGGCGAGCAAAACTGGTCATACAAGCCCGTTCCCGCAGGCGACGGCGTAGCCAACCACGCTTGGAATGTGGAGTTGCTCGACCCCACCACGCCGTCGAAAGCATCCGATACCGCCGGCGACGGGCTCCACGAAGTGCTTGTTGTTGGCTCAGTCGGGGAATCTGCCGCTGGCGCTGCGAAAAACGCCATTGGGGAACTGATAGCGACGTCAGACATGAATGTCCTCGCAAGTAAAAGGGAGTCAGTGAGGCAGCCGTCACAAAGAAGAAGGGATTTTTAGACCAGAAATCCTTGCAATTGCAAATTCGAAAGGCAACATGCAAGAAGATAGTAAATTTGTGGGCTCGACTTGGGTCGCGGATAACCGAAGCGGCAGGGGAAAATACGAATCTCGCAGCGCGGAAATCGCGCGTATGCTCGAAGGGCGCCGTTTCCCGGTAACGGGATCGCCGGTATCGGCAGATGCGGCGGTGCGGAAAGAAGAAAGCGCCGATGACGGCGCTTTTTGATCAACTGTGACGGACGAACCGTCCTGAAAAGAGCGTCACTTCAGGGACAGAACCCATTTCACCAACGTATGCGCCTCGGCTTCGGTGACCTGCGCGTTCGCAGGCATCGGCACTGGGCCCCATGCACCGCTGCCGCCTTTCAATACTTTCTGCACCAGCCGGTCTTCGGCGCCGGAATCGCCTGCATACTTAGCCGCAACATCCTTGAATGCCGGACCAACGACCTTGTTGGCGACGGCGTGGCACGCCATGCAATTCCGGGATTTCGCCAGTTCCGGGCTGGCAACCGCGGCCTGTGATACCAGAGCGCCGAGTGCGACACATAACAAGACTGACCGTTTCATGTTTTCCTCAAGGAGTAATTCGCGAAATATAGCATCGCCGGGCGATAGTATCCCGCATAGTCTCAACGCCGGTGCGCCATCAAAGGTTGACGCCCGGATTGACCGTTACCGTCTTTCACAATATCCTGAGGCAACGGAGGTCTTGATGCCACTCATCCTGCTGATTGTCGGTTTGTCACTTTTAAAATATTTCGAAGTGCGGTTCGTCGCCAACCTGTCCTGGTGGTGGATCGTGGGCCTCGGCGGTGTTGCGTTCATCTGGTTCGAATTTCTTGAACGCATGCTTGGCTTCGACAAGCGCAAGGCGTTCGACGATATGGACAAGGCACGCGAGGAGCGGGTAAAGAAGATGTTCAGGAAGTAGGCGCAGACTGCCTGTTTCCCTGGAATCGAACGAAAAAAATGGCCGGTGTCACTTCAGACCCGGCCATTTCCACGTTCGACATCCCTACCGAAAAAGGATCAGTCGGTGACTGCACCCTTGCTGGCTGAGGAGGTCAGTGCCGCAAATTTCGCCAGTACACCGCGCGTGTAGCGTGGCGCCGGTGCTGTCCAGTTAGCGCGGCGCCGGGCGATCTCGTCGTCCGGCACATTGAGCTGGATGAGCTGCTGGTGCGCATCGATCGTCACCGAGTCGCCTTCCTGCACCAGTGCGATGGTGCCGCCAGCAAACGCTTCCGGTGAAACGTGTCCGACCACCATCCCCCAGGTTCCGCCTGAAAACCGCCCGTCGGTGATCAGTCCGACCGATTCGCCCAGACCCTTGCCGATCAGCGCGGAGGTCGGCGCCAGCATTTCCGGCATGCCGGGCCCGCCCTTCGGACCGAGATAGCGCAGGATCAGCACGTCGCCCGGCTTGATCTTGTCGGCCATGATCGCATCCATGGCGGTGTATTCATCGTCGAATACGCGCGCCGGGCCGGTGATGACCGGATTCTTCAAACCACTGATCTTGGCCACGCAGCCTTCCGGCGACAGGTTGCCCTTGAGGATCGCCAGGTGGCCTTCCTTGTACAGCGCATGTTCGATCGTGCGGATCACATCCTGGCCGGCCGGTGGCTGGCTCGGCACATCCGCCAGTTCCTCGGCCAGGGTGCGGCCCGTGATGGTCATGCAATCGCCATGCAGCAGGCCGGCGTCGAGCAACAGCTTCATGACCTGCGGTACGCCACCGGCGCGATGCAGATCGGTCGCTACGTACTGGCCGGACGGCTTGAGGTTGCAGATCACCGGGACCTTCAGGCGCATCCGTTCGAAATCGTCAAGTGTCCACTCGACTTCAGCCGCGTGTGCGATTGCCAGATAGTGCAGCACCGCGTTGGTCGAGCCACCGGTGGCCATGATGAGCGCCACGGCATTCTCGATCGACTTACGGTTGATGATGTCGCGCGGTTTCAGGTCCTTCTTGATCGCTTCAACCAGCACCCGCGCGGACTGCGCCGCCGAACCGGTCTTCTCGTCGTCCGGATTGGCCATCGTCGACGAGTACATCAGCGACAGGCCGAGCGCCTCGAACGAGGACGACATCGTGTTGGCCGTGTACATGCCGCCGCAGGAACCGGACGAGGGACAGGCATTGCGTTCGATGCCGTCGAAATCTTCCTGCGACATCCGGCCCATCGAGAATTCGCCGACCGCTTCGAAGGCCGAAACGATCGTCAGGTCCTTGCCCTTCCAGTTGCCCGGCTTGATGGTGCCGCCGTAGACATAGATGCTGGGCACGTTGGTGCGTGCCATGGCGATCATCCCGCCCGGCATGTTCTTGTCGCAGCCCCCGATCACCACGCAGCCGTCGAGCCACTGGCCGTTGACCGCGGTCTCGATGCAATCGGCAATGACTTCGCGCGAAATCAGCGAATACTTCATGCCTTCGGTACCCATCGACATGCCGTCCGAGATCGTCGGCGTGCCGAATACCTGGGGATTCGCGCCACACGCCTTGATGGTCGAGATGGCGATGTCGGCGAGCTTTTGCAACCCGGAGTTACACGGCGTGATCGTCGAATGGCCATTGGCGATACCGACCATCGGTTTGTCGAAATCTTCCTTTTCGTAGCCCATCGCGTAATACATGGACCGGTTGGGGCTGCGCGAAACGCCCTGCGTGATGTTTTTCGAGCGGCGATTAAAGGCCATGAAGGCTCCCTG
The DNA here is from genome assembly GCA_014377845.1 of Herminiimonas sp. GTDB lineage: Bacteria > Pseudomonadota > Gammaproteobacteria > Burkholderiales > Burkholderiaceae_D > JANXSS01. The sequence goes on from JACMOV010000223.1 coordinate 14,814, forward strand.
GCAGTATGTGGAACCCGCTACATTGCCTTGCGCCGGGCAACGTGTCAAATATATGATGCGTCTGGCTTCGGTTCCCGGCACATCTGCAGGGCACGGATTCACTGGCCTGCATGCCACCCTCCCCCGAAAGAAAAACAATGCTGATCCACCCGATGCCCGACCCGATCGCCCTCTCCATCGGTCCGCTGGCGATACGCTGGTACGGCTTGATGTACATGGTGGCATTTGCGCAATTCATCATGCTGGGCCGCGCCCGCATCCGGCAGCCGCACATCGCGCGCGACGGCTGGCGCCGCGAGGACCTCGACGACATGCTGTTCTACGGCGTGCTTGGCGTGATCGTCGGCGGGCGCCTCGGCGAAGTGCTGTTCTATAACCCGGCATATTATTTTTCCCATCCCCTGGAAATTTTCGCGGTCTGGAAAGGCGGCATGTCGTTCCACGGTGGTTTTCTGGGCGTGATGCTGGCAATGTGGATCTGGTCGCGCCGGGTCGGCCGCAAGCTGATGGATGTGATGGATTTCATCGCGCCGATGGTGCCGCTCGGCTATGCCGCCGGACGGGTCGGAAATTTCATCAATGCAGAGCTGCCGGGCCGCCCGGCCGACCCATCGCTGCCGTGGGCCATGATCTGGCCGAACGTCGACCAGATTCCGCGCCATCCGTCGCCGATCTACCAGGCGCTGGTCGACGGTCTGCTGCTGTTCATCATCCTCTGGCTGTTCGCGCGGCATGCGCGGCCCCGAATGGCGGTCAGCGGATTGTTTGCCGCAGGCTACGGGTGCGCCCGCTTCTTCACAGAATACTTCCGCACGCCCGACTATGAGGTCAGCTTTGCCGGCATCACGATCTCTGCCGGTCAGATGCTGTCGGTGCCGATGATCCTGCTGGGCATCGTGCTGATGGTCGTGGCGTACCGCAACGGACCATCGGCGCTGTCTGCACCGGTAGGTCCAGGCTAGCATCGTGTCCGACATCCTGCTGTCCCGTACGGGGTCCATCGCCACCGTCACGTTGTCCAACCCGGGCAAGCTCAATGCCCTCGATATTGCCATGTGGCAGAAGCTGGCGACCTGCTTCGACGCGCTGTCGGCCGATCTGTCGCTGCGCTGCGTGATCGTGTGCGGCGAGAACGGTCAATTCGCAGCCGGCGCCGACATCGAAGAATTCGGCACCGTGCGTAGTACCTTGGAGCAAGGTATTCGGTATCATACGGTTGCGATCGGCGCGGCGCTGGCCGCGATCAACAATTGCGTGCATCCGGTCATTGCCGCAATCGAAGGCGTATGCATCGGTGGTGGCCTGGAAATCGCCTGTGCCTGTGACCTCCGGATCGCCTCGCCGGCAGCGCGCTTCGGCATTCCGATAAACCGCCTCGGATTTGCGCTGGCGCCGGGGGAAATGCCCGCCCTGCTGCAACTCGTCGGACGGGCGGCGGCACTGGAGATCCTGCTGGAAGGCCGCGTGTTCGATGCCGCCGAGGCGGTGCAGAAAGGATTGCTGACCCGAGTAGCGGAGGATGTGCCGGCGGCCGCCCAGCAGTCGGCGTTGCGGGTCGCGCAGGGGGCGCCGATGGCAGCGCGGCTTAACAAGCAGTTGATCAACCGTCTCTCACCGGTATCACAGCCGCTGACCGCCGCCGAACATGACGCCGCGTTCGCGCCGCTGGGATCCGACGATTACCGCGAGGGTGTGGCGGCATTCCTGGCGAAGCGAACACCGGTCTTCACCGGCAAATGACCGCAACCGAAACACGTATTCATAAAACCAAAAATCGAGACGCCATGAATGCCAACCTGTACGCGCTGTTTGCATCCCGCTTCCCAAAAGACCGTGCCGCCTGCTGTATCGAGACCGCCGACGGCGCGCTCTACTCCTGGGATGACGTCGAGCGCGCAAGCGCCCGGATCGCCAACCTGCTCGCCAGTCTCGGCCTGCCGCCGGCTGCCCGCATCGCGGTGCAGGTCGAGAAATCGGCAGAAGCGCTGATCCTTTACCTGGCGACGATCCGCGCCGGCTACGTGTACCTGCCGCTTAACACCGCCTATCGCGCGGCCGAGATCGACTACTTCATCGACAACGCCGCGCCGTCGGTCGTGGTCTGCGCACCCGAAAACTTCGGCTGGACCTCCCAGATCGCCTTCAAGCACGGCACCGCCCATGTCTTCACGCTCGGCGAGGCGCGCAACGGCTCGCTGCTGGCCCGCGCAACGCCGCAATCGGATCACTTCGAGACCGTACAGTCGCAGCCGGACGATCTGGCCGCGATCCTTTACACGTCGGGTACGACCGGGCGCAGCAAGGGCGCGATGCTGTCGCACCGGAACCTGTCGTCGAATGCGCTGACGCTGCAGAAATTCTGGCATTGGAAAACCGGCGACGTCCTGCTCCATGCGTTGCCGCTATTCCATGTCCACGGCCTGTTCGTGGCATGCCACGGCGCCCTGCTCAACGGCAGCAAGACGATCTTCCTGGCGCGCTTCGACGCCGCCGAAGTGATTCGCCACCTGCCGCGCGCAACCGTCTTCATGGGCGTGCCGACCTTCTATGTGCGGCTGCTGGCCGATCGGGCATTCACGCGCGAAGCCTGCCGCACGATCCGGCTGTTCGTCTCGGGATCAGCACCGCTGCTGGTCGATACCTTCGACGGCTTCACGAAACGCACCGGGCACGTGATCCTGGAGCGCTACGGCATGAGCGAAACCACGATGCTAACCTCCAACCCTTACACCGGCGAGCGGCGCGGCGGCACCGTGGGCATGCCATTACCGGAAGTCGACGCGCGGGTGGTCGACGCACTCGGCCAGCGCTGCACGAGCGGCGAGATCGGCGCCATCGAGGTCAAGGGGCCGAACGTGTTCCATGGTTACTGGCAGATGCCCGAGAAGACGGCAGAGGAATTTACGGCGGATGGATTTTTCAGGACCGGCGATGTCGGTCGTTTCGATACCGATGGTTACCTCAGCATCGTCGGCCGCAGCAAGGACCTCATCATCACCGGCGGTTACAACGTCTATCCGAAGGAAATCGAATCGGTGCTCGACGAGATGACCGGCGTGCAGGAGTCGGCCGTCATCGGCGTGCCGCACTGCGACTTCGGCGAGGCGGTCACCGCAGTCATCGTCTGCCGGGCGGATGCAGCGCTGTCGGAAGCGACGATCATCGCCGAGCTCAAGGCCCGCATCGCCAATTTCAAGGTGCCGAAACGGATTTACTTCGTCGCCGACCTGCCCCGCAACACCATGGGCAAGGTGCAGAAGAATGTCCTGCGCGAGAAATTCCGGGACGCGTAATCGTCCCTTCCCGGCCGGTGTGGCAACCACGCGCCAAAAGAAAAGCGGCTGCACATGTGCAGCCGCGCTGAATTAAAACCCCGCCTGTGCCGCTTTGCCGGCATCCCGAACCAAAACGGTTCAAGGTGGTCACAGTTAGTTCAATTTCGGGTTCATCGGACTAGCGACGCGCACTCCCATCAAACAAAATTCCGCAACCGATGCGCATAAATGGTTCAAGGAATATATGGCAATCGCGAACACGGCAGGGACCTTAATACTACTCCTCTCGATACGCCTGTCAACCGCCAGCGTTGAAACTAGAAAAGGTTTTCCTGGGGGGTGAGCGCGGCGTCCAGCACGGCGTGCATCACGCCGATCTTCTCCCGTACCGCAGCCATGGTCATGTCGGACAACGGACCATCGGGCGCCTTGGTCGACAGCAGCTCGGCTGCGATGCCCAGGGCGGCGATCACGGCGATCCGGTCGTTTCCCTTGACCTTGCCCGCGTCGCGGATGGCGCACATGCGTTCGTCGAGATAGCGCACGGCCTGGTGCAGCTCCGCTTCCTCGCCGGCCTTGCATGACAACTTGAACGCCTGGCCCATGATCGATACGTCGAGCTGACTCATTGGGTCGCTTTCATGTCAGTTCCTCCTGGGATTCGGACGATGACGCTGGCTCATCCATGGCGTCCGGGTCGGGCAGGCGCGACAGCAGCGCCGCAACCCGTTCATGGGCTGCCTGCATGCGCCGCAGCAGATCGTCGTTCTCGGCGCCGAGCGTTGCCGCATGCGCGCGCAGGTCCGCATTCTCGCGCCGCAGATCCTTGGCCAGGTCGGCCAGTTCGCCGACCTTTTGTGACAGTAGTTCGAAATCGGAAATCATCTCGCCACTATAGTGGGGCAACCGAATCGACGTCAACCGATTCAAGCCGGCCTTCCCGGTTTCGGTCAGCTTTGGCTGTTACCGCCTACAGTATCAACGGGAAGCACGCATGCTGGTGGACACCCGGACCATGATGGATTATGTTCTCGAAGCAATCATCGGCTATGTGCAGCCAACCAGGAACTGGCATGCGCATCGCCTTTTCCGCTCCAGCATGCGAAAGAGACCATCTTGAACAACCTCAGCGTTCGACAAAAACTTTTTCCTCGGATTTTTCGCGATCGTGGCGATCATCATCTGCCTGCTACTGGTCGCCTACAATAATTTCACGCGCCTGAGTCAGGCGAACGCTTGGGACAATCATACGTTGCAAGTGCTGCTGGCCGGCGATCAGGTCGAACAGGCTGCCGATCACATCCAGGGCGCCTACCTCGCGTTCCTGATCGGCGGCAGCGAGTCTGGCCTGGCCGACCTCGAAAAAACCGGGGTGAACTGGAGCAGTGGATCAAGGAAGCCAAGCGCCTCACAACGGATAACCCCAACCAGCAGGCGCGGCTGATACAGATCGAAAACGATGCCCAGGAATGGTTTGCCGCGCGCGTTTTTTCCCGCATTGAAAAACGCCGGGAATTCAACAAGAAACTGATCACTGCCGACCAGTTCATGCACGATCCAATAATGACCGGCGGCTTTTCGCGGGTACAGGTCCTGCACAAGACGCTCGATGCATTCGAGGCCGAAGAAAAACGCCTCTTGGCCGAACGCAGCCAGGCGGCCAGTGAGTTGCGCCAGACAATGACGCTGGTGTTGATTCTGGGTGGGCTGTTGTGCGTCGTGCTGGCGGCAGTGATTTCGATCATCCTGTCGCGCCCCATCCTTGCGCCGCCGGGCAACCTTTCCCGCACGGTGGCAGCCATTGCCGCCGGCGACCAGTCCGCCCGGGCAACCGTGATCGGCAAGGATGCGCTGGGACGTGTCACGGAAGAGTTCAACCGCATGGCGCAGTCAATACAGGCCAACCAGCAGCGCGAACTCGATGCCACGAACACGCTCAAGAGCAAGGTCGATGCACTGCTGACCAGTGTCTCGCGCGGTGCGACCGGCGACCTGACGGGCAAGGTGATCGTCTCCGGCAGCGACGCGATCGGCCAGTTCGGCGATGGACTTTCGGCCATGTTCGACAATCTGCGTGGCCTGCTGATGAAGATACAGCGCGCCGGCATCCAGGTCACGACGTCGACCACTGAAATCGCCGCCTCCGCACGCCAACAGGAAGCGACCGGGGTCGAGCAGGCGCAGGTCAACATGAAGCGCATGGACGACACCATGCAGAACATGGTCAATGCGACTGACTCGATCAATGCCAAGCTGGCTGCCTTGTCCGAGAAGGCCAGCAACATCAACAACGTACTGGTGACGATTACCAAGGTCGCCGACCAGACCAACATCCTGTCGCTGAACGCGGCGATCGAAGCGGAAAAGGCGGGCGACGCGGGACGCGGGTTCGCCGTGGTCGCTACCGAAATCCGACGTCTCGCCGACCAGACGTCGATAGCGACCTGGGACATCGAGCAAATGCTGAAGGAAATGCAGTCGGCGGTATCGGCCAGTGTCATGGGCATGGACAAGTTCTCCGATGAGATCCGGCGCAGCGTCGGTGAGGTACGACAGGTGAGCGAGCAGCTTTCCTCGGTGATCGTCCAGGTCCAGCAACTGCCGCCCCGCTTCGATGCGGTGCTCGAAGGAATGCAATCGCAATCGATCGGCGCCTCGCAGATTACCGAAACCATGATGCAGCTTTGCGAGGCTTCGCAGCAGACTGTCGAATCGCTCAAGGCGACCAGCGATGCGGTCAACCAGTTGCAGCATGCGGCGCGCGACCTGCAGGCCAGCGTCGCCAACTTCTCAGTCAACGACTGATCATGCAGGTCCTGGTGCTGCAACTCGCCGGCGTGCGCTATGCGCTGGAGACACGCCATGTCGTGCGCGTGCTGCCTGCAATGCGCCTGACGCCGCTGCCGCGCTGCCCGGCATACATTGCCGGCGTCATGAATCTGCATGGCACACCGGTACCCGTGCTCGACCTTGTGCGCATCGTGACGACCGCCAGGATCGAGTCGGACATGCAGGCTGCAACTGCCCGCGTGACCGATCCCGCCGGTAACGACGGCGCGTATTTCGACACCCGCATCGTCCTGGCGGAGTGTGGTCAGACCGGCGCTGCACGCAGCCTCCTGGGCTTGCGTGCAAAGCACGTGATCGGCATCCGCTCGATCGATCCGGCGGCGATCGCGCCATCCGGCGTGCGCGATCCGCACAGCGGGTTTCTCGGCCAGGTAGTCGGCAACGAACAGCCGATGCTGCAATTGATCACCCTGCAGCATCTGCTACCGGCGCATGTAGCCACATGGCTGTTCGACGCAGTCACGGAAGCCGCATGTTGACAACGGCGCTGCAGACGATCGTGCAACGCGTCAGCGGACTGCACCTGAGCGCGCCCACCGTCTCGCGCGCCGCGCAGCGTCGCATGGATGCAATCGCCGTGACCGGTCTTGCACCCTACATCGCGCGCATCCAGGCGGACCCGGTAGAGATGGCCGAACTGATCGAGCTTCTGGTGGTGCCGGAAACCTGGCTGTTCCGCGATCCGGAAGCGTTTGTCGCAGCCGCGCAGTTTGCCGTGCGCCGCCAGGCCGAGGTCGATCGTCCCCTGCGCATCCTCAGCCTGCCCTGTGCAACCGGCGAGGAGCCGTATTCCCTGGCGATGGCGATGCTCGATACCGGCTTCGCTTCGTACACAGTCGTTCGACATCATCTTCTGCCGTAACCTGCTGATCTACTTCGATGAACCGACGCAGCGGCGTGCCATCGCAGTACTCGATGGCTTGCTCGATGCTGCGGGATTACTGTTTACCGGGTGTGCGGAACTGCCGGTGTTTACAAGCCAGCGTTTCGACACCGCACAGTTGCCCCGCGCATTTGCATTGCGCAAGAAAGCCCCCGGGAGGCCGTGTTGCGGCTTGCAGCGCAACACGCCGGCGGCATGCTCCACATCGACATCAGCGACGACGGCCACGGCGTCGACGCGGAGCAGATCCGCAAAAAAGTCATCGCGCGCGAGACGGTGCAAGGCGTGCTGGACCGCGGTAGTTGACCCTGCCGGTTGATCGAGACCGGATGCCATGATTAAAGTAGCGTCGCGAATGCGCCGATAAAGAGTCGAAGGAAAATTAAATGGCCATTGCGAGCGGACACGGCGACAGTAACGACACGATATTTACCCCCTTCAAGGTTCGGGTACTGCTGATCGACGATCAGGTCATCACTGCAGAGGCGATCCGCCGCATGCTGGCCGATGAACTCGACATCGAGTTCCATTTCGTCGCCGATGCACAGGCCGCAGCAAACACGGCAATGCAGCTCAAGCCGACCGTGATCCTGCAGGATCTCGTGATGCCGGGCATCGACGGCTTCGAGCTGGTGCGGCAGTACCGCGCAACCGCCGAAACCCAGGACACCCCCGTCATCGTTCTCTCGGCCAAGGAAGACCCCAAGCTCAAGGCGCAGGCATTCAATGTCGGCGCCAACGACTACCTGGTCAAGCTGCCGGACCGGCTAGAACTGATTGCGCGCATCCGCTACCATTCGGCGGCCTACATCAACCGGCTGCAGCGCGACGATGCATTCCGCTTCCTGCGCGAGAGCCAGCAAAAACTGGCCGACACCAACATCGAACTGCAGAAGCTGGCCGCGCTCGACGGTTTGACCGGCATCTGCAATCGCCGCCGCTTCGACGAGGCGTTGAAGAATGAGTGGCACCGCGCGCGCCGCGACAAACGCCCGCTGTCCCTGGTGATGTGCGACATCGATCATTTCAAGGCATACAACGATTCTCATGGCCACCTGGCCGGCGACCTGTGCCTGAAAAAAGTGGCGGCAGTCCTGACCGAAAATCTGAAACGCCCGGCCGATCTGGCTGCGCGCTTCGGCGGCGAGGAATTCGTCCTGGTGCTGCCGGACACGGATGCGGCCGGCGCGGCGATCGTGGCGGAAAGCTGCCGCGATCGCGTGCAGTCGCTTGCGCTGGAATCACCGGCTGCCAACAAGGTCGTCACCGTATCGGTCGGCGTCGCCACCCTGATCCCGGAAGCGGCGTCGAATTACGACGACCTGATCGACCTGGCAGATCGCGCCATGTACGAAGCCAAGCGCGCCGGTCGCAACCGGGTGGCGCAGCTGCCTTGAGCATCCATTTGGAATTCTGCTTTAGTCGAACGGCAGCAGCGCGCCGTCTACCGTGATCAACGCGGTGCGGATGGCCGACTCACCAACGACTGCCTGCAAGGCGCGGCGGTACTCCGCCAGCTGCCGGGCATGCGCGACCAGATCATCCGGTCCGGCGCTACGCTTGTAGTCGAGTATCCAGAATTCATCATCGAACCGGACCAGGCGGTCGATCCGCATCACGACCCCATCTGCCATCACGTCGACTTCATTGTCGGCACTGCGAAACAGCGCCGGATCGAAGAAACGCCGCAGATGTGGCTGCGACAGGATGCAGCGCGCCTGGCCGCACGCAAGGGTTGCGGCATCGATCGAGCAGCTGAGCCAGTGCGCGGTCAATCCAGGCGGCGGTACGCTGACAGGCCAGGTCGATGCGGCCGTGATGCGCTCCATTAATCCATGCAACAGGATGCCCTCGCCAGCGGCTGCCTGCGCCGCTGCCGAGAGGGCCGGTGCAACCGTCTGCGCTGCGCTCGCTGGCGGCGCAAGCAGCGGCGGCGCGAACAAGGCAAGTGAAAAGAATCCCTCCTCCGTAGTGCCGGAAGGCTGCGCGGCAGCGACCTGCGGTGTGACCTGTGCGGCCGCCTGCAGCCGCGCATACCAGCTGTCTGCCACGACGCCGTCGGTTCCCGCCTTGCGGCCGCCTGCCACGCCGCTGATGATGAGCAGACGGCGCGCCCGCGTGGCGGCGACATACAGCAGGTTCCAGTCTTCCTGCTCTCGCAATTGTTCTTCCTGCTCAAAGAATGACGCCCGGACGATGCCGCGCTCGGCGCGCCGGCCGAAGGCAGAAAAATGCGTCGGCGCGGCGGCATCCTGCGGCCACACGCACAGCACGCCGGCATCTTCCCGCGCCGCCTCGCTGTGATTGGCGTCGAGCAGCACGACGATCGGCGCTTCCAGCCCCTTGGCGCTGTGAATCGTCAGGATGCGTACCGCGTCGATGCCGGCGTCGATCGCCGCTTCATCTGGCGCATCGCGCGCCGCGTTGGCTTGTAGCGCGCGCAGGGCATCGATGAACTTCGGCAGGCTCGGATAGCGGCCGCCGTCGAGATTGAGCGACAGTTCGATGAAGGCATTCAGGTTGCCGATTACCTGCGCGCGCTGCAGCGCCGTCGCCGATTGCGCGTAGCGCGCCACGACATCGCCCTGGGCGATCAGGATGTCGAGCAGGTCGTGCACCGGCAGGCGCGGGGCGGCGTTGCGCCACTGCGACAGCAATCGTGCCGCGCGCGCCAGCGCATCGGCATCACGCGCGTCGCCGGTTTCGGAAACAACAGCCTGCAGGCGATGCCACCAGGTGTCTTCGGTGCGGCCGGCGAGCGAGATCAAGCCGGCGTCATCCACGCCGAAGATCGGGCACTTGAGCACATGCGCCAATGCGCGATTGTCGCCCGGGGTGATCAGGAACGTGAGCAGCGCCACCAGATCGCTGACTTCCAGCGACTCCAGCAGCCCGCCGCGTTTGTCGGAGACGAACGGGATGCCAGCTTCGCGCAATGCCCGCTCGTAAGCAGCCAGGTGGGCGCGCTTTTTGACCAGCAGCATGACATCGGACCAGCGCGTCGGAGCAACCTCACGTGCAGCATCCGGCGCTGCGTGCGCATCCAGTTCGGTCCGCGCCGCCAGGATCGCCTGTGCGACGGCAGCGCCCTCTTTGCGCCGGCGCAGGTCTTCCTCTTCCTCGCGCGGCATCGTCAGCGGGTCGCGCAGTTCGGCGATTGAAGCCGCCTGCTGCGCTGGCTTGGATTGCTCCTCCGATTCGCATGTGTCGGGTAGCGGCTTTAAAGCATCCGCACCATCGGACCCATCCGACCCATCGACGCTACCAGCGACCGCAACGTGGTCTTCTGCCGGGTCATCCTGTCCCGCCAGCGGCAGCCGCCACACCGCGCCGCTCTCCCCGGCCAGGGTGGTCTGCGCAAAATACAAGGGATTGGCGGCGAAGGTCTCATTGAGAACCGCAGTGATGGCGACGGCGTTGCGGCGAGTCTGACTGGTGCGCAGCACGCGTGCGCCCTGCGACTGCAGCAACGCGCGCGCCGCCACGAATACCCTGGGCTCGGCACGCCGAAAACGGTAGATCGATTGCTTCGGGTCGCCGACGACGAAAACGCTCGGGCGCGACGTATCGTCGCCGTAAGCCTCCAGCCAGGCGCGCACCACGCTCCATTGAAGGGGGTTGGTGTCCTGGAATTCATCGAGCAGGACGTGCCGGTAACGCGCATCCAGACGACTCTGCAGGTACGCCGCATGCTGCGCGTTGCCGAGCAACCGGTAGACATGCCATTCCAGGTCGGCGAAATCGAAGACCCGGCGCTCGGCTTTCAACGCCTGGTAGGCATCCAGGAATGCGGCGGCAACCGTCATCAGCGCCGCGTTTACGGCGATCACGGTGCGCTCGTGGCTGCGCGCGCGCAGGTGCTGCAAGGCCGCGCCCACCGAGATGAATTCCTCCTCGAACCACGACTGCCCGGCGGCACCGGATTCGGCCTCCAGTGCCGCAATCAACGCCTTGGTGGCGGTGTTCTTGCGCGGCGCATCCTTGGCATCGAAAAACTCGTTGCACAGCGCATCAAATGGCTCGATGCCGGCGGCGCCACTCAGGCTGGTTTCGATCGCGACCGCGCGCCGCTGATTGGTCGCCGTGCCCTTGCCGAGAAGCCGGGCAATCCAGGTGATACGCGCAACCAGCTGCGCGTCCTGCCAGAGCGACAGCCGCGCATCTTCATGCGCATCGATGCCGCACAGGTCGATCAGTTCATCCAGTGGCGCGTTTGCCTGTGCGGCGGCCCACCATTCGGCGCGCTTGGCGACGAAGGCGTCGAGCAGCGCCTGCGCCTGATGGTCGCCCACCAAACTGTAGAGCGTCTGCAGGGCGGTGCGCACCGGCGCGTTGGCGACGTCGTTGAGCAACTGCATGAAGCGGTGCGTGGTCTCGCTCAGCAGTTCCGCCGTGCCCTCGGTCAGCGCATAGCCGTGCGGTACACCGGAGGCCAACGGTGCAATCTGCAGCAGCCGCGCGAACCAGCTGTGGAAGGTGTCGATCGACAGCGCCTGCGGACTCGACAGAATGCGCTCGTACAGCCCACGCGCCACCGGCATCAGCCGCGCCAGGTCCGCCGGTGCGATGCCGCGCTCGCACAGCAGCGTCGCAACATCCGCATCGGGCCGCAGGGCGAGGTCACGCAGCAGCGCCATCAGCCGCTCCTGCATCTCCTGCGCCGCCTTGCGGGTAAACGTGATGGCAAGCAGCCCGGACGGTTCGCAACCGGCCAGCAGCAGGCGCAGCATCCGCGCCACCAGCAGCCAGGTCTTGCCGCTGCCGGCACAGGCTTCCACCACCACCGAGACCGCCGGGTCGCAGGCCGCCCCGATGAAGGCTTCCGCATCGGCCGCCGCGCCGTCGATCGTGTAGGCCAACGCCGCCATGCGCGTATCGGCAGTCACCGGACCGGCATCGAGGTCACCATCCCGGCCGGCCAGCTTCACCACGCCCCCTTGCGGCACAGGCCGCGTACGTCACAGTACTGGCAGACCGATTCGACACCGGAGGCGCGCAGACTCGCGCCCTCGGAAATCGCCTGCATCGCATTGCCGATCTGGCGTTGCAGCCGCCGCTGCCAAGCGGCGTAATCCGGTGCGGGTACGGCGGCGATCTTGTCTTTCTGCGGTTCGAGCGAGATGTAGCTGGCGCTGGCGGTCGGCGCGGCCGACAGCAGGCCGTAGAACGGCAACTGGTGATCTTCGCTGGCATCGATTTTCTTGCGGAGTGCAGTGACGCTGCTGGTCTTGTAGTCCAGCACCGCAACCTCGCCATCGGCATTGCAGTCGACGCGGTCGATGCGGCCATGGAGCAGGATTCCACCAGTGCTCCAGCGCAGCGGATGTTCGCGCCATTGTTCGCCAGCGACGAATTGCCAGCCGTCGGCCTCGCGAGCACTGGCCCAGTCGAGATAGGCCGGCTGCGCCTTTTGCCAGCGGTCGCGATAGCCGAGCGCCGCAGCGCTCTTTGCAAGCTCGATGCCGAACACTTCGTCCGTGATCGCCTGCAAGAAGGCACTGTGCGGCGCCTGTCCGATGACACCATCGCGCAGGCCGGTGTGATAGCGGTTCAGGATCTGGTGCAGCCAGTCGCCGTAGTCGCGCTTTTCCAGTTGCTCCGACAGTTCATCGAGACCGGACAGGCCGAGCATGCGGGTGGCGAAGAACTGGTACGGGCAGGCGACCAGGCTGGCATAGCCGCTGGCCGAGAGTTTCTTCGGCAGCAGATGCGGCGCGGCCGGCGCAGGCATGACCGGCGGTGTGGCCATCATGCGGATCGACGGCAGCGCCGCGCGATGCTGCGGCAGCGGCGCGTGCGATACGGGCGATACGGGCGATACGTGCGATACGGGCGATACGGGCGATCCGCGCAGCAGCGCCAGGTCGAGCCGCGCGATCCAGTTGCTGACCGGGTTGGGCTGGCCATCGCGATGCGCCTGCCAGGACAGGACCACGAGCGGATTGGTCGACACCAGTTCGGCAAAATCGCGCAGTTGCTGCAACTGCCGGGATTCCGCCGTCGGCAGGCCGAGTTCGCGCCGTACCGCGTTGGCAAAGAACAGGGTTTCGCTCGCGGTCGACGGCAGGTGGGTTGCGTCCGCACCGACCACCAGCACCGCATCGAAGCGGCGCAGATGGGTGCCGTTCAGGGGCAGCATGACCACCCTCCGATCGGCGGCCAGCGGCCGGAACGGCGTCGACTCCATCTGCAGGCTGACGCAGGCGCGCCATTCGGCAAATGAAAAGCTCTGGTGCAAACCGGTGCAGGCGTCACCGATCATGTCCAGCATCGCCTTGACCTGCACGCCGGCCGCATCTTCCGCGTACGCTGCGCCGACGCCGAAATCATCGAGCGCGGCAGTCGTCAATGCCAGCCAGCCGCCGATCGTGTGCCGCTCCCGAAAGCCCTGTGCCTGGGTTGCGAGTTGCTGCATCCAGTCGCGCAACGGCCCGTCCGGCACCGCGGCTGTCACGCTGCGCCAGCCGCCGAGAACGTTTTGACGCCGCAGCGCCAGTTCGATCGCCATCACCTGATCGGCCTTGTCGTCGGCTGCAGCAAGCAGGAATGGCGACTTCAGGAAGTCGAGCAACGCAGTGCTTTCTGCACGCGAGGTGACGACGTCGAACCAGGCGGCCAAGGTAGCGGCAGCGCGGGTGGTCGACAGCTTCCAGCCGGTTTCGTCATCGACCACGACCCCGGCGCGTTGCAGCAGCGCGCGGATACGGCGTGCCGTGACGCGGTCCTGCGCCACGATGGCGATCGCGGACTTGCCCTGCTGGAGCCAGTCGACGATGGTCTGCGCACCTGCCTGCGCTTCGTCTTCGAGACTGGCGGCGGGATACACGGACAGGCAATCGGGCACTGCCGCAGTTCCAGCGGTGTACTCAACCGATACCGGTTCCTGCGGATTGTCGTCGAACAGGTCTTGCTGGGCGGTCGTGATTGGCCGCATTTCCGGGAGCGCAAGCAGCTCGGGCCATGCGCTCGCAAACGCCGGTTCGATCGCCGCCAGGCGCCAGTCAAGGAGGATCTGCAATACCGGTTGCCGGTTCGACCAGGCATCAAGAAACGCCTGCGCAGCCGGATCCGGCGCAACAGGCGCAACCCAGATCAGGGGCACGCGGGCGTCCGCAGCCAGCGCCAGCATCCGGCCCAGACGGTCGACCAGGGGATCGTCGGCATCGAGCTGGGTTTTCCAGACCGACCACACGAGTTGCGCTTCATCGGAAAGCACCTCACGCGCCATCGGCGGCAATTGCATGAGCGCCGACTCCCAGCGGGCCTCCGCACTGTCGGGTTCTCTCGCCATCGCCGGCCACAGTGCGGCGGTCAATTCATCGGACAAGGCCAGCAGCGTCTGTGCCAGCGGCAGCAGATCTGTATTGCGGCGGGCGGTGAACAGTTTTTTGAGCCAGGCATGCTGGCGCAGTTCTGCATACAGCGCCAAGAGCCGCTGGTTGCCGGCCATTCGCACGGCCGCCGCGGTACGTTCACCATCCGGTGGCTGCTGGTCCAGCCATGCCTGCATGGTGCAGATGCGCGGCGGCAGGAAGGCGCCGCCGAGGTGACCGGCGAGCGCCGAACGCAACTGCTGCGCATGCCCCAGCGTCGGCACCACCACCCGCAGTTGCGACAGGTCGGCGGCACCAGCCGCGCCGCTGCCCGCCGCATCCTGGCCGGCGAACAGCAGGGGCAGCGTGTCGAGCAAGCCGCGCGCCGCCGACTGCCAGTAGCCGGCGCCCGGTGCGATCGTCAGTGGGGGGAGATGCATCGCTGTTCGTACAAGGAGATGGGTTCTGGGCGTATTCTATGCGACGCTTGATTGAAAATAATCCGGCCGGCACCGGATTTCATAAAAATAGGTTATAGTTTCTCCAATCCCCGCTGCATCGTGTCCTGCCTGCCCTTCCGGAGACTTGAACGCGGCATCATGCCCGGTACGATTGCCATCGACAATGAAGCCTGGGCGATGCCCCTGCAAAGAAGATACCGATCCGGCAGCTGTCCCCCCGCTGATGCATGCAGAGCGAACCCATCCGTAAGACACCATTCCAGCCGCGGCGCCATCCCGACAACGCGACTCCATCCTTTTATCCTCAAGCTGAGGCAACAATGAGCGAAAACATCAAACACATCTCGGACGCATCGTTCGAGCAGGACGTACTCAAATCCGACAAGCCGGTGCTGGTCGACTTCTGGGCAGAATGGTGCGGTCCGTGCAAGATGATCGCCCCGATCCTGGAAGAGATTGCCAAGGAATACGACGGCAAACTGCAGATTGCAAAAATGGATGTGGATGCGAACCAGGCGGTGCCGGCGAAATTCGGTATCCGTGGTATTCCTACACTGATTCTGTTCAAAAATGGCGTTCCAGCGGCACAAAAGGTCGGCGCCATGGCAAAAGGCCAGCTGACCTCGTTCATCGATAGTAATATCTGAACGAGACGCCGGCGTAGCAGGAACATGCATTTCCGGCAGCGCGGTGGTGGACTATTTGGTCCCACCATCGTCTCGCAGTCAGGCGAGGACGCCAGTGACGCCAGTGATTTCGCGGCGCACCACGCTTCTCGGCACGATTCCGTTTCAGACCCATTTTGTTGTTTTACCGATGTCTTTGCCGCGGGCCGTTCAAGCGCATGTCGCCGCGCCCCGCACGCTGACTGATTCACACCACGCACTTCCCTCCCCCACCTATTACATTCCCATCCCGGGACACTCACTAAAATGCATTTATCCGAATTAAAGGCGCTCCACGTCTCCGCCCTGCTCGAAATGGCAATCGGCCTGGACATCGATAACGCCGCCCGCCTGCGCAAGCAGGAACTGATGTTCGCCATCCTGAAGAAGCGCGCCAAGTCCGGCGAACAGATCTTCGGCGACGGCGCCCTCGAAGTGCTGCCGGACGGCTTCGGCTTCCTGCGCTCGCCCGACGCCAGCTACATGGCCTCGACCGACGACATCTATATCTCGCCGTCGCAGATCCGTCGCTTCAACCTGCATACCGGTGACTCGATCGAAGGCGAAGTACGCACCCCCAAGGATGGCGAGCGCTACTTCGCACTGGTCAAGGTCGATAAGGTCAACGGCGAATCGCCGGAGATGTCGAAGCACCGCATCCTGTTCGAAAACCTGACGCCGCTGCACCCGAACAAGATGCTCAACCTCGAACGCGAAATGCGCGGCGAGGAAAACATCACCGGCCGCATCATCGACCTGCTGGCGCCGATCGGCAAGGGCCAGCGCGGCCTGCTGGTGGCGTCGCCGAAATCCGGCAAGTCCGTGATCCTGCAGCACATCGCGCATGCGATCACCGCCAATCATCCCGACATCACGCTGATCGTCCTGCTGATCGACGAGCGGCCGGAAGAAGTCACCGAGATGCAGCGTTCGGTGCGCGGCGAGGTGGTCGCATCGACCTTCGACGAGCCGGCCACCCGCCACGTGCAGGTCGCCGAGATGGTGCTGGAAAAAGCCAAGCGCCTGGTCGAAATGAAGAAGGACGTCGTGATCCTGCTGGACTCGATCACCCGTCTGGCACGCGCCTACAACACCGTGATCCCTGCCTCCGGCAAGGTGCTGACCGGCGGCGTCGACGCCAATGCGCTGCAGCGCCCGAAACGCTTTTTCGGCGCCGCCCGCAACATCGAGGAAGGCGGCTCGCTGACCATCATCGCCACCGCGCTGATCGAAACCGGCAGCCGCATGGACGACGTGATCTTCGAGGAATTCAAGGGCACCGGCAACATGGAAGTGCACCTGGAGCGTCGCCTCGCCGAGAAGCGCGTCTACCCGGCGATCAACCTCAACAAGTCGGGTACCCGCCGCGAGGAACTGCTGATCAAGCCGGACCAGTTGCAAAAGATCTGGGTCCTGCGGAAACTGCTTTACAGCATGGACGAAATCGAAGCGATGGAATTCATCATGGACAAGATGAAGGCGACCAAGAACAACGCCGAATTCTTCGACATGATGCGACGCGGGAATTCCTGATCCACTCTACCTGGCACAGCAGAAAAACGCATGCAGATCGAACTGCATGCGTTTTTTTTCGTCTGCCGGTCGCGGCGGCTGGATGCAGGCGGGCCGGACTACTCCGACGATCCCACCAACTCGTAGACACCGCCGCGCTCGAGAGCGCGACGGTAGGCCGGCCGTCCGTGGATACGCTTCAGAAAATCCATCAGCCGCGGCCGGCTCCGATTCAAGCCGCCCCGCGCTGCGGCCGCCTCCAGCGGAAAACTGATCTGCACATCGGCCGCGCCGAACTGGGCGCCGGCGAACCAGTCGGCCTTGGCCAGTTCGGCTTCCATGTAATCGAGATGCCGGTCGATCTGCGGCTGGATGAACGACGACTTGGCTTTCTGTGCAATGGCGCGCGCGATCGGCTTGACGAAGAACGGCATCTTGGTGCTTTCGATCCGGTCGAAGATCAGCTTCATGAGGAGCGGCGGCATGGCCGAGCCTTCGGCGTAGTGCAGCCAGTAGGTATAGCGAAGCCGCTCGGGCGTGCCGGCTTCCGGTTTGAGGCGCCCTGCGCCGTAGCGGTCGACCAGGTATTCGACGATTGCGCCGGACTCCGCAATGGTCAGGTCGCCGTCGGTGATGACCGGTGATTTTCCCAGCGGATGCACAGCGAGAAGTGCCGGTGGCGCCAGCATGGTCTCGGCATCGCGCTCGTAACGCTTGATTTCGTATTCAAGCCCCAGCTCTTCGAGCAACCAGAGGATGCGCTGGGAGCGCGAGTTGTTCAGGTGGTGGACAGTGATCATCGGGTGCTTTCCAAAAAGAGCCGGCATGGGGAAAGCGCATCGTACAGGAAGGCTGACGGAGCGCGCCGTTCGCACTCGCGCATGGCCAAATGACCGCAGTAAAACATTTCATCCTGTTAATAAAATGCTATATTCCTTCTTGTAAGAATCGTAATAAACGGGGCCAGTCCGGAGCGATCTGAACCACCGCCCTTCATCCTCGCCTGCAGGAGCCGCAATGAGTTTGTTAGTCCGAATCAACATCGCACTGGTCTTGATCTTTCTGGTCGGCGCGTCTGCCGCAGGATGGGTCTCCAATACCATCCTGGTCGACAACGCCAAGCGCGAAGCGATCGATCAGGCGCGACTGATGATGGAGAGCGCCAGTGCGGCGCGCAGCTACACCTCCACGGAAATCCAGCCGTTGCTGGAAGGCCAGCTGCAATCCGTGTTCCTGGCGCAGAGCGTGCCGTCCTACGCGGCAACGCAGAACATGAACAAGCTGCGCGAAACCCATCCCGAATACGGCTACAAGGAAGCGACCCTGAATCCGACCAATCCGCGCGATCGGTCCGCCGATTGGGAGCGTGACATCATCGACCACTTCCGCAACAACGACACGCAAAAGGAAATGATCGGCGAACGCCTGACGCAGACCGGCCCGGCATTGTTCCTCGCGCACCCGCTGCAGATCAATGACGGCAAGTGCCTGGCTTGCCACAGCACGCCGGCCGCAGCGCCGGGGCCAATGCGGGTCAAGTACGGTGAAGCCAACGGCTTCGGATGGAATCTGCATGAAATCGTCGGCAGCCAGATCGTCTCGGTCCCGCTCGCCGCCGCGCTCAAAAAGGCCGATGCGACCTATCGGGTGTTCATGCTGTCGCTGGCGGGGCTGTTCGGCCTGCTGTTCATCAGCATCAACGCCCTGGTTCACCTGATGATTCTGCGGCCGATGGGCAAGATCGCCCGCCTGGCCGAACAGGTCAGCAGCGGCGACATGGCGGCGCCGGCGTTTGCCACGAGCGGAAACGACGAGATCGCCAAGCTCGGACGCGCCTTCGACCGCATGCGCCGCAGCCTGGAAAAATCGCTGGCCATGCTGCAGTCCTGACAGGCCGGCACGACGATCATGAGCGCCAGCGTCTTCATCAGCTACTCCAACCTCGATCGCATGGTCGCCGAGGCGCTGTGCAGCGCGCTCGAGGCCAGCGGTACGCGTTGCTGGATCGCGCCGCGCGACATTTCGCCATCCCGCGAATGGGCTGAAGAAATCATCGACGGCATCAATGGCGCGCAGGTGATGCTGCTGGTGTTTTCGAGCCGCTCCAACGGCTCGCCCCAGGTGCGGCGCGAGATCGAACGCGCCATCCACAAGGAAGTACCGGTCATCCCGTTCCGCATCGAGAACGTGATCCCGACCAAGAGCCTCGAATACTTTCTCAGCGCGCAGCACTGGTTCGATGCCTTCGAAGCGCCGGTCGACACTTACCTGCCGCGGCTGTGCGACCTGATCGTCCGCCTGTGCAAGACCAGCGCAGGCCAGGCCACCACGCAGGTCCCCGCAGCCGATCGCGGCGTGCCCTTCACGGGCAATCCGTACGCGACGTTTGCAGCCATGCCGGTGCCTGCTGCACCTGCGCCACCTGCCGCACCGGCTGCCGCGCCGGTTACGTCTTTCGCCGCCACCGCATCATCGGGGCGAGCAACGGAACCGGCAACCGGCGTGGCGCGCAACGGCTTTCCGGAAGCCTTTCTGGCCCTGCTCGAAACCCAGCTTGCCGCCTACATCGGTCCGATCGCCCGGATCATCGTGCGCAAGTCGGCCGCGCGCACCACCGACCAGCAAAGTCTGCTTGCCGCGCTGGCAAGTGAGCTCGACATGCCAGTCGAGCGCACGGCATTCCTGGCGGCCTGCCGTCAACGGCTCGACCATTGAAGCGCTCCCGAAGATGGTGCAAATGCCTGATTTCCTTGTATAATCCTGGACTTTTCCCGAACCGGGCAAGTGTTCACCAATCGGGTCACGAGGCATGACGACCGACGAAGTGGCGATTGGCTACCCAACTTATCAGAGGCATACATGAAAGACGGCATTCACCCAACCTACCGCGACGTCGTGTTCCACGACCTGTCGTGCGACTTCAAGTTCATCACCCGCTCGACCGTGCAATCGCGCGACAAGATCGAATTCGAAGGCAAGCAATACCCACTGGTCAAGATCGAGGTGTCATCGGAATCGCATCCTTTCTTCACCGGCAAGCACAAGATCGTCGACACCGCTGGCCGCGTCGACAAATTCCGCAAGAAATTCGGCGCCGTCGGCTCCAAGACGCAGGTCACCAACGAGTAATCGGCAACCGGCGATTCGTGACGGGGCGCGCATGCTTGTGCACCAGGGCAGCTTCGGCTGCCTTTTTTGTTTCATGGAGCCGGCCCTGAAAACAATTTGCGGCACAATAGCGCCGGACCGGATCGCACGCGTCCGGGCCGCGTCACTGGCGATCGACACCCCAGCCGCCATGGCTCCGCCCGTTCGCATACGCCTTTGCGTCCACCTTCGAACCACCCTGCCCTTTCCGTTTCCGCATCGATGAAACCCGTCCGCCTGCCTGCCGCCGCCACGCTCGCGCTTCCGCGCTGGGGCTTGTTCGTGCTGGCGCTGCTGTACATTCTGCCGGGCCTGTTCGGACGGGATCCATGGAAGAACGACGATGCCGGCAGCTTCGGCATCATGTGGACCATGGCGCATGGCGGGATTGCCGACTGGCTGGCGCCGCATGTGGCCGGTCTGCCGATGCCGCAGGAAGGCCCGTTCGCATTCTGGATCGGGGCGTTCTGCATCAAGCTGTTCGGGCCGTTGATGGGCGACGTGATGGCATCGCGGGTTGCGGCGATCGGCTTCTTCCTGCTCGGCACGCTCTCGGTCTGGTACGCCACCTATCTTCTTGGCCGGCGGGCTGAAGCCCAGCCGCTGCGCCTGGCCTTCGGCGGCCAGCCGGAGCCGCTCGATTACGGCCGCACGCTGGCCGATGGCGCGGTGCTGATCTATCTGGGCTTTTTGGGCTTGCTCGTGCACAGCCACTCAAGCACTGCCGGCGCCCTGCAGGTGGCCCTGGTGGCCTTCATCCTTTACACGGCGGCACGGCTGTTCGATACGCGATCGATGCGCATGACGATCGCGCTGGGCCTGGCGCTCGGCGTCTCGGTGCTCACCCGTGGCCTGGTGGTGCCGATCGGCCTGGGCGCGGCGATCCTGGCGCTGGCCGCCATGCGCGACCGCGCGCTCCTGCCGCGCCTGCTGCTGGTCGCGCTGCCGCTGGCGATACTGTTGCCAGCCGCCTGGGCGCTTGCCTGTTCGCTGATGCAGCCGTTCGACCGAATGCCGGTATCCGACTGGCTGGACTGGAATGCGCGGATGCTGTCGTGGCCCGCGTGGGAGCCGTTCAAATACTTCATGAAGAACGGCATCTGGTTTGCCTGGCCAGCCTGGCCGTTCGCCGGCTGGGCGGTGTATGCCTGGCGCAAGCAGTTCGGCGCGCTGCATATCGCGCTGCCGCTGCTGTTTTTCAATGTGGTGGCAGTGCTTGCCATCCTCGATCCGGTGGCAGATGAAAACATCCTGTTGCCGCTGCTGCCGCCCCTGGCGATGCTGGCCGCGTTCGGCCTGCCGACCATGAAGCGCGGCGCGATCAATGCGGTGGACTGGTTCTCCGTCATGACGCTCACTACCTGCGCGGCCTTCATCTGGGTCGGCTGGATTGCCAAGCAGACCGGCTGGCCGGTGCAATTGGCGCGTAACGCGTTCAAGCTGGCGCCGGGATTCCGGCCCGAATTCAGCTGGGTCGCCTTCCTGGTTGCCGCCGCCGCCACCGCCGGCTGGTTCGTGCTGGTCAACTGGCGCATCTCGCGCCGGCCGCAGGTGCTGTGGCGGGCCGTGGTGCTCTCTTCCGGCGGCGTGATCCTGTGCTGGCTGCTGCTGATGACGCTCTGGCTCCCATGGGGCAACTACATGAAAAGCTATGCTGGCGTCGCGCAACAGATCGCGCACTCGCTGCCGCCGGTGCGCAACTGCGTCAGCAGCGATGTCGGCCCGGCACAGCGCGCCTCGTTCGCCTTCTTCGGACAAATTCCATTTGCGCGCTTTACGTCGATGCGCTGCGATTTCCTGCTCCTGCAGGACAAGAGCCGTGTCGGCGCGGGCGACGAGCCCCTGCTCAAGCACGCGGGCGACAACTGGCTGCTGCTGTGGGAAGGCCACCGACCTTCGGACCGGGATGAACGCTTCCGCCTGTTCCGGCGGGTTCCGTAACCGATTCCAGCTGCGCCATGATCGTCTTTTCTACGTGTCGGCCCCTGAGGCCGGCGGCTTGCCGATGACCCCGCCTGCCACCGGCCGCAGGCAGGACATGCTGCGCCTGGCTGCGCTGGCGTGGCCGATCCTGGTCGGCCAGCTGGCCGTGATCGCCAACGGCGTGATCGACACCGCGATGACCTCCCGCTTCTCGGCCACCGACCTGGCCGCGCTGGCCGTCGGCGCATCGATCTATGTCAGCGTGTTCGTCGCAGCCAGCGGCGTGCTGCAGGCACTGGCGCCTGTGATCGGCCACCTGTTCGGCGCCCGCCGGCTTGCCGCCATCGGCGTCGAAGTCAAGCAGGGCGCCTGGCTGGCGCTGTTCCTGACCATCATCGGCTCGGTCATCCTGGCGTATCCGCACCCGTTCCTGACGCTGGCGCATGCCTCCCCGGCGCTCACGGAAAAAGCCACGCTCTACCTGCAGATCCTGGCGCTGGCCTTGCCGGCGACATTGGGTTTCAAGGTGTATGCGGCGCTCAACACGGCGCTGGCAAGGCCGAAGGTCCTGATGATCCTGCAGATCGCGGCGCTGGCCCTGAAGGTGCCGCTCAATGCCTGGTTCATCTTCGGCGGCTACGGGATCCCGGCGTTCGGCGGGCCCGGATGTGCGATCGCCACCACATTGCTGGCCTGGTTGAGCCTCTTGGCGGCATTGCTGCTACTGCGTTTTTCGCCGTCCTACCGGCCTTACCGCATTTTCGGCAGCGGTTTTGTGGCACCGACCTGGGCGGCGCAGCGCGCGCTGCTCACGCTCGGCCTGCCGATGGGACTGTCCTACCTGATCGAGGTGACCGCCTTCACGTTCATGGCCTTGTTCATCGCCCGGCTCGGCGAGGTCGCTGTCGCCGGACACCAGATCGCCGCCAATTTCGGCGCCGTGCTGTACATGCTCCCGCTGTCGATTGCGATCGCCACCGGCGCGCTGGTAGCACAGGCGATCGGCGCCCGCGACATGCGCCAGGCGCACAGCATCAGCAATCATGGCATCGCGCTGGCCGGCGGCGTTTCACTGGTAGTTGGCGCAATCGTGTGGCTGCTGCATGAAAAGATCGTTGGCGCTTATACACCAGATGCGCGGATCATCGCGGCGGCTGCACCGCTATTCCTGTTCATTGCGTTGTACCAGGTGTTCGACGCAATCCAGGTCAGCGCCGCATTCGTGCTGCGCGCCTATCGGATCACGCTGGTGCCGACCGTGATGTACGCAGTGGCGTTATGGGGTGTCGGCCTGGGTGGCGGCTACGTGGCCGGGTTCGATACGTGGCGCATCATGCCAGCGGCGCTTCAAGGCGCCGCCGGTTTCTGGCTTGGCAACAGTGTCAGCATTGCGATCGTCGCCCTGGGCTTGCTCTGGTATTTGTGGCGTGTCCAGCGCCGCGCCGATCATGCAACCCCGGGCGCGACCACCGTTTCGAGAGCCGCGTAGCACGACAGCTCGCTCGCCGAAAGATCGCCCATGACGGATGCATCGGGCACCTGCTTGCCATTGCGAACCAGCAGGTCGAGCTTGCTGAGGTAATCCGCCATCAACAGGATGCCGCCCACCGGTGACATTGCCAGGTCGCGCCGAACCATCGATTGCTCGTCGATTGCCCGCACCACGTCGGCCGGAAAATTCCATTCGCCGGCAATGCTCGACGACAGCCTGCGTGCCTTCGGCATCAGGGCATTGCAGAAGGCCGTGGAGCCGATCTGCTCGTTGCCATCCGCACCCTGATCCATCACGCGCAAGGCCACGATCAGGCCGACGTTCTGGATCAGACCGGCGAGGAAGGAATCGAAACCGTTCAGTCCGGCGTCCTGCGCCAGCAGCCGGCTGGCGACCGCGCAGCGCTCCGAATGTTCCCAGATGCGTGGCGCAACGAGGCGGTTGAAGTGGCCGGATTTCATGTCGATGATCGGCCGGAAGGCGACACTGGTGATCAGATGCCGCAGACCGTTTTGTCCCAGTACCATGACCGCATGTTCGATGCTCATGATCGGATCTTCCTTGGCGTAGACGCTGCTGTTGGCAAGCCGGATCACCTCCGCCACCAGGACCACGTCGTTGGAAATCTTGCGCGCCAGATCGGTGCCGGAAAAATCGTTCGTGCGCAGGCTTTGCAGCAATTGCGGGATCACGCCCGGCATGCGCCGTACCAGCTGGGCGCCCGCGTGGGGCATGGCGAGAATGTCGTCGAAGCTTGTCAGAATCGCCTGCTCGGCGCGCGTCGTCTGCAGATCGGCGTAATCGCTGCGCGCAAACAGCCACGCTGAAAAATTTGCGTTGATGTCTTCTCGCACCAGCCATGAGATGCCTGCGGCAGTAGCAGGCGCCACGGCC
>JACMOV010000037.1 GCA_014377845.1 Herminiimonas sp.
CATACTTGCCTTCCCGACAACGTCGATTTCGTCCCCCATTCCTACAGTAACGCACCCCCGCAATAAACCCTCACCCCAGCAGATCCGGTTCCAGGAATGAGCCCCTTACGTCGACGAAAGGCTGTGATGTTCAGGTGCCCGCCCGGGTACCTGTCCTGACCATACATGTCGCGCACTGGATTTGATATCGCCCATTCAAAGATGGCCGCTCGCAACGATCGAATTCGATGCCGACTTCCACCGCTCTTTCCCGACCAATTTTCTCGACCAATGTATCCGGCGCAAGCTCGTCACTTCATCAAATTCGGCTCCACCATGATCTCGCGTGTAAAGAACGTATTTTGTTCGCCCGCACATGTTGTAAAACTAAGGACCTCGCCGAACCGCGCAAACTGACCTTCTTTTTTCAGGTAGGCGTTCTGTGCCTTGTAAGCTTCCGTCTCTGTGCGCATCGACGTCGGACAATCCTTGAAAATCTCGGCGCCGCGCGCCTTGTACTGCAGCACATGAACGAGTTCATGCAACAGGAACGAGTTATCCAGGGAGGTCTCAAGATTCAATGAGTCCCGCACCAGGATGACGTAGTCGTCCGTTTCGAATGCGGCGACCAAGTTCGTGCAGCCGTTCTTTTCATCCGGGCAGACCTTGTGCGAGATGACCTCCGCAGGAGCGACCTGGATCGGAGGAAGATCGGCGATCGGAATCGCGGGCAGGCCGGAGAATTTGACTGCTGCAGCGAGGAGATAGCCCAGGAGTTCTGTATCGATCACAATAGCTGTGCCTCAGGGCCAGGCAGTCCGCTGGAGTTTCCGGAACGGCTGCACCGTTCCGGTAGTAAATTCACGTCGACACGTAACGACGCGAGTTAGAAACGATAGGCAACTTTCGCAACCGCGAAATTCGCACCGCTGTTTGGATGCTTGATACCGCCGTTGGAAAAGTGCTGCACTTTCACGCCAAATTCCACCTTGTTACTGAAGACGTAACCGATGCCGATGTGGTCGCCAAATTCGAAAGCAGTCGAAAAACGGCGATGGTTGTTATCGTACAGGCTGGAGAAAACATGGGCGCCGATGCCGGCCTCCCCATAGAAACCAAGCTTGTCGGCACTTTGAAACCGAAACACCGGTGTAATGCCAATGTCGTAGATGTCTTTCTCATTGCCGGCGATGTCTTGGTACCGATTCTGGCGGATCTGCGCGCCGGTCAGATCCCAATAACCGCCCAACTGGGTACCGTTCGAGCTGAACCACTGGTTGGCCCAGTCCCACTGCGCCCCGACACGAGCGATCTTGCTTTTGTTCCCGGTCGCAAATTCAAACGATGCTGCATCGAATGCGAAACTGCTCGCATGCCAGCCTGCAAACAGGCTACCGACGGTGAGAACCGCTGCTGAAATTTTCCTGGAATACATGAGAGGCCTTGTAAGAGTGAATGTAGAGAAAAGTGGAACATGCAATTCGCGCTGACCAAGTTTAACAAAATTAGCAAGTTGGATCGATGCGATCGGCGCCCGGTTGTCGATCGATCGAAATCTGGTTGCCCCGAGGTGCGCAACGGTGTGTAATGCGTTGCGGAAGGTATTTAGCTGCCTAAAAATGCTGGACGCCCATATCTAACCGCCTCAAGCACCAACTCCTTTTATCAAATTCGCTTCTCCGCATGACTGACCCAAAACCTCCCGCAATTGCGTTTCTTGGCCTTGGCCTGATGGGACGCCCAATGGCGGCCCGTCTTCTGGCGGGTGGCTTCGCACTCACTGTCTGGAATCGCAGCCCCGACAAAACGACGCCGTTGCTCGAACTGGGTGCCCGAGGCGCCGTCACCGCCGGAGAAGCGGTTCGCCACGCCGATATCATCATCACCATGCTCGATTCGGGACCGGTCGTGGCTGACGTCATCGCCGCTGCAGTATCTGACATTGCACCAGGTGCGCTAGTCATCGACATGAGTTCGACCGCGCAATCGGAAGCAGTCGCCCTCGACAGCAAGCTTCGAAGTGCCGGCGCGATGTTCGTCGATGCGCCGGTGTCCGGGGGCGTGGCGGGTGCGCAGGCGGGCACCCTTGCCATCATGGCCGGCGGCAGCATTGCGGACTATGCGCGTGCGGAAGCGGTGTTACGGGTGCTAGGCAATCCGACCCGCGTGGGTCCGGTGGGATGCGGCCAGCTCGCCAAGCTGTGCAATCAACTGATCGTCGGCGGCACGATTTCGATCGTCGCCGAAGCGCTGCTGTTGGCGCAGGCGGGAGGTGCAGACCCCGGCGCCGTGCGGGCCGCGATCCGCGGCGGCTTTGCCGAAAGTCGGATTCTCGAGGTGCATGGACAGCGCATGCTGGACCGTAATTTCATACCTGGCGGCCAAGTCAGAAGCCAGGCGAAGGATATGGAAAACATCTTGAATGCGGCGCAGGCATCCGGGCTGCAACTACCTATTACCGAAGTGGTCACGACACTCTATCGCAGCATTCTGGAAGCCCTGCCGCATGCCGACCAGGCAGCCGCCCTGCTCGCGCTCGAACAACGCAATGCGGGAATACGGGTGGGAGCGGCGCCCGATCAACTGCCATGATCCACGCTGCCACGCACCGCAAAATGCTGGCGGTCCACCAAGAAAATCACGCCAAGTGGAATAAACCTATGGTCAGGCAAGCGGTAGATACGCCTCGGCCAGCCGCACCCAATAGGTCGCGCCGATCGGTAACAAATCGTCATTGAAATCGTAGCTCGGATTGTGCAGGTTGCATGGTCCGAGCCCGTGACCGAAGTCGCGATGCTCGCCTTCGCCATTGCCGATGAACACATAGCAGCCAGGTTTCTCCTGCAGCATGAACGCAAAATCTTCCGCACCCATGGTGGGCTCGACGGCGCTATTGACGGCGTCGTCGCCAACAATTGCGCGCATGACGCTGGCGGCAAAGGCAGTTTCTTCCGCATGGTTGATCAGCGGCGGGTAATTGCGCTTGAAGCGGAAGTCCACTTCCGCACCGAACGCGGCTGCGGTGTGCACGGCGATGTCTTGCATGCGCTGTTCCATCAGGTCCAGAACCGGCACGGTAAAAGTGCGTACCGTCCCGATCAGCGTCGCCTCGTCGGGAATCACGTTGGTTGCGCTGCCCGCGTGGATCTGCGTGATCGACAACACACCCGCATCGATCGGGCTCTTGTTGCGCGTGACGATCGTCTGCCAGCTCTGAGCGATCTGCACCGCCACCATGACCGGGTCGATGCTCTTGTGTGGTTGCGCTGCGTGCGAGCCGCGTCCCTTGACGATCACTTCGAACTCATTGCTCGACGCCATCATCGGCCCCGGTGTCACGCCAAAACTGCCCGCCGTCGCACCTGGCCAGTTGTGCATGCCGAACACCGCCTGCATCGGACACTGGTCGAACAGGCCATCGTCCATCATCCGCTTCGCGCCACCGCCGCCTTCCTCTGCCGGCTGGAAGATCACGTACACCGTGCCGTCGAAATTACGATGTCGTGCAAGGTAATGCGCCGCACCAAGCAGCATCGCCGTGTGTCCGTCATGGCCGCAGGCGTGCATTTTTCCAGCGTGGCGGGACGTGTGGTCGAACGCATTGACCTCCTGCATTGGCAGCGCATCCATGTCCGCCCGCAAGCCGATTGCCCGATCGCTGCTGCCGTTACGGATGATGCCGACCACGCCTGTCACGCCCATGCCGCGCAGGATCGGAATTCCCCATTCGGTCAGTTTTTGCGCGACCACATCGGCGGTGCGCCGTTCCTCGAAGCAGAGTTCCGGATGCGCGTGGATATCGCGCCGGATCTGCTGCAGCTCCGTATGGAATTGCACGATCGGATCGATCAGCTTCATGGCAGTCTCCAGATATTTATGGTGGGTATGCGAATTGCGCCGAGCGGGCATGCTGCTCGACGTTCAACACGATCGGGCCGGCTCGAAAGTCGTGCAGACAAGTTGTGTATATTACGCTTACACCATGAAACACGTTTGACCCTACCGAGTCCCCGATGCGCATGTCACTCCCTCTCGAGATCACCGTCAAAACGGATACTTTCGCCTGCCTCGATGCGTGAGGTTTGCGCATGACTGTCTTCATCATCCGGCGACTGTTGCAAAGCGTGATGGTGCTGCTCGTGATGTCGCTGCTAGTCTTCATCGGCGTCCATGCGATCGGCAATCCGATCGATGTCCTGATCAGTCCGGACGCCGACCAGCTGGAACGGGCGCGCACCATCGCTGCCTTCGGACTTGACAAGCCGCTCTGGCAGCAATACTTCATTTTCATCCGCAATGCGCTCTCGGGCGACATGGGGCGATCGTTTGCATTTTCGACGCCGGCGTTGGCGCTGATCTTCGAGCGCATGCCGGCCACGCTGGAGTTGGCGGTGTTCGCGATCATGATCGCAATCGGCCTCGGCATCCCGCTCGGGCTGTGGGCTGGCCTGCGGCCCTCCGGATTGGCCGGCAAGACCATCATGGCGGTCTCGATCCTCGGCTTTTCATTGCCGACCTTCTGGGTCGGGCTGATGCTGATCTTGGTGTTCGCGGTGCAGCTCGGCTGGCTGCCGTCGAGCGGTCGCGGCGCGACGCAGCTGTTGCTCGGCGTGCCGGTCAGCTTCCTGTCGTGGGACGGTTTGCGGCACCTGCTGTTGCCAGCCTCGAATCTCGCGCTGTTCAACATCGCGCTGGTGATCCGCCTGACGCGTGCCGGCGCGCAGGAAGCGCTGCTGCAGGATTACGTCCGCTTCGCCCGCGCCAAGGGACTCTCCAACCTGCGCATCGTCGGCGTGCATGTCCTGAAAAATATCCTGATCCCGATCGTCACCGTGATCGCCCTGCAGTTCGGCTCGATCATCGCATTCGCCATCGTCACCGAATCGGTGTTTGCGTGGCCGGGCATGGGCAAGCTCATCATCGATTCGATCCGCGTGCTCGACCGGCCGGTGATCGTTGCCTATCTGATGCTGATCGTACTGCTGTTCATCGTGATCAACCTGATGGTCGACGTGGTGTATTCGATTCTCGATCCGCGGGTACGGCTGTCGGGGGCGAGCGCGTGAACCCGTCTCCGGTTGCGGAAGGGCTGCCCGATCCCGATCGGGCGCTGCCGGCAGAGACGCCGATGCGTCGCTTTGCACGCGATTTTTTTGCCAGCCGGATTGCCACTGCCGGGCTGATCGGCCTGCTCCTCGTGATCCTGGCAGCCGTGTTTGCACCGGTGATCGCGCCGCAGAATCCGTATGATCTTTCGACACTGGATGTCATGGATTCCCGGCTGGAACCGGGCAAGCGGTCCGCCGATGGCACGATGACTTTTCTGCTCGGGACCGACGAGCAGGGACGCGACATGCTGTCCGCGATGCTCTACGGCGTACGCATCTCGATACTGGTCGGCGTGGTCAGCACCGTCATCGCACTGGCCATCGGTCTGCTGCTCGGATTGTTTGCCGGCTACGCGGGTGGCCGTATCGAATCGCTGATCATGCGGCTGGCAGACATTCAGCTGTCGTTTCCACCGATCCTGATCGCGCTGATCCTGCTGGCGCTGACCGGACAGGGCGTGGGTAAGATCATCACCGCGCTGGTGGCGGTGCAGTGGGCGTATTACGCACGCACTGCGCGCAGTGCCGCGCTGGTCGAGCGGCGCAAGGAATATATCGAAGCGGCGCAGGTGCTCGGGCTGTCACCGCTGCGCATCATGCTGCGCCACCTGCTGCCCAACTGCATGCCGCCGCTGATCGTGATCGCCGCGCTGCAGGTCGCCTCCGCCATCTCCCTGGAGGCGACGCTGTCGTTTCTCGGACTTGGCCTGCCGGTGACCGAACCCTCGCTCGGCCTGCTGATCGCAAATGGATTCCAGTATCTGCTCTCGGGTAAATACTGGATCAGTTTTTTCCCGGGCATCGCCTTGCTGGTCACGGTGGTGATGATCAACCTGGTGGCCGACCAGTTGCGCGATGTCCTGAACCCGCATCTGCAGACGCAGTGACCCAGCCGATGTCGCTCCCACTCATGCACACCCCGATGCCGGACCTGCCGCAACCGACCCTCGATGTCCGTAATCTGACGACCCGATTCGACAGCCGTGCAGGCATCGCCACCGCAGTGAACGACGTGTCGTTTTCGGTCATGCCGGGACAGATCATGGGCCTGGTCGGTGAATCCGGATCGGGCAAGTCGATGACCGGCTACTCGATCATGGGGCTGGTCGATCCGCCGGGTCACGTGATTGGCGGCCAGGTGCTTTTCAAAGGGCAGGATTTGCGCGAGCTGACTCCGGAAAAGATCCGCGCGATCCGGGGCAACCGCATCGCCATGATCTGCCAGGACCCGATGATGACGCTCAACCCCGTGCTGCGCATCGATACCCAGATGATCGAGACAGTCATGGCACACCATCCCGTGAGCCGTGACACCGCCAGGGCGATGTCGTGCGATGCGCTGGCGCGGGTCGGAATCGCTTCGCCGCGCGAGCGGCTGCTGGCGTATCCGCACCAGTTCTCCGGCGGCATGCGGCAACGGGTCGCGATCGCCATCGCGCTGCTCAACAAGCCGGACCTGATCATCTGCGATGAGCCGACCACCGCCCTCGACGTCACGATTCAGGGCCAGATCCTGTTCGAGATGCAGAAACTGTGTGGCCAGTCCGGGACTGCGCTGATCTGGATCACGCATGACCTGTCGGTGATCGCCGGACTGGCCGATACGGTCTGCGTCATGTATGCCGGACGGATCGTCGAAAGCGGTAGCGTGCAGCAGGTGCTCGATGCGCCGCGCCATCCGTACACGTTTGGCCTGATCGCTTCCGCACCGTCGCGCAATCTGCGCGGGCAACCGCTGCGGCAGATTCCGGGCATGACGCCATCGCTGCTGAACCTGCCGAGCGGCTGCGCGTTTCGCACGCGCTGCGAGCGCGCCACCGATCAATGCAGCACGCAGCCACCGCTCACGGTCGTCGCGGGTCATAGGTTACGCTGCTTTCATCCGGCGCCGGTCATGTCTGGAGAGCATGAGGCGGGCGCATGAGCACCTTGATCGACGACGCTGGACAGCCGTTACTTGCCCTGAGAAACGTCAGCAAGCGTTTCACCCGCCCGCCAGATGCCGCGACCCGAATTGCTCGCGTATTTGGTGCCGGGCCAGCGGCCGAAACCGTCCATGCCGTCGACGATGTCAGCCTGTCGATCCGGCGCGGCGAAGTCGTCGGCCTGGTCGGCGAATCGGGTTGCGGCAAATCGACGCTGGGCCGCATCGCCGTCGGGTTGCACAGCATGAGTACCGGTCAGCGTTTCTGGAAAGGAGAGCAGCTCGAATTGCTCGACGCCGCCACGCGCAGCCGCAAGCAGCTGGCGATCCAGTTGATCTTCCAGGACCCGACCGCTTCGCTCAATCCGCGCATGCGGGTCCAGGACATCGTCGGCGAAGCGCCGCTGGTGCACGGCATGGTCACGGCGACCGGGCAGAAGGACTATGTCGAGCAGATGCTGGAGCGCGTCGGCATGGACCCGAGCGTGTTGCGGCGCTTTCCACACCAGTTCTCAGGCGGCCAACGCGCCCGCATCGGCATCGCCCGCGCGCTGGCCGTGCAGCCGGAATTCCTGGTATGCGACGAAGCGGTGGCCGCGCTCGACGTCTCGATCCAGGCGCAGGTGCTGAACCTGTTCATCCGCCTGCGTGACGAACTTGACCTGACCTATCTGTTCATCAGTCACGACCTTGGCGTGGTGCGCCACCTGGCCGATCGCGTCGTCATCATGTACCTCGGCCGGATCGTCGAATCGGCATCGGCCGATGCCGGGTTTTCAACACCGAATCATCCCTACACCCAGGCGCTGCTGGCATCGGCGCCGAAACTGGAAGTACGCAAGCTGGCATTCGTCCCGGTCAAGGGCGAAATCCCGTCGCCGCTGCATCCGCCGACAGGCTGCCATTTTCATCCGCGCTGCCCGCATGCGATGGCGCGCTGCAGGGAGGAGATCCCGGCGCTGCGGGAAGTCGCGCCAGGACATTTCTCGGCCTGCCATCTGAACGGTTGAGTTCCCTAGGGCCGGGTATCGACCCGCCACCCGCCGCTGCGGCATAATGAGAGGCGACGATGCGGCCTTCTGGCCGCCGGCGCGTCGCGGACGGCATCGCACCTGCAATGCACCATGCGCACTTCACGGGACACCCAATGAACACGCTGACCGATTCCATTTCCTCCACGCCGTCGGCCGCGGTGCTGCCGTCGCCGGAAGTCATCTCGATGATCGAGCGGCTAGTCGCTTTTCCGACCGTTTCGCGCGACTCGAACCTGGGCCTGATCGAATGGACCCGCGACTACCTCAACCGCATGGGCGTGACGTCGCGCCTGACCTATGACGCGACCGGCAAGAAGGCCAACCTGTTCGCGACCCTGGGAGAAGGCCGCAAGCCGGGGCTGATCCTGTCGGGCCATACCGACGTGGTGCCGGTCGAAGGGCAGGCGTGGGACAGCGACCCGTTCAAGATCATGATCCGCGACGGCATGATGTTCGGTCGCGGTGCCGCGGACATGAAGGGATTCATTGGCACCGCGCTGGCGCTGGTGCCGAAATTCCTGGCGGCCGACATGGATTCGTCCCTGCATTTCGCGCTGTCCTACGATGAGGAAGTCGGCTGCCTCGGCGTACGCGGCCTGATCGCCGACCTGGCGCAGACCGGCCTGAAAACGGCGGGCTGCATCGTCGGTGAACCGACCCTGATGCAGCCGATCATCGCGCACAAGGGCACCCATCGCTTCCGCTGCTGCATCACCGGGCGCGAGGCGCATTCCAGCTACACCACGCAGGGCGTCAATTCGATCGAATACGCGGCCCGCATCATCGTCTACATCCGCCAGATGGCCGACCGCCTGGCGCAGCTCGAAGCCCGCGACTACGCCTTCACGGTGCCGTTCACCACGCTGCAGACCGGCACCATCCGCGGCGGCCTGGCATCGAACATCGTGCCCAAGGATTGCGAATTCCAGTTCGAGGCGCGCACCATGCCGGGCGTGTCTGCAGACAAGCTCTACCAGGAGATCCAGGACTACGCCGCCACGCTGCTGCCGGAGATGCGCCGGGTCGAGCCGAATGCCGCGATCGATTTCGAATTCGTGGCCTCGGCGCCGGGCTTGAACATGGAAGAGAGCGAGGCCATCGTTCAGCTCGCTACGGCGCTGTCACGCAACCGGCCGAACGGCGCGGTCTCGTACGGCACCGAAGCCGGCCTGTTCCAGCAAGCGGGCATCCCGACCGTGGTCTGTGGTCCCGGCAATATCGAACAGGCGCACCGGCCGAATGAATTCGTCACGCTTGCGCAACTGGCGCAGTGCGAGGCGTTCATGATGCGGCTGATCCGCGACGACCGGGCTGTCTGAGCCCGCGCCGCTCGTCACAATCGAAGCAATCGAAGCAATCGAAGCAGCAAGGAAGCCAGATGACGACATCGATCGTAAGAGCGGTCTGTCCGCATGATTGCCCCGATACCTGCGCCATGCTGGTGACGGTGGAAGACGGCGTCGCGACTGCCGTCAAGGGGGATCCGGAGCATCCGACCACGGCCGGCGTTTTGTGCACGAAGGTCTCGCGCTACACCGAGCGCACCTATCATCCTGATCGGCTGCTGCATCCGATGAAGCGGGTCGGACCGAAGGGCGCCGGCCAGTTCGAACGCATCAGCTGGGAAGAGGCGATCGATACCATCGCCAAGCGCCTGCTGCCGATCGCCCGGCGTGACCCGCAGGCGATCCTGCCCTACAGCTACGCCGGCACCATGGGCCTGGTGCAGGGCGAGTCGATGGCCTCGCGTTTCTTCAACAAGCTCGGGGCGTCGCTGCTGGACCGCACCATCTGCGCCACCGCCGGCGGCGCCGGCTATGCCTACACGCTGGGCAGCCGGATCGGCACCGACGTCGAGCAGTTCCAGGAGGCGAAGGTGATCCTGATCTGGGGCGGCAACCCGATCGCTTCGAACCTGCATTTCTGGACCCGGGCGCAGGAGGCCAAGCGGCGCGGCGCGACGCTGATCGCAATCGATCCGTACCGTTCGCTCACGGCCGAGAAGTGTCATCAGCATATCGCACTCCTGCCGGGCACCGATGCGGCACTGGCGCTGGGGATGATGCATGTCCTGATCGAGCGCGATCTCATCGATCACGATTACGTGGCGCGGTACACGCTTGGCTTTGCCGCCCTCAAGGAGCGGGTTGCGCTCTGGACGCCGCAGCGTGTGGCGCATATCTGCGGCATCACCGAAGCCGAAGTCACCGCGCTTGCAGTGCTCTACGGCGAAACCGCGATGCGCGGCGATGCGGTCGCGATCCGCACCAACTATGGCCTCCAGCGGGTGCGTGGCGGAGGCATGGCGATCCGTAATATCGCCTGCCTGCCGGCGCTGGTCGGGGCCTGGCGGCATGCGGCCGGTGGCGTGCAGCTGTCGGCTTCCGACAGCTTCCCGAAAAACTTCCGTGCGTTGCAGCGGCCCGACCTGCGCGCTGCCGGTCAGAAGCCGCGCACGATCAACATGATCACGATCGGCGACGATCTGCTGCGTGACACCTCGGTCGAATTCGGGCCGCGCATCGACGCTGTGATCGTCTACAACTCGAACCCGGTGGCGGTCGCCCCGGAGTCGTCCAAGGTGGCGCAGGGTTTCGCGCGCGAAGACCTGTTCACGGTCGTGCTGGAACATTTTCAGACCGATACCGCCGACTATGCCGACATCCTGCTGCCGGCGACGACCCAGCTCGAACATGTCGATATCCATTCGACCTACGGCCACTTGTACATGATGGCCAACAATGCGGCGATCGCACCGCTCGGCGAAGCCAAGCCCAATACCGAGATCTTCCGCCTGCTTGCGTGTCGCATGGGATTCGACGATCCATGCTTCAGCGAATCCGATGACGCGATCGCTGCCGTCGCATTCGATGTGACCCATCCGCATGCAGTTCACTTCGACTGGACGCGCCTGAAGCAGTCCGGCTGGCAGAAACTGGCGATGGCACCCGCGCCGTTTGCCAATGGCGGTTTCGCCACGCCTTCCGGGAAATGTGAATTCCATTGCGCTCGCATGGAAGCGGACGGGCTCGATCCGTTGCCCGACTACATCGCGCCGTATGAGTCGGTCGCCAGCAATCCGGCCTTGGCAAAAAAATATCCCCTTGCAATGATTTCCCCGCCAGCAAGGAACTTTCTGAACTCCACTTTCGTCAATATCCAGAGTCTGCGGCAGACCGAAGGCGAGCCGCACCTCGACATCCATCCGGCCGATGCAGGGCATCGCGCAATCGCGAAGGGTGACATGGTGCGCATCTTCAATGCACGCGGCAGTTTCACGGCAAGGGCGCGTGTGACCGACCGGGCGCGTCGCGGCCTCGTGGTTGGACTGTCGATCTGGTGGAAAAAACTGGCCAGCGATGGCAAGAACGCAAACGAGCTCACCAGCCAACGCACTACCGACATGGGTAATGGACCGGTCTTCTACGACGTCCTGGTACAAGTGGAAAAAATCGATGTGTCAAAGGCAGCAGGTCTGGAATGAATGCGAAGCGGTACCTCGGGCTCGGCACCGCGCTTGTCATCGCCGCGCTGGTGGCGGCGGGCTGCACCCATTTCGACTATTACGCGCAGGCGGCGCATGGCCAGTTCTCGCTGCTCTCGGAGGCACGGCCGATCGACGACTGGCTGGCAGATCCGGCGCTCAACGCCCGCCTGCGCGCCAAGCTGCTCAAGGTCAAGAACATCCGGCGGTACGCCGCGCGCGAGCTCGGCTTGCCTGACAATCGCAGCTATACCAGCTACGCCGATCTGAAGCGACCGTTCGTGATCTGGAACGTGGTCGCCACGCCTGAACTGTCGATGGAGCAGCGCCGCTGGTGTTTTCCGGTGGCCGGTTGCGTGAGCTATCGCGGGTACTACAGCAAGGCCGATGCGCAGGATTACGCCAGCGGTCTGCGTGGCGACGGCCTCGACGTGCAGGTCGCGGGGGTGCCGGCCTATTCCACCTTGGGCTGGTTCAACGATCCGGTGCTGTCGACCTTCATACAGTACCCCGACGGTGAACTGGCGCGACTGGTTTTCCATGAGCTCGCGCATCAGGTGGTCTACGTGAAGGACGACACGCAGTTCAACGAATCCTTTGCAACCGCTGTCGAAGAGGCCGGTGTCGAGCGCTGGCTGGAGGTGCAGGGCGATCCCGCATTGCGTCAGACCTACATTGCATATGAGAGCCGCAAGCAGGATTTCCTGGGGCTGCTGCTGAAATATCGCACCGAACTCGAAGCCAACTACAAGCGCCCGGTCAGCGACGAGGAGAAGCGTCAGCGCAAGGCCGAGATCTTCGCCGAACTGAAGGCCGAGTACCAGGTGCTCAAAGTGACCTGGGGCGGCTATGCCGGCTATGACCGGTGGTTTGCCGAGCCACTGACGAACGCGCATCTGGCAGCGGTGGCGACATATCACGACTACGTGCCAGCCTTCCGCAACCTATTAATGCAGCAGCAGACCCTGCCGCGCTTCTACGCCGCCGTGCGCGCGCTGGCGGCGCTCGACAAGGATGCGCGGCATCAACGGCTCGATGCTCTGGGCGCCGGGGCGAAACCGGCCGAGCGCACGATTCCGGTGGTGTTACCGCACAAGCCCTGACCATCTGCCGCAAAACCCGCCGGACAAAATTTTCCCAAATCGCTTGCGCCACGCAGCATCGACCGTTACGATCTGACTAAAAAAGGCACGGTCGTTCGATTGTGCCGGTGCGGCGGGCTCCAGGTCGCCGCTCTTAATACCCGCAATTACAAAGCAGAGGCGACAAATGGACAAGTTCTGGTTGAAGTCATATCCAGCCGGCGTACCAGCCGAAATCGACAACACGCAATACCGTTCGCTGGTCCACATGCTCGAAGACGCGTTCGTCAAATATGCGAAGCGCGATGCCTATGAATGCATGGGCAAGCGGCTTACCTATGGCGAAGTCGACACGCTGTCGCGCGCGCTCGGCGCATGGCTGCAAAGCTGTGGCCTGGCGCCCGGCGACCGCGTCGCGCTGATGATGCCGAACCTGCTGGCCTACCCGGTGGCGCTGGCTGCAGTGCTGCGTGCCGGCTATACGGTTGTCAACGTCAATCCGCTGTACACGCCGCGTGAGCTGAAGCATCAGCTTAACGACTCCGGCGCCCGCGCCATTGTCATCCTGGAGAACTTCGCCACGACACTGGAGCAGGTGTTGCACGACACCGGCATCCGTCACACCGTCGTCGTCAGGATGGGCGACCTGCTGGGCGCCAAAGGCCATCTCGTCAATTTCGTGGTCCGCAACCTGAAGAAGATGGTGCCCGCCTATTCGCTGCCGAACGCGATCGCCTTCACGCGCGCGCTGGCCGACGGCGCCCGGGCCACGCTCGTGCCGATCGAACTGCGCCGCGACAGCATCGCCTTCCTGCAGTACACGGGTGGCACCACGGGCGTGTCGAAGGGTGCCACGCTTTCGCATGGCAACGTGCTGGCCAACGTGCTGCAGGCGGAAGCCTGGCTGCAGCCGGTGCTGGAGCGCGAGCCAAAGGTCGAGCAGCTCACCATCGTCTGCGCACTGCCGCTGTATCACATCTTTGCACTGACGGCGTGCTGCCTGTTGGGCATGCGCACCGGCGGCCTCAACCTGCTGATCCCGAATCCGCGCGACATCGGCGGCTTCATCAAGGAAATGGCAAAACATCGCATCAACATGCTGCCGGCGGTGAACACGCTCTACAACGGCCTGCTGAACCACCCCGATTTCGCCAAGCTCGATTTCTCCGGCCTGAAGGTCAGCAATGGCGGCGGTATGGCAGTGCAGAAAGTCGTCGCCGACCGCTGGGTGAAGCTGACCGGCTGCCCCATCGTCGAAGGCTATGGCCTGTCCGAGACCTCCCCGACCGCCACGTGCAATCCAGCCGATTCTTCCGAATACAACGGCACCATCGGCCTGCCGTTTCCCTCGACCGAGATCGCGATCCTGGATGACGATGGCAAACCGGTGCCGCTCGGGCAGGCGGGCGAAATCGCGATCCGTGGTCCGCAGGTGATGGTGGGCTACTGGAACCGGCCGGATGAGACGGCCAAGGTCATGACGCCGGATGGATTCTTCAAGTCCGGCGACGTCGGCATCATGGACGAACGCGGCTACACCCGCATCATCGACCGCAAGAAGGACATGGTGCTGGTCTCCGGCTTCAACGTCTATCCGAACGAAGTCGAAGGTGTGGTTGCAGCCCATCCCGGCGTGCTCGAATGCGCCTGTGTCGGTGTGCCGGATGCGGTGACCGGCGAGGCGGTCAAGCTGTTCGTGGTGCGGCGTGACCCGTCGCTCACCGCCGAACAATTGATGGCTTACTGCCGCGAGCAGCTGACCGCGTACAAGAAGCCGAAATACATCGAGTTTCGTACCGACCTGCCGAAGACGAATGTCGGCAAGATCTTGCGGCGCGAATTGCGCGACGAAGCGCCGGCGGCGGTCGCGACCGCCTGATCCTGTAGCGCAGTCGGGCCCCGGTGCCACTGGCCGCCCTCATGGGCGGCTTTTTTACGTCGCTTGCACCGAAGCGCAGTCCGGTTTCAGTCGGCCAGCGCGGGCAGGCTGCGCGGCTTGCGGTCCTCGCCGGTCGCGACGAAAGTCAATGTCGCCTCGGTCACTTTCACGACTTCGCTCTGCAGGCGCATGCGCTCCGCATAGACCTCGACATTCACGGTCACCGATGTGTTGCCGACCTTGACCACATTGGCATAGAACGACAGCAGGTCGCCGACGAACACCGGATGCTTGAACAGGAAGGAGTTGACCGCCACGGTCGCCACCCTGCCGTTCGCGCGCCGCACGGCCGGCAGCGAACCGGCGATATCGACCTGCGCCATGATCCAGCCGCCGAACACGTCGCCGTGTATGTTTGCATCGGCCGGCATCGGCACGACCCGCAGCTGGGGCATGCCTTCGGGAAGGGTGGTGGGTGAAAGTTCAGTCATTCCTCATCCTCGTCTTGAAATAGTTTTAAACCGCTACAATCACAGGCTAGCTTAAACCATCCGCGATCGATTCCCTCCAATGCGCCATCATGCTTCTTCCAATGCTCCGCCGCCGGCCAACCAGGCGACCCGCAATGACTGGGTCACGCTCAAGACGCTGATACCGTACCTTCTTGCGTACAAGGGGCGGGTCGCCTTCGCGATGGCGTGCCTGATCGGCGCCAAGCTCGCCAACGTCGGCGTACCGCTGGTGCTGAAACAGCTCATCGACCGGCTGACGATCACGCCGGCGCATCCGCAGGCGCTGCTGGTGCTGCCGCTGGGGATACTCGCCGCCTACGGCGCACTGCGGCTATCGACCACGGTATTTACCGAGTTGCGCGAGTTTTTCTTCGCGCGGGTCACGCAACGGGCAGTGCGCAACGTGGCGCTGCAGGTGTTCCGGCATCTGCATTCGCTGTCACTGCGCTTTCACCTGAACCGCCAGACCGGCGGCATGACGCGCGACATCGAACGCGGCACGCGCGGCATTTCCTCTCTGGTGTCGTACACGCTGTTCAGCATCCTGCCGACGCTGGTCGAGATCACGCTGGTGCTGGGCTATCTGGTGCTGCATTACGATATCTGGTTCGCCGGGATCACATTCGTCGCGCTGGTCAGCTACATCAGTTTCACGGTGGTCGTCACCGAGTGGCGCACGCATTTCCGGCGCACGATGAACGAGCTCGATTCGAAAGCCAATACCAAGGCCATCGACTCGCTCATCAATTATGAAACGGTCAAGTATTTCGGCAACGAGGATTACGAGGCGCAGCGCTACGACGATGGCCTCAAGCGTTACGAGACGGCGGCCGTGCGCTCGCAGACCTCGCTGTCGATGCTCAACACGGGGCAATCCACCATCATCGCCGTGGCGGTCAGCCTGATCCTGTGGCGCGCTACGCAGGGTGTCATCGACGGCACCATGACACTGGGCGACCTGGTGCTGGTGAACGCCTTCATGATCCAGCTGTACATTCCGCTCAATTTCCTGGGTGTGATCTATCGCGAGATCAAGCAAAGCCTGGCCGACATGGAGCGGCTGTTCTCGCTGCTCGACCAGCACCGGGAAATCGCGGATACACCCGATGCGAAGCCACTCCAGACGCACGGCGCGGAAGTGCGTTTCGCGCATGTCGATTTCAGCTACGAGAGCAAGCGGCAGATTCTGTTCGATGTCGATTTCACGATCGCCGCCGGCACCACGACCGCCGTGGTCGGGCACAGCGGCTCGGGCAAGTCGACGCTTTCGCGGCTGCTGTTTCGCTTCTACGATGTCAACCAGGGGGCGATCACCATCGATGGCCAGGACCTGCGGCAGGTCAGCCAGTCGTCGTTGCGCAATGCGATCGGCATCGTCCCACAGGACACAGTGCTGTTCAACGACACGATCGAGTACAACATCGCCTACGGCCAGACCGGCGCGACCAAGGAAGCCATTGAAGCCGCCGCGCGCGCCGCCTCCATCCATGACTTCATCGAGACCCTGCCGGACGGCTACGCCACCATGGTCGGCGAGCGCGGACTGAAACTCTCGGGAGGCGAAAAGCAGCGCGTCGCGATTGCCCGCACGCTGCTGAAAAATCCGGCGATCCTGATTTTCGATGAAGCGACCTCGGCGCTCGACTCCAAGGCAGAGCAGGCGATCCAGGCGCAGCTCAAGGAGATCGCCCGCGATCGGACCACGCTGGTCATCGCGCACAGGCTGTCGACGATTGCCGATGCCGCGCAAATCCTGGTGCTGGACCACGGCCGTATCGTCGAACGTGGCACGCATGCGCAGTTGATGGCCGCCGAAGGCGCGTATTCGCAGATGTGGGCGCGGCAGCAGGCGCGCCAGGATGAAGCTGTGCTCGACGCGGCGGGATCGCCGCCGATCCAGGTCGCGGCCTGACATCGGGCGATCGAAAGATGGATGGCTTGCATGGCCGGCTTCTCCGCTAATTTTTGCCACGGCCAACCGATCCGGCCTACCATTCTGAAATGGAAACCAAGTGGCTCGAAGACTTCATCTCCCTGGCTGAAACCCACAGTTTCAGCCGTTCCGCCGAACTGCGGCATGTCACGCAGCCGGCCTTCTCCCGGCGAATCCAGTCGCTCGAGGCCTGGCTCGGCGCAGACCTGATCGACCGCACGTCGTATCCGACCTGCCTGACGCCGGCGGGCGAAGTGTTCCATGAGCAGGCGCTGGAAATGCTCGGCCAGATCGACCGCGCCCGCGCGCTGATGCGCGGCAAGCGGCCGGCCAGCCACAGCACCATCGATTTTGCTGCGCCGCATACGCTGTCGCTTACCTACATCCCGAAATGGCTGACCGCGCTTGAAGAGGATTTCGGCGTGATGAACATTCGGCTGATTGCGCTGAATGTGCACGACGCCGTGATGACGATGGTCGAAGGGGGTTGCGATCTTCTGCTGTGCTACCACCATCCGCGCCAGCCGGTGCAGCTCGACCCGGCGCGCTACGAAATGCTGGTGCTCGGCAGCGAAACCCTGCGCGCCTATGCGCGATCCGACCGCAGCGGCTCTCCGCACATGGTGTTGCCGGGAACCGCATCCGCACCGCTGCCGTTTCTCTCCTATACGAGCAATGCCTACCTCGGGCGAATGGTCGATGTGATCCTGGCCGACGCCAAGGGGCCGCTGTACCTCGAGAAGCGCTATGAAACCGACATGGCGGAAGGCCTGAAGATGATGGCCCTCGAAGGCCATGGCGTGGTTTTTCTTCCTGATTCCGCCGTCATCCGCGAAGTCCGGCAAAAGTTGCTGGCGCATGCGGACGACGATGATCCCGGCTGGCAGGTGCAGATGGAAATACGCCTCTACCGCGAGCGGCCTTCGGCCCAGCGGCCAGGCAAGCCAGTGGTCGAGCGGCTCTGGAGCCACCTGGTGCGCCAGGAAAGCAGACCGGCCGCAAAATCCGTGTTACCGCGGAAACGAAAAAATGATTAGTCGCGATCACAAGTTCAACTGATCTCAAAGGGCATGCACGAAACGCATAGTTACATGCCAAACTGGCATTGGCGCCGCGAGGTGTCCTTGTCTTAGCATGCGTGCCAGCGCGGTTGGACACTACTACCGGTGGCAATCGCGCCTACTTTGCGGAGCAGCGACCAGCATGGCCAACCCACATGAAATTCCGTCCTACCTGAAGCACGATGCACTCGGGCCGTGGGGCGTTTATCTCGAACAGATTGACCGCGTCACGCCGTATCTGGGCAACCTTGCCCGCTGGGTCGAAACCCTGAAGCGTCCGAAGCGCGTCCTGATCGTCGATGTGCCGATCGAACGTGATGACGGCAGCATTGCACATTTCGAAGGCTACCGGGTGCAGCACAACACGTCGCGCGGGCCCGGCAAGGGCGGCGTGCGCTTTCATCAGGACGTGACGCTGTCCGAGGTGATGGCCTTGTCGGCGTGGATGACGGTCAAGAATGCGGCAGTCAACGTGCCATACGGCGGTGCCAAAGGGGGCATCCGGGTCGATCCGAAGACATTATCCCAGGGTGAGCTGCAGCGCATGACCCGGCGTTACACCAGTGAAATCAACATCATCATCGGGCCGAACAAGGATATTCCTGCGCCTGACGTCAATACCAACGAGCAGATCATGGCCTGGATGATGGATACCTACTCCATGAACCAGGGCAGCACCGCTTCCGGCGTCGTGACTGGCAAGCCGATTTCGCTCGGCGGCAGCCTCGGAAGGCATGAAGCCACGGGGCGGGGCGTGTTTGTTGTCGGCTGCGAGGCGGCCAGCCGAATTGGCATGGATATCAAGGGTGCACGGCTGGCAGTGCAGGGTTTCGGCAACGTGGGCGCCGTCGCCGCACGCCTGTTTTCTGAGGCTGGGGCCCGCGTAGTAGCCGTGCAGGACCATGCAGGCACCATCACCCGGCCCGCAGGCCTGAATGTGATGGCATTGCAGGCCCATGTTGCGGTGCATGGCAGCGTCACCGGGTTTCCGGGAAGTGAAGAACTCGCCGCCCGCGACCAGTTCTGGGGAGTCGAATGCGATATTTTGGTGCCCGCTGCATTGGAGCAGCAGATCAACGAGAGCAATGCGAACCGGATCCAGGCAAAACTGATTCTCGAAGGCGCAAACGGCCCGACCACACCGGCCGCCGATGA
This sequence comes from Herminiimonas sp., assembly GCA_014377845.1. GTDB lineage: Bacteria > Pseudomonadota > Gammaproteobacteria > Burkholderiales > Burkholderiaceae_D > JANXSS01. The sequence continues at coordinate 19,152 of JACMOV010000037.1, forward strand.
CATGCTGCGCGACCGCGGCGTACTGGTGGTGCCCGACGTAATTGCCAACGCCGGAGGTGTCACCGTCAGCTACTTCGAATGGGTGCAGGACTTTTCGAGTTACTTCTGGACTGAGGATGAAATCAACCTGCGCCTGACGCGGATCATGCGCGAGGCCTTCGCAAGTGTCTGGCAACTGGCCGAAGAAAAGAAAGTGTCACTGCGGACGGCAGCCTTCATCGTGGGCTGCACCCGGGTGCTGCAGGCGCGCGAGATGCGCGGACTGTATCCCTGAACCGTTGGTGAACCGGCCGGTAGCAATTCAAGATGCCGCCGACCGATCGCCAGTCAGGCGGAGATCGCCACCCCGCCGTCAGATGTTGGTGATAAGGTTATTCGGATCTGCAGGCAAGGCGCGTATCTTGCTAACGACAAGGTATGGAAAGCGTCGCGGCGGCGAGCAATCGCTGTTCGGAATAGCAGCGCAATTGATGTGCATGAAAAGCGTATCGGTCAACGAGCGATATTCTTAGACCGTTTGTATTACCGGGTGACGGAACCGCTGATCGAGGCCGTTGGAATTTACTTTTCCGAATCGATGGTTTTGGTACACTGAGTTGGGCAATTTTTTCCCAGGAGAATGTATGAAAGTTTTAAAGTTAATTGCCGTTCTGATTGGTGCAGGTGTCATGCTGGGCGGTGCGCACGCCGAAGAACTTACCGGCACGATGAAGAAAATCAAGGACACAAAATCAATCACGCTCGGTGTACGCGATTCCTCGATTCCGTTTTCGTACCTCGATGACAAGCAGTCGTACCAAGGTTATTCGATTGACCTGTGCCTTAAAGTCGTCACGGCGATCCAGAAGCAGCTTGGTCTGACTGCGCTGGACGTCAAAATGAATCCCGTGACGTCGGCGACGCGGATTCCGCTGATGGCGAACGGTACCGTCGATCTGGAGTGCGGTTCCACGACCAACAATCTCGAGCGTCAAAAGCAAGTGGCCTTCGCACCGACGACCTTCGTGACCGCCAATCGCCTGTTGTCGAAGAAGGCATCGAACATCAACACGCTGGCCGACATGAAAGGCAAGCCGCTCGTATCGACCTCCGGCACCTCGAACCTGAAGCAGTTGACGACACTGAACGGCGAGCAGAACCTGGGCATGAACATCATGACCGCCAAGGATCATGCTGAAGCGTTCCTGATGGTCGAAACCGGCCGCGCCACTGCATTCGGCATGGACGACATCCTGCTGGCATCGTTGGCTGCGAGCTCGAAGTCGCCTGCCGATTACACGATTTCTTCCGAAGCACTGTCGATCGAGCCGTACGCCATCATGATGCGTCGCGAGGATCCGCAGTTCAAGAAGGCAGTCGATACCGCGATCGAAAACGTGTTCAAGTCGGGTGACATCAATCGCATCTATGCGAAATGGTTCCAGTCGCCGATTCCCCCGAAAGGCGTCAACCTGAATATCCCGATGAGTGCCCAATTGAAGGCCGTGATTGCCAAGCCGACCGATTCAGGTGATCCTGCGAGTTATGCAGCCGTCCCGGAAGCACAAAAAGTGTCTTCGAAAAAGAAATAAAATCAGCTTGTTCTGATAAAAACGGGGGGCAGTGGCCTCCCGTTTTTATTTGCCTGCCATTTTTGCTGCGACGCACCAAGCGCCGCGTAACACTACCGAATTCAGAAGCGCAGGGCCTGATCGCAACGGTCGTGCTGCATGTTTATAGTTGATCGCTCGACCGGAGGCGGACCCGCATGAATTACAACTGGAACTGGCGCATCTTCTGGGAACCCTCACCCGATGGGGTGGGTACCTATATGGATACGCTGTGGTCGGGCCTCATGTGGACACTATCAACGGCCTTGACGGCCTGGGTGATGGCGCTCATTCTCGGCGCGATCATCGGCACGGTCCGTACCATGCCCAATCGCTGGGCCACCCGTCTTGCCAACGGCTACGTCGAGTTGTTCCGGAATATTCCACTGCTGGTCCAGATGTTTCTCTGGTATTTCGTGATGCCGGAACTGGTACCGAACTCAGTCGGTAGCTGGCTCAAGTCGCTGCCGAACGCCTCCTTCGTGACCGCGGTGATTTGCCTCGGGTTCTTCACGTCGTCCCGTGTCGCAGTCCAGGTATCTGCAGGTATCAATGCGCTGCCGCGGGGCCAGAAGATGGCGGGCACCGCGCTCGGCTTGACGCTGCCGCAAACCTATCGCTACGTGCTGTTGCCAATGGCGTTCCGGATCGTCATGCCGCCGCTGACGAGTGAATTCCTCAACATCATTAAGAACAGTTCCGTTGCCCTCACGATCGGACTGATGGAACTCACGGCGCGTGCGCGGTCGATGCAGGAGTTTTCCTTCCAGGTTTTCGAGGCATTTACAGCCGCTACGATCATTTACATCGTGGTTAACATCGCCATTGTCAACCTCATGCGATTGCTCGAAAAGAGAATTGCGATACCAGGGTTTATTACCTCCGGTACCACCAGCGCAGGAGGGCATTGAACATGGATAAGTTCGATTTCAATGTCATCGAGCGCAGTTGGGTCTACCTGTTCCAGACCGGGATGACCTTTACGTTGCAGCTGACTGCCTATGCGATGGTGGGCGGCATCATCCTTGGTACGCTGCTGGCAATGATGCGCCTGTCGAGTCTCAAGCCGGTCGCACTGATTGCCACCTCTTATGTGAATCTGATCCGGTCGATGCCGCTGGTGCTGGTGATCTTCTGGTTCTACTTCCTGGTGCCGTACATCGGCGCCTGGATCATCGGCGCGTCCCAGCCGATCAAGGTCGGTGCATTCTCATCTTCGCTGATCACGTTCATCCTGTTCGAGGCGGCCTATTACTGCGAGATCATGCGCGCCGGCATCCAGTCGATCCCGCGCGGTCAGGTCTGGGCGGGCTATGCGCTGGGCATGAACTATTGGCAGACGATGGGCAATATCGTGTTGCCACAGGCGTTCCGCAACATGATCCCGGTGCTGCTGACGCAGACCATCGTGCTTTTCCAGGACGTGTCGCTCGTGTATGTGCTTTCCATTACCGATTTCGTCGGCGCAGCATCCAAGGTGGCGCAGCGCGATGGCAGGCTGATCGAAATGTATCTGTTCGTCGCCGTCGTGTATTTCGTGATGTGCTTCGGCTTGTCGCTGCTGGTGAAACAGTTGCAGAAAAAAGTAGCGATCATTCGCTGATCAAAACAGACATTCAAAACATTCTGAAATCGGGAGAGCGGTGTGATTAAACTCAATAATGTCAGCAAGTGGTACGGAAATTTTCAGGTGCTGACCGATTGCACGACCAGCGTGGCCAAGGGCGATGTGGTGGTGGTCTGCGGTCCTTCCGGATCCGGCAAGTCGACCCTGATCAAGACGGTCAACGGGCTGGAGCCATTCCAGAAAGGCGAGATCCTGGTCGACAACGTTCCAGTTGGTAATCCAAAGACCGACTTGAGCAAGTTGCGCGCGCGAATCGGCATGGTGTTCCAGAATTTCGAGCTGTTTCCCCACCTGTCGATCCGCGAAAACCTCACCATTGGTCAAGTCAAGGTGCTGGGCCGCAGCAACGAGGAAGCCACTGCAAAGGGCTTGAAGTACCTCGACCGCGTCGGCCTGATTGCGCAACAGGACAAGTTTCCGGGGCAGTTGTCCGGCGGGCAGCAGCAACGCGTGGCGATTGCGCGCGCGTTGTCGATGGATCCGATCGCCATGCTGTTCGACGAACCAACCTCCGCGCTCGACCCGGAGATGATCAACGAGGTGCTCGACGTCATGGTGGGCCTGGCCCAGGAAGGCATGACCATGATGGTGGTGACGCATGAAATGGGTTTCGCCAAGAAGGTCGCCAATCGCG
>JACMOV010000224.1 GCA_014377845.1 Herminiimonas sp.
CCGATGCCGGCGACTGCGCGCAGCGCGCCCGGTACCAGGCCGCGAACGCCGCCGGCGGCAGTGGGTGGCTGAACCAGAATCCTTGCGCCTGGTGGCAACCGTGCTGCTGCAGGTAGTGCAGCGTGAATGCCGATTCGATGCCTTCACCGACGACGTCGAGCCTGAGGCTGCGGCCAAGCGCGATGATGGCCTCGGTTACGGTGCGGCTGACCTGATCGCCTTGGATGCGGCGCACGAAGGACTGGTCGACCTTGAGTTTGTCCAACGGCAGGCTGCCGAGACTGCTCAGGCTCGAATAACCGGTGCCGAAATCATCGAGCGCGATCCGAACGCCGAGCGATTTGATGCGTTTCAGGATCTCGACCGCGTCGTCGACGCTGTCCATGACAGTGCCTTCGTTGACTTCGATCTCCACGCAGGTCGGGTCGATCCCGCTGTTGGTGACCACGGCGCTCAACATGTTGGCAAATCCGGGCAGGCGGAACTGCAGCGGCGAGACGTTGATCGCCACCGTCATTTGCATCCCCTGGGTGCGCCATACCTGATGCTGACGGCAGGCCTCGGCCAGCACCCATTCGCCGAGTTCGCCGATCAGGCCGCTCGATTCGGCAATCGGGATGAACACCGCCGGGCCGACCGATTCCTCGTCGTGATCGGTAAGGCGCACCAAGGCTTCGGCGCTGATCACCTTGCCGGACCGGATGTCGATCACCGGCTGGTAGTGCAGGCTCAGGCTGCCCCGGCGCAGTGCGTTCTTGAGCCGTGCCTCGATCGACAGCGCTTGGTCGGCGCGGCGATCCAGCTCCGATGTGTAGAACTGGTAACTGCCGCGACCCGATTGCTTTGCCTGGTACATCGCCAGGTCGGCGGTGTGGATCAATGCGCCGACATCGGTGGCGTGGCCGGGGAACAGGCTGATGCCGATCGACGGTGAGATCGCCAGCTCCAGCGAGCCGATCAGAAACGGCTTGCTGACAGAGTCGATCACATGCTGTGCAACGATCGCGGCGCGATGGCGGTCCGCCGGTGCATAGGGCAGGACGATGACGAACTCGTCGCCGCCGAGCCGGCCGACCAGGTCTTCGCGCCGCGTGCATTCAAGCAGGCGCGCGCTGACCTGCTGCAGCAGGCGATCGCCGGTTTCGTGACCGTACAGATCGTTGACCGGCTTGAAGCGGTTCAGGTCGATGAACAGCAGTGCGCCCCGACCATGGCTGCGCTGCGCCGCCGCGATCAGATGGAAGCAGTACTCGAAGACCAGCGACCGGTTCGGCAGTCCGGTCAGTGTGTCGTGCAGCGCCGCCTCGCGGATGCGCTGCTCGGCCAGCTTGCGCTCGGTGATGTCGCGTGAGGTGGCGAACATCAGCCATTCGCCCTTGACTTCCAGCACCGTCGCGGTCACCTCGACCGGAAAGGTCGAGCCGTCCCTGCGACGCTGGGTTTCTTCATAGGGTGGAATCCTGCCTGCCTTGCTGCGGGCGAAGATGACATCGAACAGTTCCATGTAGTTCGGCGGCTCGATGTCGGCCACAGTGCGCTGCAATAGCTCATCCGCGCTGTAGCCGAGACGCTCGCAGGCCTGCTTGTTGGCATAGCGGATGCGGCCCGTGTGGTCGAGCAGCAGGTGTACGTCGTTGGCGTTATCGCTGAAGAACTTGAACTTGCGCAGATCCTCCTCCGATTCGCGCAGCCGTTCGTCGGCAAGCTTGCGCTCGGTTATGTCCTGCAAGGTACCGCGCAGGGCGACTACTTCGCCCTTGTCGTTGCGGACGGCTTCGCATTTGGTATTGATCCAGAAAGGGTGACCGTCGGCATGCATGACGGCAAGTTCCAAGTCGTAGCCTTTGCCGGTGCGCGCGACCTCTTTCGATGCCGTGTTGACCTGCTCCCAGGATTCGAGCGGCAGCACGGTGCCGCGCAGCGCCGGAAACGGCGGCAGTTCCCGGCCGAAGATTTCGGTCACCGAAGGCGAACTGGGAATCTCGCCCGTCGTGAGGTCCCGGTACCAGGTGCCGAACCGGGCCAGGCGGTGCGCTTCGAGCAGTTCCGCTTCCTTGGCCTCGAGCGCCGCGGCGCGCTCCTGGAGTAGACCGGCGACCCGGCCGATGGCGGCGGCGACGTCGGCAGCCTCCTTGATGTACACGCGCGGGATCGGTACCGGCCCGTTGCCGCCGAGCGCGATGGCGGGCCCCGTCAAGGCGCGCACCGAGTGGGCGATCCGTTCGGCCACGTACCAGGCCAGCACCAGCCCAATGCTGAAGAGCACCAGCAGAACGATGACCAGTGCCATCAAAGGATGCATCGAAGCAAGTTCCGACGCGTGGCGCGGCAGGCTGATCAGTTGGGCATGGCCGAAGCGTAAATCATATGCGAGCAGTGTTACGGCGCCGATCACACCCGGCAGCAGGCAGGCGAGAACCAGCCAGATCAGGAATGTCCGGACGGACCACTGGGTTGCCGGGGATGGTGGCCCGGTCATTGTGCTGTCCCGCATTGCATCGGTTCGGGGAACCCCGTAGAAAAACATTCCAGTTCGACTCACTGCAGCCTGGAAAGATTCCGAATACGGTTGCGATACCTGTCAGGTCTCGGACAGTACAAGCTTGGCCGGTCGAACCTGAACTGCCGTGTTTCGTTTCGGGTGCATGCACGACATGCCAGCACGGACACGTGCCAGATTTTACCCGGCGTGCCGGAACGTCAGATTGATCCGGCAGGCACCCGTCAGCGGATGTTCGGCCGGCTTGAGCGGCAGGATGCCGTGATAGCGCAGCCGGGACGGGCCGCCCCAGACCACCACGTCGCCATGAAACAGGCCGATCCGGCTGGTCTTGTCGGTTCGCGTCAATCCGCCGAACAGGAACACGGCCGGAATGCCGAGCGAGACCGAGACGATCGGCGACAGGAAATCCCGTTCGTTCTTGTCCTGATGGAGCGTCAGCCGGGTGCCCGGAACGTAGCGATTGATCAGGCAGGCGTCCGGCTGAAAGCCTGGAAAGCCGGCGCGCGCCGCCGCCGATTGCGCAAGCGCGCGGAAGATGTCGGGCATCGGCGGCCAGGGCCTGCCACTGTTGGGATCGAGTGCCCCGTAACGATAGCCGCTGCGGTCGGAGAGCCAGCCGAGCGCGCCGCAACTGGTCGTGGCCACCGACATCGCGAATCCGCCCGGCGTGATCATGTGCCGCAGCGGGGCCTGTGTTGTCACTGCAAGTACCGCCGCCATCAGCGCCGCGTCGCCGCTCACGAAGCCGCGCAGGATCACCGCGCCGTCGCCGAGCATTGCCTCATCGCCGACGCCGCCGAACAAGTCGCCGCTCAGCAGGTCCGGACTATTTCCCATCGCATGCCTTGTGTCTCATGCCTTGCACCTCATGCCTTGCACCTCATGCCGCCGCCGCGTCGTCTGCAGTCGTGCCAGCTTCGGCATCGACCAGGGCGCGCTTGCGTTCGATGCCCCAGCGGTAGCCGGAGAGGCCGCCATCGTTGCGCACCACCCGGTGGCAGGGAATCGCCACCGCAATTGCATTTGCCGCGCAGGCTGTGGCAACCGCGCGCACCGCCGTGGGCGCGCCGATCATCCGCGCCACCTCAGTGTAGCTGACGGTGCTGCCAGCGGGTATGCCGCGCAGCGCGCGCCATACCCGCTGCTGGAAGACCGTGCCACGGATGTCGAGCGGCAGTTCGAGACCGGTGGCGGGCGCATCCACGAAACCGACTACCGTACCCACGATGGTCTCGAATGCCGCCTCGCCGGCGATCAGTTCGCCCTTCGGAAAGCGGTCCTGCAGGTCGCGCAGCAACGGCTCCGGTTCGTCGCCCAGCAGGATCGCGCAGACGCCGCGTTCGCTCTGCGCCACCAGGATCGCGCCGACCATGCATCGGCCGACGGCAAAGCGGATCCGGGTGCGCTCACCGCCGGCACGGTAGTCGGTTGGCGTCATGTCGAGCATGGCATCGGCCGCGGCATAGAATCGGCTGCTGGAACCGTAGCCGGCGTCGAAGATCGCCTGCGTCACCGAGGTGTCTTTCGCCAGCGCCACGCGCACCTGTTGCTGGCGCCGGGCGAGCGCGTACTGGTGCGGGGTCAGTCCGGTCGCCTGCTTGAAGATCCGGTGGAAGTGATAGGCGCTCAGGCCGACGCGCGCGGCGAGGCCGGCGCGGTCAGGTGCGGTTTCCGCCTGCTCGATGATGCGGCTGGCCTGCACCACGATCGCATGGTGGCGCTCGCGCCGGGAAGGCGCATCCGGCCGGCAGCGCTTGCAGGGCCGGAAGCCGGCTGCTTCCGCGTCATTGCAGCTGGGATGGAAATCGACGTTTTCCGGATGGGCCAGCCGCGCCGCGCAGGAGGGCCGGCAATACACGCCGGTGGTCTTGACGGAATAGAAGAAGCGGCCGTCTGCGTCGGCATTGCGCGCAACCACGTCGGTCCAGCGCGGATCGGCCAGCGTGCGTGCCGCATGCGGCTGGTTTGCCTGCAGGTGGAACACGTCGCCGACCGCATACTGCTGTTCGGGTCCGCCGCAGGTGATCCAGAGCGCGCCTTCGAGCACCAGGGCCTTTGCCTCGATCACGCCAGTGGCGCCAGCAACCCCTGCAAATCCTCGACGCTGAATTTCTGCGCCGCGCCGTCATCGCTGCCGAGCACGCCTTCGGCCAGCGCCGCCTTGCGCGACTGCAGTTCGAGAATGCGCTCCTCGATGCTGCCTTCGACCACCAGTTTGTAGACGAACACCGTCGATGCCTGGCCGATCCGATGGGCGCGCGCCGTCGCCTGTTCCTCGACCGCCGGATTCCACCACGGGTCGATGTGGATCACGGTATCGGCCGCGGTCAGGTTCAGGCCGACGCCGCCGGCTTTCAGGCTGATCAGGAAGATCGGCGCCGCGCCACTCTGGAATTGCGCGACCACTGCACCGCGGGCCGCGGGCGGCGTGGCGCCGGTCAGACTCAGCCACGGCAGATGCATGGCGTCGAGCGCGGTTTCGAGCAGGCCCAGCATTTCGGTGAATTGCGAGAACACGAGAACGCGGCGGCCCTCGGCCACCAGCCCCGGCAGCATGTCGTGCAGCAGTTCCAGCTTGGCGCGGCCGATGCTGTCGGGCAGCGTCAGGCCCTTCAGCAGGTACGGGTCGCAGCAGACCTGGCGCAGCTTCAACAGCGCGTCCAGGATGGCGATCTGGCCGCCGGTAAAACCCTTGCGCTGCAGGACCCGGCGCACCTTGTCGTCGGCGGCCACGCGTACGCTTTCGTAAAGATCGCGCTGGGCGCCCTGCAGCTGGACCCGCTTGATGACATCGATGCGCGGCGGCAGTTCGGTGGCCACCTCATCCTTGCGGCGGCGCAGGATGAACGGGCGCACCCGCTGCGACAGCAGGCGCGCACGCAGCGTTTCGCCATTGACTTCGATCGGGCGGCGCCAGACCCGGTTGAAGCTGCGGGCGTCGCCCAGGAACCCGGGCATCAGGAAATCGAACTGGGTCCACAACTCGCCGAGATGGTTTTCCAGCGGCGTGCCGGTGATGCACAGGCGATGGCGCGCCTGCAGCCGCCGCACCGCGCTGGCACTGCGTCCTGCCGCATTCTTGACGGTCTGCGCTTCGTCCAGGATCAGCAAATGAAACGGTTGCGCCGCCAGCACCCGCACATCGCGCCACAGCAGCGGGTAGGTGGTCAGCACCAGGTCATGTGCCGCCATTTGTGCAAACAGCGTCTCCCGCACGGGACCCTGCAACGTCAGTACGCGCAGTCCGGGCGCCATGCGGCGTGCCTCGGCCTGCCAGTTGAAGATCAGCGAGGTCGGCAGCACCACGAGCGCCGGGCAATCGAGGCGGCCCGCCTCTTTTTCGATCAGCACATGCGCCAGCGCCTGCACGGTCTTGCCGAGTCCCATGTCGTCGGCCAGGATGCCGGCCAGCCGGTGTTCGCGCAGGTACTGCAGCCAGGCCACGCCCTGCAACTGGTACGGCCGCAGCGTCACGGTGATGCCGGCCGGCGCGGCGACTTGCTGCGGCGCGCCGGCGTCGTTGAGGCGCTGCGCCAGCGACCGCAAGCCGGCCTGCCCCTGCAACTGCCAGGCACCGTGCGCGCCGGCGCGCTGCTCTTGCGACGCCAGCAGGCTGTCGCACAGGGCATCGAAGCGGCCGGCGTCCCAGGCCGACAGCACCAGCGCCGGCGCCTTGCGCTGCGAGTCGGTCAGCAGGTCCAGCATGCCGGTCACGATCGCCTTGAGCGGCGCGGCTGGCGCATCGATCCGTTTGCCGCCGGGTGCGCGCAGGCGGATCAGGTCTTCGTCGCCGATCGCGGCGATCTTCGTCGCATCGAGCCAGCGGGCATCCCGCTGCAACAGGCCGGCCAGCATCGGCACCAGGTCGAGCCGCTCGCCCTCGATTTCCACGCCCAAGGTCAGCAACCAGGAACCTTCGCTGGTGGTCTGGTCGAGCGCAGTCAGAGACGGCGCACGGCTGTGCATGCGGGTCGCCACCGTCTTGCCGAGCACCTCGCCGGTGACCGGGCTGACGATCAGGTGCCAGCCTTCGACCGCCACGCTCTCGTGCGCAAAGCCGGGCCGCACCGCCACGGCCCAGCCTTCGGCCTGCAGCAGCGGCAGCGTATCGGCCCAGAAGTCCGCAAAAAGATCCTCCTGCAGCAGCGTCCACAATGGTCCGCGCACGACTGCGACGCTTGCCTTGGGGGCGGCTTCAGCTTCAGCTTCCGCTTCCCCTTCCGCTTCCCCTTCAGCGGCGCGCCATTGCAGGCTGCCGGCAGGCAGCGGCAGCAGACCCACGTCCCATACCCGGTCCAGTGCATCGGCCTCGGCATCGCGGTCGCGCAGCAGGATGCGATTGCCGTGCTCATCCTCAAGGAATCTGGCCGATTCGGGGCGGCGATTCAGTAATGTGGCTGGGGCCGGCATGTCGTGGCGCACGCCATTGCTGCAGACATAGGTCCAGTCGATCCATGCCACGGTCACCTGGCCGCCGCGCGGGCCGAAGGTGCCGGACGGCCGCATCCCGAGCAAGCCATCGCCGCGGCTCAGCGTCTGCAGCGTGATGCGCGGCTGGAAACGGCCGGCGGGCAGGCTGGTGTCGGTATCGATGGCTGGCGGGCTTTCGGACATGGTCGGTTCGGGTTCAGGCGACGTTTCGCTGCCGCGATAGGGTCGTGCATGGTGGGACGCGGCGCTGGAGATTGTAGTCCGCTTCACGGCAGGATTTCTTGCATGTCCGGTTTCATGTCCGATCCTCGGTCCGCTCGTATGGCCGGCGCTTTCTTCCGGCCAGTGCGCGCGGATGCGCGAGGCGATGCCGGGCGATCCGCAGTTTTCAGGCGGAACCGCAATGTAGAATCTTGCACGCCTTCGCCTTGCCAATCCTCCCAAGCCGGTCAAGAAAATGTCGACAACAAAAAATCCGATCGCGATCATCGTCACAGCCCAACTGCTGGCCACCTCGCTCTGGTTCAGCGCCAACAGCGCGGCTGCCGACCTCACGCGCCTGTGGCACCTGAGTGCCGCCGACATCGGCTGGCTGACCAATGCGGTACAGGGCGGCTTCATTCTCGGCACGCTGACGATCGCTTTCACGGGCCTCGCCGATCGCTTTCGGGCCAGCCGGATCATCGCGACGTGCAGCGTCTCCGGCGCGTTTTTCAACGCCTTGTTCGCGCTGCTCGGTACCGATCTTGGCAGCGGCTTGGTGTTCCGCTTCCTGGTCGGGCTGTCGCTGGCGGGCATCTACCCGCTCGGCATGAAACTGATCGTCAGCTGGCGGCCTGCCACTGCCGGGCGCAGCCTTGGCCTGCTGGTGGGGATGCTGGCGCTCGGCTCGGCGCTGCCGCACGGCATCCGCGCCGCCGGTGCGGCGTTTGCCTGGCAGACGGTCATCCTGAGCTCGTCGGTGCTGGCGCTGATCGGTGCGGCGATGATTGCTTTCCTCGGCGATGGCCCGCACCTGAAGCGGTCCGGGCCGAAGGCGGCGCTTGCCGGTGGCAGCGCCCTGCGCGCATTTCGCCATCCGGACTTTCGCGCCTCGGCCTTTGGCTACTTCGGCCACATGTGGGAGCTGTATGCCTTCTGGACGCTGACCCCGATCCTGATCGCCGCCATCCTGGGCGCCGACGGTCCGGCCGCGGCACGGCCGGTCTCGGCATGGGCCTTCGCCGTGATGGGTGTCGGCGCGCTCGGCTGCATCGTGGGCGGTGTGATCAGCCAGCGCATCGGCAGCGCCCGCGTTGCCTGGTGGGCGCTGACGGCATCCGGTACGATCTGCCTGCTGTTTCCGCTGCTGCAGGACCTGGCGGCGCCGTGGAAATTACTGGTCATGCTGGCCTGGGGCATTGCGGTGGTCGCCGATTCGCCGCAGTTCTCGGCGATGTCGGTCAAGGCCTGTCCGCCCGAGCTGGTCGGCAGCGCCTTGGCGATGCAGAATTGCATTGGTTTTCTGCTGACCGCATTCGCGATCCTGCTGACCACCTCGGTCTATCCGCTGATCGGCGCGAAAGTGGCCTGGCTGCTGTTGCCCGGTCCGGTGTTCGGCTTGTGGAGCATGCGGCGCCTGGTGCGGTAGCGACTGCGCACGCCGTCCGGTCACAGTCCGGGCCGCGCGGTCCCGGCGGTCCGTCGCCAATGAAAAAGCCAGCGGCGAAGGCTGGCTTGTTTGATGCAGCGGACGGTCGGTTACCGTATTGCGTTGTGGATCTGTTTCAGCGCGCTGCGTTGTCGATGTGTTTCAGCGTCCGCCCTTGACCGAAAATTTCGCCGCCAGTTGTTGCAGCTTGGCGGTGCGCGCCTCGGCTTCCGCCGCGATCCGGCGCTGCGCTTCCTCCGCCTTGCGCTGGGTTTCTTCGGCAACGCGGGCCGCATTGCGCTGCTCCCGTTCCTTCTTGAAGCGCTCCTTGAGCATCTCGGTCGCGCGTGCCCGGTGTTCTTCGGCGACCTCGCCGGCCGGATTGCCGGCCAGGTCGAAGCGTGCCGTGGCGCTGGCCATCGCCTTCAGATAGCGTGACGAGTTCGTGTGCATGTTCAGGGCCACCCGCAGCGTCTTGCGGCTGATCTCGGGCATTTCGGCCAGCAGCAGCTTGTCGATGCCGATCGCCAACGGCAGGCATTGACCGAATGCGGGGAAGCGTTGCCGGAGCTCGACGAGCAGGGTGCGCGCCAGGGCCGACAGGTTGGGAACTTCGGTCTGAGTGGTCATGGGCAAGCGCGTGTTAAAAAATTCAAGACTCGGAGATTACCACTTCTTGCGACCGCGGTATTGCGAACTGCCAATAGCCTGGCTTGAACCGGTCGCCTCCTGTAGAGTCATATTGGTACTGAGATGACGGCATCTGCTGTCGCTCGCACCATCAATCTTTCAGGCAGACAGGATCGACCATGGCCTTGCATCATGCAACTCCCGGCGAAATCATCGACCTCGCGCATGCTCCTGAGCGGGTGCCGGACGATCAATCCATTGCCTTGTTCAAGACGCCCGAGGTCGAGGTGATCCGGCGGGTGCTCGACCGCGGACAGTCGGTACCGCAGCACCGGGTCGGCGGACCGATCGTGTTCCAGTGCCTTGCCGGCGCAGTGCGACTCGTGCTGACCCACGCCCAGCCCGTACTGGCGGCGGGACAACTTCTCTACATCGCGCCCGGCGAGCCCTATGCGCTGGAGGCGCAGGATGACAGCGTGCTGCTGATGACGATCGTGCGCCGGTCGGAGTGACGCCGGGCCGGGATCGCGACGATCCCATCATGTGACGGAAGGGTGCGGCATCCGTTCGGAATGTACCGCGATTTTGCGTCGACGTGAGGTCCTTCACGCCTGCCTTCATGGCATCGACGCACTCCTGGCCTGTCGGGCGTGAATGCATTGCGAATCGCCTTGGCCGGACGTTCCCGGCAGAAATGACAGTGCAAACACATCCTGCTGTCGTTATCATTACGCCTGATTTGATTTTTGGAGCATCCCGATGAAATCCCCTTCCCGTTCGCTGCGCCTGTTCGCAGCCTGCAGTCTGCTGGCCGTTCTCGCCGGCTGCAGCAGCAGCAGCAACAACACCAGCGTCAACCTGAGCGGGAGCGTCACGGGCCTGAACGCAGACGGCCTGGTGCTCTCGAACGGCATCAGCATCGTCGCCGTCGCGGCGAATGCGACCAGCTTCGTGTTCCCGAGCCGGGTCCTGATTGGCTCCCAATATTCGGTCCAGATATCGAAGCTGCCGGCCACGCTGATCTGCACGGTCACCAACGGCAACGGCATTACCTACAACAACAGCGACATCAACAACGTCAAGGTGGCGTGCGCGCCGCGCAATAACCTCGGCGGGACCATCACCGGCCTGGCAAGCGCAGGCCTGATCCTGGCCAACGGCAGCGACACGGTGAGTCCGGCGGCCGGCGCCCAGAGCTTTACCTTCGCCAACAAGGTCGGACAGGGTTTCTCGTACGGTGTCACGGTCCTGCAGCAGCCGGCGCCCCAGTCGTGCAACGTGGTCAACGGCAGTGGCGTCATGGGCGTCACCGACATCAACAGCGTGCAGGTGAACTGCCAGTAATCGCGACCGGGCCGTCACGGTTCCTGCGCACGCCTCAACCCGACAGCACACGCTGATCACGATTCCTTCTGGAGAATGCAATGACCTCAATCACAACCACGGCGCGGCGCGCCTTCGCGCTGGCTCTCGCCGGCCTGGTGAGCACACTGGCGGCCTGCGGCGGCTTTACCTCGGTCGATGTCGGCGGCAGCATCACCGGCCTGACCGGCACCGGGCTGGTCTTGGCTAATGGCGGCAGCTCCGTGTCGCCGGCCCCGGGCGCGACCAGGTTCGTGTTCCCGAACCAGGTCGCGATTCGCGATCCGTATTCGGTCAGCGTCACGACTCAGCCGACGCAGCAGACCTGCGCCGTCTTCAATCCGAGCGGTACGGCCGGTGCCGCGCCGGTGACCATCGTCGCCGTGATCTGCTCGACCAACACCTATTCCGTCGCCGGTACCGTCACCGGGCTGACCGGCACCAATCTCGTGCTGACCAACGGCAGTGACCAGGTCACCATTCCTGCCGGCGATGCGAACCGTAAAGCGAACTTCGTGTTCCCGGTACCGGTCGCCGACGGTACGGCATACGGCGTCGCGGTCCTGACGCAGCCTGCTGGCCAGACCTGCACGGTTGCCAACGGCAGCGCCTTCATGGGCGGCGCGCCGGTCACCAACGTGAGCGTCACCTGCCAGTAATCTGTTTTGCGTCGTATTTTGCGTCGTGGTCAGCCGCCGAATTTCCCGGCCTGGTAATCGGCGATCGCTCCGGCGCGGGCCTTGAATGCGGCCGACGACGTCTCGGAATGCACCAGTCCGCGGCCGGCGGTCATCCACTGCGTGCCAGCGGATGCGGACCGAACGGCAGGCCGCGGTTGTGCGGCGCATAGATCTGCGGTCCGTGGTGGTTCAGGAACAGGAACGGATCGACCATTTCCACATGCTGCGTCGGCAGCGCGCGATAGGTGCCGAACCCTGCGACGTGCCCGTGGACGAACCAGAAGCAGACGTCTTTTTCGCCACGCCTCGCAAGGTCAGGGTCAGCGGCACGATCACGAACAGGGCCACGTCATTGGTCAGGATCGTCGCCAGCAGGGCGGTCGCCGCCACCAGGAACAAGGCAAGTGCGCGCTCGCTCTGCATGCGCGCCATCAGATGCGCGGCCATCCGGTGCAGGAAGCCGGACAGCTCCACGCCCTTGGTCAGCATCAGCAGCCCGGTCAGGGTCGCCATCGTCGGCCATTCCACCAGTGCCGGATAGCCGGCAATACCCGAGGGCGCGGCGATCGACAGGCCGGCCAGCACCAGCAGCAGGATCCAGAACAGGTAATCGTGCAGCAGCGAATGGAGCAGGAGGCGAAGCGGGGAGGCGGGTGCCACGGAGGATGTCATCGGAGTCGAAACCGGCCGGATGCCGTGAAAGAGGGGGGCGTTGAAATTTCAGCAATCGGCATTCTAGAGGCTGCATGGCATCGACGCTTGCCGCAGCGCCGATCGGTGGGCGTTCAGCCGGAAAGCGCTCAGAGTTCGATCAGCCCGTGCCGCAGGGCGATCAGCGCCAGTTCCGCCTGGTTTGCCGCGCCGAGCTTTTGCTTGATGTTGTAGAGATGCGTGCCGGTGGTGCGCGGCGAGACATTCATCGTGACAGCAATCTGATTGACCGAGGCGCCCTTGGCCAGCATGACGAAGACGCCGAATTCGCGTTCCGAGAGGATTTCGAGCGGGTTCTTTTCACCGTTGAATTCCTGCAGCGCCATCCGCTGCGACACGTGCGCGTCGAGATACATGCGTCCGGCCGCGACCTGACGGATCGCCTGGATCAGTTCTTCCGGCGCGCTGCGCTTGGACAGGTAGCCAAGCGCGCCGGCTTTCAGCATGAAGCGCACGTAACTCGGATCTTCGTGCGAGGAGAGCGCCAGTACCCGGGCATTCTTGTCGCGCGCCAGGATGCGGCGGGTCGCCTCGACGCCGCTGGTTTCGCCCAGGCCGATGTCCATCACGATCACGTCGGGATGGCTGACCGGGATCTGCTGGTAGGCGGAATCAGCGGAATCGGCTTCGGCCACCACGCGGATGTCGGTCGTGGCTTCGAGCAGCATCCGGAAGCCGATCCGCACCACCATGTGATCGTCCACCAGCATCACGCCGATCACCGGACCGGCCGTGCCTGACGCAGCGGTCACCGGCGCGCTCATGCGGCCACCTGCGCCGCCGCTTCGGCAGCCGGGGCGGGCAATGGCAGCCGTACCCGCACTTCGAGCCCGCCGGCCGATGCGGCGGTGAAGCGCACGCTGCCGCCGAGCGATTCTGCGCGTTCCTGCATGCCGCGCACGCCGTAATGGCCGGCGCGCAGTAATGCCGTCGCCACAGCCGTACCGTTGTCGGCCACGAGAATGTCGAGCATGTCGTCGTCCAGCGTAAAAAGTATCGTCGCCTGCGTCGCGCCGGCATGCCGCACCACGTTGGTCAGGGCTTCCTGCACGATGCGGAAGGCTGAAATCTCGAGCACGTCCGGCAGCGCCGGCAGCGGTTGCGCGAACTGCAGCGCGATGCGCAGTTCCGAGTGCTTCAGCTGCACGTCCGACACCATGTCGCGCACCGCGTCGGTCAGTCCCATGCCTTCGAGCTGGATCGGCCGCAGGCGCGGGATCATCCGGTGCATCGCATCCGAGGTGGTGCCGGCGGTGTCGAACAGGAGTTGCGCGGCCTGCTCCGCACTGCCGCCGAGGGTCTTGATCTGCGGACTTTGCAGCAACGACTTGGCGATGCTGCGAATCGCGGTCAGCGATTGCCCGAGCTCGTCGTGCAGCTCGCGCGCCAGCGCCGCGCGTTCATCCTCGATGCGGGCGTTGAGCATCTGGGTCGATTCGCGTTGCGCCATCAGGCGCGCCTGGGCCTCGGCGCCGGCTTGGCGTACCTGCAGGTTTTCTTCGACCGCCTGCGCCATGCGGTTGAAGGCGCGGCCCATCTCGCCGACTTCCTTGCCGGGCAGGTCGGGCAAGCGGATCTGATGCTCGCCGGCTTCCATCTGCCGCAGGGCGCGCACGATGCGGTCGAGCGGCGCCAGCCAGCGGCCGACCAGCCAGAACACCAGCACGTCGGCGATGAAGAACAGGGCGCCCTGGCTCAGCAGGATCGCCTTCAGGTCATCCCAACTGTCGAGCACGGCGCGCGACGGATTGATGGCGATGCGCAGCTTGCCGCCGTCGAGCACGATGATGGTCGGCCGGATCTGCGGCGCCACCAGCGCGGTGTACCAGTCGGGTGCGAAACGGCCGGCCTTGTAGGTCGGCGGCGGCGAGGCATACAGCACGGTGCCGATGTCGTCGATCAGGCTGACCTCGCTGGCGCGCACGCGGCCGGTCTGCTGCAGGAACTGGGCAAAGTCGGGCAGCGTCTGGCGCGTGTAGGTATTGCCGACCCGGCTCAGGAGCTGGGTCGAGATCCGGTGCGAGGCTTCCATTTCTTCGCGAATGCTGCTGCGATTGGCCTGGATCTCGACGGTGAAGAAGATCGACAGCACCAGAAGGGTCAGCACGGCAAAGATCATCTGGATCTTGCGCCGCAGGCTGAAGGAAGGATTTTGCATTGCGGGAGTTTAATCGACGAAACACGCTGGCATGATTTACGGCACCACTTTCATGAAAATCATGAGACTTGAACCAGCAATTTGCGGATGGCAAAAAAAGGCTGGCGAGGCACACTGCGTTCTGTCGGGTCGCCAAGCAGACCTGACAAACGGTTACCGAACACTGGTTGCCATCCATTCTAACGACATACAAGGAGCACATCATGACCTGGGAAACCCCAACCGCAGTGAACTTCCGTTACGGCTTCGAAATCACCCTGTACATCGCCAATCGTTAATTTTGGCAACCGTGGCCGGGGCGTCATGTCCCGGTCGCTGCAGTTCCCCCGATAGCATGCGCCCACAAGCGTGCATCGCAAGGCGTGGCCTCCGAGGCTGAATCGCTGGTAATACAAGATAGAAGACCAAGACATAAAACGGCTGGAGACGCTTCGTGAAAATTCGCATTCTCGGTTCCGCCGCCGGTGGTGGGTTCCCGCAATGGAACTGCAACTGCTTCAACTGCAACGGCCTGCGCACCGGTACGATCGCTGCGACTGCCCGCACGCAGTCATCGATCGCCGTCAGTGAAGACGGCGTCGACTGGGTGCTGATCAACGCCTCCCCCGACATCCTCGCCCAGATCCGCGCCTTCCCCGAACTCCAGCCTGCCCGCGCCGTGCGCGACAGCGGCATCTGCGCCGTGCTGCTGATGGATGCGCAGATCGATCATGTGACCGGCCTCCTGATGCTGCGCGAGCGTTCGACGCCGCTGCCGCTCTACGCGACGGCGCAGGTGTTCGGCGATCTCGATTCCGGCCTGCCGCTGATGAAGGTGCTGGCGCATTACTGCGGCGTCGACCGCAATCTGATCCGTCCCGACGGCGAGGCGATCCGGATCGCGCCACTGGCGACAACCCAGTTCCACGCCATCACGCTCGACAGCAAGGCGCCGCCTTATTCCCCGCACCGGAACGATCCGCATCCGGGCGATAACATCGGCCTGCAGATCGTCGACACGGCCAGCGGCAAGTCGGTGTTTTATGCGCCGGGCCTGGGTGCGATTTCGCCGGCGGTGATGGCGGCCATGCGCAGCGCCGACGTGGTGCTGGTCGACGGCACCTTCTGGACCGAAGAGGAAATGATCACGCTCGGCCTGTCGAAAAAGCCGGCGCGCGACATGGGTCATCTGCCGCAGAGCGGCGCCGGCGGCATGATCGAAATCCTCGACGGCATCCGGGCCGCACGCAAGATCCTAATCCACATCAACAACAGCAACCCGATCCTGCGCGAGGATTCGCCGGAGCGGGCACTGCTGACGGCGCACGGCATCGAAGTCGCCGCCGACACCATGGAGATCACGCTGTGAACGCATTCGTCCCGCTGACCCCTGCCGCCACCGACCTGCCGCCCTGGAGCCGCGAAGAGTTCGAAGTCCAGTTGCGCACGCAGGGCAAGAACTATCACATCCACCATCCGTTCAACGTGAAGCTCAACTCCGGCAAATGCTCGCCGGCGCAGATTCGCGGCTGGGTCGCCAACCGCTTCTACTACCAGTCGATCATCCCGCTGAAGGATGGTGCGATCCTGTCGAACTGCACCGACCGCGACACCCGGCGCCGCTGGATCGCCCGCATTCTCGATCATGACGGCTACGACGACTACCAGGGCGACCAGGCCGGCGGCATGGAAGCCTGGACCCATCTGGCGCTGGCGGTCGGCCTGTCGCGCGACGAACTCTGGTCGCTCGAACACGTGCAGCCGGGCGTGCGCTTCTGCTGCGACGCCTATGTCAACTTCGCGCGCCGCGCGCCTTGGCAGGAGGGCATCTGCTCGTCGCTGACCGAGATGTTCGCACCGCAGATCCACAAGCAGCGCCTGGCCGGCTGGCCGGATTACTATCCGTGGATCGAGCAATCCGGCCTGCGCTACTTCCGCAGCCGCATTCCGCTGGCGCAGCGCGACGTCGACCATGGGCTCGAAGTCACGCTCGACTATTTCCGCACCCGCGAGCAGCAGCAGCACGCGGTCGGCATCCTCCAGTTCAAGCTCGATATCCTCTGGAGCATGCTGGATGCAATCGAAAAGGCCTATCCGGAATGAGCGACGAACCGATGCCCGCCAGCGTGCCGGCGATGCCGCGGCTGAACCGCCGCATGCGCATGCAGTGGGAAGAAACCCAGAACTGCTACGTGCTGCTCTATCCCGAAGGCATGGTGCGCCTTAACGGCAGCGCCGGCGAAATCCTGAAGTGCTGCGACGGCGTCACCAGCGTCGAGGCCATCATCGCCACGCTGGAACAGAAATTCAACATGCCATCGCTGAAGACCGATGTCGAGAGCCTGCTCGCGCACGCCTACGAACAGGACTGGATACAGTAACGTGAACGCACCCGTTTCCACTTCGCCGATCGGCAGCACCGCAGCCGCAGACACGACGCGTGCCGCGCCACCCTACTGGCTGCTGGCCGAGCTGACCTATCGCTGCCCGCTGCATTGCGTGTTCTGCTACAACCCGGTCAATTACGACAGCATCAAGAACGAGCTGACTACCGCCGAGTGGTTCGACGTGATGCAGCAGGCACGTGCCATGGGCGCCGTGCAGCTCGGCTTTTCCGGCGGCGAGCCGTTGC
The DNA here is from genome assembly GCA_014377845.1 of Herminiimonas sp. GTDB lineage: Bacteria > Pseudomonadota > Gammaproteobacteria > Burkholderiales > Burkholderiaceae_D > JANXSS01. Next base: position 16,717 of record JACMOV010000224.1, read on the forward strand.
TGCGCGACGATCTCGAAGACCTGGTGGCCGAGGCGCACCGGCTCGGTTTCTACACCAACCTGATCACCTCCGGCATCGGCATGACCGAGCCGCGCATCGCCGCATTGAAGACGGCCGGGCTCGACCATATCCAGCTGTCGTTCCAGGATTCGACCCAGGAGTTGAACGATTTCCTGAGCAGCACCAAGACCTTCGAGCTCAAGAAAAAGATCGCGCTGCTGATCAAGAAATACGACTATCCGATGGTGATGAACTGCGTGCTGCACCGGCAGAACCTGCCGCACATCGACAAGATCATCGAGATGGCGCTGGAGCTCGATGCGGAATACCTGGAACTGGCCAACACCCAGTACTACGGGTGGGCGATGAAGAATCGTGCGCAGCTCCTGCCGACGCGCGAGCAGTTGCAGGAAGCCGAAGCCACGGTCGAACGCTACCGTGAAAAGATCGGCAAGAAGTGCAAGCTGCTGTTTGTCGTGCCCGACTATTACGAAGACCGTCCGAAGGCCTGCATGAACGGCTGGGGCGCGGTGTTCCTCGGGATCGCACCCGACGGCATGGCGCTGCCGTGTCACAACGCCCGCGATTTGCCTGGCCTGTCGCTGCCGAACGTGCGGACCATGCCGCTCGACGACATCTGGCAGAAGAGCCACGGTTTCAACGCCTACCGCGGCGACGACTGGATGCAGGAGCCGTGCCGCAGCTGCTCGGAAAAATCCAAGGATTTCGGTGGCTGCCGCTGCCAGGCCTTCATGCTGGCCGGCGACCCGGCAGCGACCGATCCGGTCTGCAGCAAGTCACCGCTGCGCGGCAAGGTCGACGAGATCATTCTGGTCGCGGCCAACCGGATCAGTGCCAAGGTGGTCGAGCAGCCGATGATTTTTCGCACCAACGCCAATTCCCGTAGCCTCGGTTAGAACGGCCCCTCTCACTGCTCTCAGGGTAAATTGAGGAATGGACCTGGTCCCGATGGCTAGAGGCGCTTGCGCGACGACGTTCACCGGGTGTGGGCCGGTTTTCAGCCTACGATCAGGCTCGCCTGCATGCGCTCGCCGACCCACTGCGTCATGCGCAGCGTACTGCCATCGCTGGCCTCGGTGCGCCATGCACCCTCTGCAGCCGGCATGCCGTCCAGCTGCAATCCGCAACTCGACGTCTTGACCCGCAGCGGTGAGGCACGCAGCGCGTACGGCGCCGGGTCGATGCCGGTGATCGCGCCGGCAATCGCATGCGCCTGCCGGCCGATCGGTTCGATGTAGCGGCTGGCCGCACCGTCGATGGTGATGCAGTCGCCTAGCGCGAAGACATCGGGCGCGCTGGTGGCGAGCGTGAGCCCATCGACCGCGATGCCGTTGTTCCATGCCAGTCCGCCGCTGGCAGCGAGCGCCGGATCGACGTCGATCCCGGTAGCGCCGACGATGTGGTCGGCCACGAAGACCGCGCCCGACAAGGTGGTCAGGCGCTTCTGATCGAGATGCGCGCTCACGCCTGCAACCTGCACATTGCCGATGAAGGTGATCGGCAGCGATCGCCAGGCGTGCAGCAAGCGTGCCGCCGCCGCCGCTGGCAGCCAGGCCGACAATGGCGTTGCACCGGCATCGAGCAAGGTGATGCGGTGTCCGGCCAGGGCCAGGTCATTTGCGAGTTCGCAGCCGACCAGTCCGGCACCGACGATCAGTACCTGACGCGGCCCACCTTCCAGTGCCGACCGTAGCCGCTGGTAGGCATCCAGATGATTGATGCGCCAGCACAGCGAGGCTGGCAACGCCGCCGATGCGCGCGGCCGGGCGCCGAGCGCGATCACCAGTTTTGTGTAGTGCAGCGTGCCGCGCGTGGTGCGCAACTGGTGCGCCTGCGGCGACAGGCCGACCGCATGCGTGAGCTGCATCAGGCGCACGTTCAGGCGCGCGGCAGCGTCGCTGCCGCGCTCGCGGATCAGGCGCGCCGGGGAAATCGCCTTCGCATGCACCACCGACAGCAGCGGCTTGTCATTTACGTTGCCGTTGCAGTTGGTAACCAGCGTGATCGGCACGTCCGGATCACGCTGACGCACCGCGGCCGCTGTTTGCCATCCGGCCCGTCCGGCACCGACGATGACGACGCCGACGCCGGCGTTGCGCGCGCCGCGTCGGCGGGCGTTACCGCCTGCGGCTGGTTGCCGAATCGGCGATCGGCTTGCATCGGCCTGCATCCGCTGCGCCCTGATATCGACGGCCTCGTACAAAACGAAATCGCTCTTGGCGACGCCACACAACGGACAGGCCCAGTCGTCGGGAATGTCGGAAAAACGGGTGCCGGGCGCGAGACCGCTGTCGGGATCGCCTTCGCGCTCGTCGTACAGAAGGCCGCAGGCATTGCAGATGTAGACCAGCCACGGCGGGGCGCCAGCGAGAACGGCCGCTGCTTCGGGGGTGGCAGCCTTGCTTGTAGCGGCGCTCACCGCTCAGCCCGGCATGGCCTGGGTGTTGAGGCGCGCCATTTCCTTGCGCAGGTGTTTCAGCGCTGGCGTCACGATCGCCACGAAATGGGATTCGCGCACCCGCCGCTGGACCTCCGAGCGCATCAGGTAGCCGCGCGCACCCTGGTGCAGCAGCGCCGATTGCGCCGCGCGCAACGCCAGCTCGGAGGCGTGGGCGCGGGCATCGAGCACCTGCAGCAGGTAGGCGTCACTGGCATCGAACGGCGTCTTCGCCAGCAGCATGATGCGCGCCGTCAGGCCGTCGAGTTCGTCCTGCAGCGCATCCGGCCGGTCCTCCAGGAATGCATTGACGCCACCAAGCTGCTGTTCGACCTTCCAGATCGAATCGATTGCGCCCTGCGTCACGCCCAGACCCATGCCGGTCTGCAGCAGAATGAAGGCGCCCTTGATGCGGCCGATGAATGGGCGCACCGGGTCGGCGATGATGTCGCCGGCGCCGATGCAGTGATCCTTCAGTGCGACGGCGTAGGTGCCGGTGCCTTCCATCGCGGAAAAAGAAGGACAGTCGCGCAGGGTCACGCCCGGTGCATTGCAACGGATCATGAACATGACTTCGTGGTTGGGTACATTGACGCCCTTGTCGTCGACCACGGTGCATACCGCGCCGAAGTAATGGTCGGGTCCGAGATTGCTGACCCACGGCAGGGTGCCGTTGACGACGTAGCCGGCGGCCGTCTGGCGCGCCTTGAGCAGCATGGTCTCGATGCCGGCAAAGGTTTTCATGGGGTTGGACATGCCGGTGGCGCCGAGCGTGCTGCCGCTGGCGTGACGGGCGAGCGCGACGCCATCGAGCGCCGGATTGCCGGAGGCCTGCATGTAGAGGCCGCAGACATCGTGGCACCACATCATGAAGGCGGTGGCGCCGCACACCCGTCCGGCTTCGCTCATGGCGGCGATCGCGACGCCATAGTCGGCGGCGTGACCGGGCAGGTCCAGGTGCGCCGACAGGGCGCCGGCGCGGCCGAACTGCTGCAACACCTCGCGCGGATAAAAGCCGTCCCGATCGCAGGCTTCGACCACGGCCGCCAGGGGGCCGCGTGCAATCTCGCGGCAGGCACTGACGACATCGGCCGCCGCCGGCAGAACCGCCGTAGGCGGCAGGGCGATATCGATCACGGGATCATCGAACATGGGTTACTCCATCGGTCCTGCTGGTTTATGACGGGTCGATCCGGGTAGCGTTATTCAGCCAGTCCGATATCGAATGGAATCGGATTGCGCATCGTGTTGGCGACCGGCGAGTAGGTGTTGGCGTGGCGGACGATGTCGTCGAGTTCGGCGCGGGTGGCGTCGCCTTCGATGGCGACCTTCACGCGGATCGCCTGGAAGCCCATCTGCGGTGGCAGCATTTCTGCGCCGCCAGCGCCCCATGCGGCCGGGTTGCCGATATCGCCTTCGAGGAACAGCTCCAGCCTGGTCAGCTTCACCTGGCGCAGCGTCGCCACGGCGGTGATGCCGACGCCGAGACAGCCGCCGAGCGCCGACAGCGCCACTTCACCCGGCGCCGGCGCGGTGTTCTCGCCGAACAGATGTAGTGGCTCGTCGACCACGACCGGGTTGTGGATGCCGACGAAGCTCCACGAACGGAACTGGCCCTGCATCACCGTCCTGACCTTGTTGGTGCCGCGACGGCTCGGATCGGCCTTGCCGGCAGCGGCGAATTGCAGCAGGCCGTCGCGGTCGATCGGGCGCAGGTAGGTCTTGACGGTTTGCAGCGAGTCGACCTTGAGGTCGGCGAGATTGGACATGGGGGTCTCCGGAGTGGGCAGGCACTGTCGGCTCGACAGCGCCGGGTGGGTGGAACCTGGCTCAGGCGGCCAGGTTCATTCTTGGGGCGGATTCTGCTCGGGTCGCAAAAGGCAGGCCGGTCTCGATCGGCAACGCATCGTCGCGCGACCATTCGTTCCAGGAGCCGAAGTACATGCGGACATCGGAGAAACCGGCCTGTTTCAGCGCCAGGAAGGTATTCGAGGCCCGCGCGCCCTTGAAGCAGTAGAGGTAGACCGTGTCGTCGGCACTGATGCCGGCGGTGGCGCACTCGGCCTTGACTTCATCCGGCGACTTGAAGACCGGGCCGTTGGCCGACGGCTTCATGAAGCGGTACCACTCGATCCATTTCGCGCCGGGCAGGCGACCCTTGCGCGGTGCGAAGTCCTTGCCGTAAGGGGAAGAACTTTCGGCGATCCATTCGTCGATGTCGCGCACGTCGAGCAGCACGGTGTCGGTGCCGAGCGCGGCGATCATGTCTTCCTTGGTCAGCATCACGTCAGCGCCGGCAAGATCGGTCGGGAAGGTGGCTGCTACCGGCGTCGCCGGGGTGCTCGAGAGCGGCAGGCCCTGTGCCTTCCAGCCCGACAGACCACCGTTGAGCACCTTGACCTTCGGATAGCCCAGCCACGTCAGCAGGTAATAGCCTCGGCAGGACTGGCCGTAGCCGCTGTTCATCGCATCTTCGTAGAAGATGGCGGTTTCTTCGCCCGACAGGCCGGCCTCGCCGAGCGCCTTGGCAAAGGTGGCCTTCAGGTCATGCAGCCCCTCGACCGTGGACGTCGCCAGGAACGTGAAGATCTCGCGCAGGTTGACCGCGCCCGGGATGTGGCCCTGCGCATACGCTTCGGGGTCGCGCGTGTCGATGACGACGGCACGATCATTGGACATCAGCAGGTCAAGCGCTTCGGGAGAAATCAGCGTGGTCATGGTCGGTCCTTGAAGTGGGTGAACGGGAAGGGTTCACGGGACATATCGCAAGGTGTGTGCCATGACGGCGGTGGCGGGGGGAACAGGGTGCGGGTTTGGGGCTGGCGCCCCGGGTCGAGCGTTGATTCTCGTGTGCTGAATGGCGTTGTACGGATGTTGACAAACGTGCTCGCGGAATGGTCTTGCGGACAAATTGTTTACAGTTGGCGCGACAGGTTTTTGGGTTTGCTGCGGCATGTGCTTCGTGGGACGCTGACACGGACCACCCTGCCACTGATCGGGCTGTCGTCCGCTTTTGCGGCGGTCCGGCGTCAGCTGTTTTTGTCGATATCGTTCACGCTGGTGATCGCATAGCCTTTTGCCGTGATCTGCTCGACCGGTTGGGCGATCGCATACTCTGGCATCACATCGGCGTTGTCGTCGAGTTCGATTCCGCGTTCGGCGTTTTCCCAATCAATATTGGTGACCTCTTCCGGCAGCGCACCACCTGCGGGTACGGCGAGATAGGAAAAGTGGCCGCCGGGTTCCGCGCGTCTGTAGATATCGAGTTTCATTCGCAATCCTGTTCTTTTGGAGTAACACAATTCGACTGTGCGGAATCGGAAAAGTTGCATTTCTGTTCAGGACCGAGTTCGCTAGCCTCGGCAATCATGGTTCAAATGGATTCCGCGATGCGTTTCAACGTGGCGTGAACCTTTACGCCGAACCTGTCAATGTATCGGCCCGCCTGGGTGCGATTTACATGCGGCTGGCGGATCCGCGTCGCGGGAGACGTCCTGCGCCGACGCGCGCGCTTTCGTCTGAAAGCACCGCATCGGCCACTTGGTGCCGCAGCCGCAGGTTCAGCAACTCGACCGCCAGCGCAAATCCCATGGCGGTGTAGATATAGCCTTTCGGGATGGTATAGCCGACGCCTTCTGCCATCAGGGCCGTGCCGACCAGCACCAGGAAGGCGAGCGCCAGCATCTTGATGGTCGGGTAGGCGGCCACGAAGCGGCCGATGCCGCCGGCGAACGCCATCATCAGGCCGACCGAAACAACCACTGCCGCGACCATGACCGGGACTTCATCGACCATGCCGACCGCCGTGATGATCGAGTCGAGCGAGAACACGATATCGATTACCGTGATCTGCAGGATCGCAGCCGCAAGGCCAAGCCTGGCCTTGCCAGCGGCATTTGGCTGGTGGTCGTCGCCGGCAAACAGGCCGCGAATCTCGCCGCCGCTTTTCCAGACCAGGAACGCGCCGCCGCTGGCCAGGATCAGCATGCGTCCCGTGAAGTCGATGCCGGCCGCCGAGAACAGCGGCGCCGTCAGTCCGACGATCCAAGACAGTCCCATCAGCAGGCCGACCCGCATGAACAGCGCCAGGAACAGCCCGAGCCGGCGCGCCTTCTCGCGCTGCTGCGGCGGCAGCTTGTCCACCAGGATCGAGATGAAGATGATGTTGTCGATACCGAGCACGAGTTCCAGCGCGGTCAGCGTGACGAAGGCGAGCCAGATGTGCGGGTCGAGCAGGAATGCAAGCATGATGCGCTCTCAAAAAAAACCGGCACGCCGAACTGGCCGTGCCGGAAACACTGCTGGAGTGAGCATTGCAGGCGGCAGCAAAGCCTGGCGAGCACGCTGCGTTCTGGCGGAGGAGCGCAATCGTTCCTCCACGGCCGGGTTCAGTCCCTGCTGGCGAAGCCGAGCAGTTGCAGCAGACTGGTGAAGAGATTGAAGATCGACACGAACAGCGACAGTGTCGCCATCACGTAGTTGGTCTCGCCGCCGCGAATGATGTTGCTGGTCTCGAAAAGGATCATGCCGGACATCAGCAGCACCACGACGGCCGAGACCGCCAGCGACAAGGCCGGGATCTGCAGGAATAGTCCCGCCAGGCCGGCCAGGATCGCCACGATCATGCCGACCATCAGGAAGCCGCCCATGAAACTCATGTCGCGCTTGCTGATCAGCGCGTACGCCGACAGCGCCGTGAAGGTGGCGGCTGTACCGCCCAGCGCCAGCATGATGGTCTGCGCGCCGTGCGCCATGTGCAGCGTGTGCGTCAGGATCGGCCCGAGCGTATAGCCCATGAAACCGGTCATGGCGAACAGCAGGAGCACGCCGGTGCCGCTGTCGCGATTGCGGTTGATCAGCCAGAGCATGCCGTAGAAGCCGACCAGCGTGATGATGATGCCGGGATTGGGCAGCCCGAAGGCGACCGACGCCGCCGCGACCGTTGCGCTGAATCCCAGGCACAACGATAGCAGCATGTAAGTGTTGCGCAGGACGCGATGCGCTGCGCCGTCGATCACGGTGGTGGCGGACTGCGCGTGACTGCGCAGCTGTTGGGTACGCTCGTTCATCTTAGCTCCTGAAAAGACCGATGCCGGTGGGCGCCGGATCGGGACCGGCGCGCACGCCGGCCGACCACAGCAGAACGCATCCTAGCGTCTTTCAAATTATTTAAAAAGCGAAGATAATGTGACGGTAGTTTCGTAAAAACAGAAGTATTAGAACGCTCCCACTGATCCTCTTTTGGAATGCATGTGAAATCAACCGGTCTGAACCTGCGTCACCTGTACTACTTCTGGGTCGTGGCCAAGGAAGGCAGCGTCACCCGCGCGGCCGAGCGTCAGGGCGTGGCCGTGCAGACCATCAGCGCGCAACTGACGCTGCTGGACCAATCAGTCGGACGCGCGCTGCTGGCGCCGCAGGGCCGGCGGCTGGTGCTGACCGATGCGGGGCGCATTGCGCTCGGCTACGCGGAACAGATCTTCGCGTTGGCCGAGCAGATGCAGGATGCGCTGGCCTCCACCGATACGGTGCCGACCATGCGGCTGACAGTCGGCATTTCGGATTCGCTGCCGAAACTGATCGCCTCGCGCCTGCTGGATGCCGCGCTGCAACTGCCGCAACCGGTCAAGCTGGTCTGCTACGAAGACCGCTTCGAGTCGCTGCTGGGCGCGCTGTCGGTTCACAAGCTCGATGTGGTGCTGACCGACCGCCCGGTCCCGCCGGGCACCAACCTGAAGGTCTTCAGCCACCTGCTGGGCGAGAGCGAGCTGACGCTGTTCGGCGTGCCGGCGCTGGCGAAGAAATACCGCGCAAAATTTCCGGACAGCCTGCGCGACGCGCCGATGCTGCTGCCGACCCGGAACAACGCCATCCGCGGCCGCATCGATCAGTGGTTCGAGATGCTCGACGTGCGGCCGGACGTGGTCGGCGAGTTCGACGACAATGCATTGCTTAATACCTTCGGCGGCAATGGCCTGGGGCTGTTTCCCGCGCCGTCGGTGCTGGCCGACGATGTGCGCGAGCAGTTCGGCGCCGAGCCGGTAGGACCGATCGCGCAGGTGCGAGAACAATTCTATGCAATCTCCAATGAACGCAAGATCAAGCATCCGGCAATCGACGCGATACTGTCAGCAATCCATGGCAAGGTCTTTTCGCCGGTCAAGCCGGAGCGCGCAGCGACCTCGAGGGCACGCAAGCCGCGCTGACGCAGGCAGGTCCGTAACCGATCCTGAATCAGCAGTCACCACGCAGCAGTCACCACGCAGCAGGTACTTTTCACCAATCGCATCCGAAGGAGCCCCATCTTGAACCGATTCATTCTGTCCACCCTCGCCGGTCTGGCGCTGGCCAGCACGGCGTTGCCGGCCGCCGCGCAGCAGATCGGTGAAGTCAGTACCGTCTTCCGCTTCCTCGGCAAGAACGATCGCATCGTGGTCGAAGCCTATGACGATCCCAAGGTCAAGGGTGTGACCTGCTACGTCTCGCGCGCCCGCACCGGCGGCATCAAGGGTTCGGTCGGCCTGGCCGAAGACAAGAGCGAAGCATCGATCGCCTGCCGCCAGGTCGCCGATACCATCACGTTCACGGACAAACTGCCGGCGCAGGAAGATGTCTTCACCGAGCGCCTGTCGCTCGTGTTCAAGCGGTTGCATGTGGTGCGGGTGATCGATCCGGTAAGGAATACGCTGGTCTACATGACCTATTCGGATCGCCTGATCGAAGGCAGTCCGCAGAACAGCGTGACGGCAGTGCCCGTCCAGCGCGGCAATCCGATTCCGCTGAAGTAAACCGGGCCGGCGGCGCGCTCAGCGCCAGCGGGTCTTCCGCTTGAGCGCGGCACTTGCCGGTACTGCGAACACCCGGTCATCGGCCGCCACGAACAGTCGTTCGCCGATTTCGGCCGTGATTGCATGGCCGCCGGTGAAGGCACCGAACGACGGCAGAATCGACCGGCGTTCACCGATCACGAAACACGGTAGCCGCGCGGCATCCGCGACCGTGGCGAGCCGGTGCACCGGGTGCACGTGTCCGGCAATCACATGGCCCTGTGTGCTTTCCTGCGGATGATGGCAAAACGCGAACGGACCGATCACGTGCGGCTCATCCACCACGGCGATGCGCAGATCGGCCGGCGGATCGCCAGCGCGGTCATCGTGGTTGCCACGCACCAGCGTCAGCCGCAGCGCCGCATGCCGGTCACGCCACTGCCGGATCGCGCCCAGCGTGGCACTCGCGTGCGCCGCCTTCGCATGCAGGAAATCACCCAGGAACAGGATGTGTTCGACCGGATGCAGGTCCAGAAGCGCATCGACCGCATCGAGATTCTGCGTGGTGGTCCCGGCCGGCACCGGCACACCGAGCGCCCGGAACGACGCCGCCTTCCCGAAATGGATATCGGCGATCGCGAGCAGCCGCTGCGCGGGCCAGTACAGGGCGCGCTGCGGCAGCAGGATCAGGACTTCGTCGGCGAGGGTGATGTGCATCGGGGGTGTAAGGGCAATCATGACCGGGATGGGATGAATTTTAAAGCGCCGCCGCCTTCTCCAGCTCCCGCACCATTCGCGCGACCCGGTCCGACAATTTTTCGCTGGTGAGCTTCTCGCGAAAACGCTCCACCATCAGCGGAAAGGCGAATGGCGTGGCTTGCCGGGTTTCATGAAATTCACGGCTGCGGCCCTGCAGTTCGACCAGCGTGGCGCGCAGGCGGCCGAGTTCCAGCTCCTGCTCCAGCACTTCGCGCTGCGCCTGCGTGAGCAACAGATTCGCCGCGTCATGCTGGCGGAAGACCTGGAAGAACAGGCTCGACGACGCCTGCAGCTGGCGCGCGCTTTTTGGCTGGCCCGGGTAGCCCTGGAAGATCAGGCCGGCGATGCGGGCGATCTCGCGGAAACGCCGCTGGGAAAGCTCGGCGGCGTTCAGGCTTGCCAGAACGTCTTCCAGCAGATTGCTGGAGGCAAGCAGGTCATCGTTATCGCTTTTGCCTATTCCATTGTCATTGTCATTGCCATTGTCATTGCCGTTGCTGTCGGACGTCTGCACTGCCAGTGCGCTTCTCCAGTCAACCGGCGTGGCCGACAGCAATTCGAAACCGTAATCGTTGATCGCGATCGAAAACGTCGCCGGCGCGCGCCTGGCCATCCGATACGCCAGCAGCGAGGCCAGGCCCATGTGCACGGCGCGCCCGGCGAAGGGATAGACGAACAGGTGCTGGCCTTCGCGGCTGATGGTGGTCTCCAGCACCAGCCGGGTCGAGGTCGGCAGGCCGGACCAGCGCTGCTGCACCTCCAGCAGCGGCTTGACGGCCTGCATTTCCGGTCCGCTGAAACGGCCTGCCACCGCGTCTTCCAGCCGCGCCAGCACCGCATGCGCGAGCTCGGACGACATCGGCATCTTGCCGCCCTGCCAGCGCGGCACCGCACCCTTGCTGCCGGTGGCGCGCTTCACGTAGGCGGTCATTTCGTGGACCCGGATGAATTCCAGGATGCGGCCGCCGAACAGGAAATGGTCGCCCTTGTGCATGCGCGAGATGAACGATTCCTCGACGCTGCCGACCGTGCTGCCCGAGAGGTACTTCACCGACATCGTGGCGTCCGAGACGATCGTGCCGATGCCCATCCGGTGCCGGCGGCCGATGGCGGCATCCGGCACCCGATAGACGCCCTCTTCGTCCATCAGCACGCGCCGGTATTCCGGATACACGGTCAGGCTCTGGCCGCCGCGCGCCACGAAGTCGAGCGCCCACTGCCATTCCTCCGGCGACAGATCGCGATACGCGTACGCGCTCTTCACCTCGGCATACAGCGCGTCCGAGGTGAAGCCGCCGCCCAGCGCCACTGTGACCAAGTGCTGCACCAGAACGTCGAGCGGTTTGTCCGGTATCAGCCGCGATTCCACGTTGCGCGCGGCGATCGCTGTCTGCGCACCTGCCGCTTCCAGCAGCTCCATCGTATTGGTCGGCACCAGCGTGACACGCGACACCCGGCCCGGTGCGTGACCGCTGCGGCCGGCGCGCTGCAGCAACCGGGCCACACCCTTGGCGCTGCCGATCTGCAGCACGCGCTCGACCGGCAGGAAGTCGACGCCGAGATCCAGGCTGGAGGTGCAGATCACCGCCTTGAGCGCGCCGCGCTTCAAGCCCAGTTCGACCCACTCGCGCACTGCCTTGTCGAGCGAGCCGTGATGCAGCGCGATCAGGCCGGCCCAGTCCGGCCGGGCGGCCAACATGTTCTGATACCAGATCTCTGCCTGCGAGCGGGTGTTGGTGAAGACCAGCGTGGTCTGGTGCCGCTCGATCTCGTCGATCACGGGCTGCAGCATCTGGATACCGAGATGGCCGCCCCAAGGAAAGCGCGAAGGATTCACCGGGATCAGGGTATCGACCAGCAACGCCTTCTTCACGCCGCCCTCGACCAGCGTGCCAGCGTCGACGCCAAGCAGCGCGTCCTGCGCCTGCCGGAGGTTGCCGAGTGTGGCCGACAGGCCCCACACCACCAGCGCTGGCCGCCACTGCCGCAGCCGCGCCAGCGCCAGTTGCACCTGCACGCCGCGCTTGCTGCCCAGCAGTTCATGCCATTCATCGACGATCACCATGTCGAGTTGCCGGCATTGTTGCGCGGCGTCGGCTTTCGACAGCATCAGCGACAGGCTCTCGGGCGTCGTCACCAACGCCGCCGGCAGCATCCGGGCCTGGCGCGCCCGTTCGGCCGAGGCGGTGTCGCCGGTGCGGGCGCCGATGGTCCAATGCGGCATCAGGTCGGCGGCAGGCGCCTGCAGCGCGCGCAGGGTGTCGGCCGCGAGCGCCCGCATCGGCGTGATCCAGAGCACCCGGATGCCACCGGCAGATTTCTGTTTTTGCGTCGCTTCCAGCCGTTGCGAACGCTGCAGGGCGGCGAACCAGACGGCGTAGGTCTTGCCGGACCCGGTGGTCGCGTGCAGCAGGCCGGACTTGCCCTGCAGTGCGGCTTTCCAGACCGTACGCTGGAATGGAAAGATCTTCCACCCGCGCACCGCGAACCAGTCGGCAGTGGTGGTCGTGGCAGGATAGATTTCACCCGTCTGCAGGTCGACCGCTGCGGCGCTCGGCGGCTCGACCTGCGGTTCCGCAGCCGGTTCGATCTTGCGGATCTGCGAACGCAAGGAGCGCCTCACGCCAGCAGGCCCTTGAGCGTGTCGAGCGTGTCAGCTTCCTCGACCGGCTTGTCATCGCGGATGCGCAGCATGCGGGGAAAGCGCACTGCCACGCCTGCCTTGTGACGGCTCGACAGGGCGATGGCTTCGAAGCCGATTTCGAACACCATGCTCGGCTTGACGCTGCGCACCGGACCGAATTTCTCGATGGTCGTCTTGCGGATCCTGGCGTCCACCTGGCCGATCTCGACATCGGTCAGGCCGGAGTACGCCTTGGTGAAAGGCACCAGGCGACGCTCGCCGGCGGCGTCCGTATCCCATACTGCGAAGGTGTAGTCGGTGTAGAGCGACGCCCTGCGGCCATGCCCGGCCTGGGCATAGATCAGCACCGCATCCACCGTGTAGGGATCGATTTTCCACTTCCACCAGGTACCGACATCCTTGGTGCGGCCGACGCCGTACTGCGCCGTCACGGCCTTGAGCATCATGCCTTCGACGCCGCGCTGGCGCGCGCTTTCGCGGATCGTCGCCAGCGCGCTCCAGTCGTCGGCCACGATCACCGGCGACAGGATCAGGCGATGCGAACCGACCGCGGCCACCACTTGTTCCAGCAGCAACCGGCGCGCGCGCTGCGGCAGGGCGCGCAGGTCGGCGCCGTCGTGTTCGAGCAGATCGTAGGCGATCAGCACGGCGGGTAATTCAGCCTGCAGCCTGGCCGATACGGTCTTGCGTCCGATGCGTTTCTGCAGATCTGCGAAGGAGGCCGGGGCGTCGTTTTTCCAGATCAGGATTTCGCCGTCGATCACGCAACCCTCCGGCAGTGCGATCGTGCTCAGGTCGGGAAAGCGGTCGGTGATCAGGTCCTCGCCGCGCGACCAGAGCCAGCTGCCGTGATCGCGCCGCACCAGCTGCGCGCGGATGCCGTCGTATTTCCATTCCGCCTGCCACTGGCCGATGTCGCCCAGGCTCGCCGGTTCGGCCTGCAGCGGATGCGCCAGGAAGAACGGATACGGCTGGCCACCGCGCTGCGCATGTTCGTCTGCCGATTGCGCGCTGATGAGCTGCGCGAAATGCGTGGCGGTCGGGCGCACGCCGCCGTCTGTCCATCCCATCAGGCGCTGCGCGATCAGCTTGCTGTCGACGCCGGCGACCACGCCCAGCGCACGCGTGACCAGCAGCCGCGAGACGCCGACCCGAAAGCCGCCGCCGATCAGCTTGACCAGCAGGAAGCGCTCGCGGCTGTCCAGCGCGTTCCAGAAGCCCGACAGCGCGGCGTGCACCACCTCGGGATCGGCGCCGCGCAGGGGTGCGATGCGCTCGGTCATCCAGGTCGCCAGTCCGATGTCGCTCACGTGTTGCGGCGGCGGCAGGATCAGCGCGATGGTTTCGGCGAGGTCGCCGACCGCCTGATAACACTCTTCAAACAGCCAGTCGTCGATGGCGGCGAAGGCGATCGCATTTTCCCGCAGCAGCTTGGTCGGCACCGCCTGGCGCGGTTTGCCGCCTGCCAGAAAATACAGCGCCCATGCAGCATCGGTCGGCGGCGCATTGCGAAAGTAATTCTGCAGCGCGTCGAGCTTGCGGTTGGTTGACGTGGTGCCGTCAAGTTCGGCATACAGGCGCGCGAACTCACGCATCGGCTGGTGCCGCAGTTTGCACGACCTCGTTCCCGTCCTCGGCGCCGTATTCGGTTTCGAACGCGCCGGCCTCCAGCCCATTTTGCTGCAGCCAGCGCACCATGGTCGGAATCTGCCCGTGCGTGACGATCACCCGCGGCGCGCCCGATGCGCCGATCGCCTGCATCAGGCCGGGCCAGTCGGCATGGTCCGACAGCACGAAGCCGCGGTCGACGCTGCGCCGTCGCCGCGCGCCGCGCACCTGCATCCAGCCGCTGGCGAAGGCGTCGCTGTAGTCACCGAAACGCTTGATCCACGGCGAGCCACCGGCCGAGGGCGGCGCGATCACCAATGCCCGCTTGAACAGGGCCTTGTCGCTGACTTCGGTTGCCAGCAAGGTCGGCGGCAGGACCACGCCCGCTTCGCGATAGACCTGGTTCAACGGTTCTGCTGCGCCATGGCAGATGATCGGTCCGATCGTCGCGTCGATGCCGTGCAGGATGCGCTGCGCCTTGCCGAACGAATAGCAGTACAGCACGCTGGCGCGGCCTTGTTCGGCATTGGCGCGCCACCAGTCGTTGATCTCGCTGAAAATGTCAGCCTGCGCCTTCCAGCGGTAGATCGGCATGCCGAAGGTCGATTCGGTGATGAAGGTGTCGCAGCGCACCGGCTCGAACGGCGCGCAGGTGCCGTCGGCTTCGACCTTGTAGTCGCCCGATGCGACCCAGACCTCGCCCTTGTATTCCATGCGGACCTGGGCCGAACCCAGCACATGGCCGGCCGGATGCAGGGAAATCGTCACGCCGTTGTGGATGACCGTCTGGCCGTAATCGATGGCGTCGAGCGTGATCTCGCCCAGCCGCGCGCGCAGGATGCCGGCGCCGGGCGCCGCAGCCAGGTAGTGACCGTGTCCTGTGCGCGCATGGTCGGCATGCGCATGCGTGATCACCGCGCGCTCGACCGGCCGCCACGGATCGATGTAGAAGCGGCCCGGCACGCAATACAAGCCTTCCTTGCGGACGACGACGAGATCGGTCATGCGATTTTTCAGTAGATGAAACGGATAATGAAGCGGTCGGTGCGGCTCAGCGTGGCGACGGCGCCGTCGCGGCCAGCGGGATCCGGATCGCCACCGTGGTCCCGCCGGTCGGGTTGCCGCGGATCGCGATATGCCCGCCGAGGAAGGCGGCGCGTTCATGCAATCCACGCAGGCCATAGGTTACCGTGTTGTGCAATCGTTCGTCGGCGATGCCCACGCCGTCGTCGCGCACGATCAGCGCAAGCTGGTCTTCGTCGATGTCGAGGATCACCTCGACCGCGGTGGCCTGTGCGTGCTTGGCGACGTTATTGAGGACTTCCTGCAGCATCCGGTACAGCGCGATGTCGAGCCTGCCATCCATCGGCAGCTCTTCATCGGGCAGGCTGGGCCGGCAGGCCAGCCCGGACTGTTCGCCGAATTCGGCCAGCAGGTCGCCGATCGCGGTCTTCAGGCCGAACAGGTCGAGCATCGTCGGCCGCAGGCTGGTCTGCATGCGGCGGGTGCTGGCCACGACTTCGGCCAGCAGCGACTGGATCTTCGCCTTGCGCACCCGCCATTTTTCTTCATCAGGAAAGAGCACGTAGGCGCCCTGCAGGTGCATCGACAGCGAGGTCAGGGTCGCGCCCATGTCGTCGTGGAGCTCGCGGGCGATGGCGCGTTTTTCTTCTTCGCGAATGGTTTCGATGTGGTTGGTCAGTTCGCGCAGCGCGGCGGTGCGTTCGGCGATGGTGGCTTCGAGCTGCAGTTCGCGCGCCCGCAGCGAGTCCTCCGCCAGCTTGCGTGCGGTGATGTCGGTGCTGATGCCGATCACGCCCAGCAGCTGCCCATCGCTGCCGTACCAGGGCGATTTCGTGGTCGAGTAGGTGCGCACGCCTCCCGGCAAATGCAGGGTCTGCTCCAGCGTGACCGGCCGGCGCCCTTCCATCACGCGGCGGTCGTCACGATCGATGCGGTCGGCGTCTTCCTGGCGCGCAAACAGCGCCCGGCTCTTGCCGCCCATCGCCGCCTCATGTGTCCGGCCGAGCTGTTGCAGCGCGGCGGGATTGGCGAACAGCAGTTCGCCCTCGACATTTTTGACGAAGATCAGGTCGTTGGTGTTGTCGCTCACGGCAATCAGCAAGGCGCCGACGGTCAGCGGGTCGTGTTGAGTCGACGGCAAGGGCGCTCCTGTTGCGTCGTGGTTGCAAAAATAAGGCGAGGCCGCCGGAAGCGGTTCGGTGCAGACTACCATAGACAGCCAAGGCCAAAATGGCGGTGGGTCGCATTACAAAATGACAGCTGTCGCGCAGTGAAGACGCCCGATGGCATATGATGGCGACCGTTCACAGAAGCCCAGACATGATGAAATCCGAAGCATCCCCGGCCGCATCTCCGCTTGCATCCTCGGCGGCACACGCCTGCGGCGTCGACTTCGGCACCTCGAATTCGACCGTCGGCTGGAGTCGGCCCGGCCAGAGCGCCATGCTGGCGCTGGAAGACGGCAAGACCACGCTACCGTCGGTGGTGTTCTTCAATGCCGATGAAGACGCGGTCTACTTCGGGCGCGCCGCACTGGCAAATTACCTGGTGGGCTACGAAGGCCGGCTGATGCGCTCGCTCAAGAGCCTGCTCGGCACCAGCCTGATCGACGGCCAGACCGAGGTCATGGGCCGCGCCCTGCCGTTTCGCACCCTGCTGGCGCAATTCCATGGCGAGCTGAAACGCCGCGCCGAACTGGCCGCCGGCCGCAGCTTCGATAGCGCCGTGCTCGGTCGGCCGGTACATTTCGTCGATGGCGACGCGGAGGCTGACCAGAAGGCCGAAGACACCCTGGCCGAGATCGCCGAGGAAGCCGGCTACCGCCACATCGAATTCCAGTACGAACCGATCGCCGCCGCGTTCGCCTACGAGGCGACCATCGACCGCGAGGAACTGGTGCTGGTGGCCGACATTGGCGGCGGCACCTCGGATTTTTCGCTGATCCGGCTCTCGCCCGAGCGCGCCCGGTGCGACGAACGGCACGACGACATTCTCGCCAGCGCCGGCGTCCACGTCGGCGGCACCGACTTCGACAAGTACCTGAGCCTGACCACCGTCATGCCGCTATTGGGCATGGGCTCGCTGCTCAAGAACGGCAGCGAAGTGCCGTCGAGTTACTACTTCAACCTGGCGACCTGGCACACCATCAACCTCGCATACACGCAAAAAATCTGGAGCCAGTTGCAGGACGTACTGCGCGACGCCGCCGAGCGCGACCGCCTGGAGCGCCTGCTCGACCTGGTGCGGCAGCGCGCCGGACATTGGCTGGCGATTCGCATGGAAGAAGGCAAGATCGGCTTGTCCGACGCCGCCACCATCGCCTTGCCGCTGGAGCGCCTGGCGGGCGCGCCGACGCTGGCGCTGACCCGCAGCGGCTTCGATCACGCGATCGGCCATCTGGTGGAAAAGGTCGCTGACACGGTGGACGGACTGCTGACAGACGCCGGCGTGCGTGCTGGCGACATCGATACCGTGTTCTTCACCGGCGGCTCGAGCGGCGTGCCGCTGCTGCGCGAAACCATCAGTGCGCTGCTGCCGGCGGCGCGCTCGGTCGAAGGCGATCTGTTCGGCAGCATCGGCGCCGGCCTCGCGCTCGACGCGCTGCGCAAGTTTGGCTGAGTCCGGCATGACGACGCCCGCTTCGTCACCGGTTCGCTGCCGCTGGGCCAATCCGGCCAATCCGCTGTATCTGCATTATCACGACCACGAGTGGGGCGTGCCCTGCCACGAGGAGCGCACCCTGTTCGAAATGCTCAACCTCGAAGGCGCGCAGGCTGGCTTGTCGTGGGAAACCATCCTCAACAAGCGGGCGCACTATGCCCGCGTCTTCGATGATTGGGACGCGGTCAGGATCGCGGCTTATGACGATGCCAAGGTTGCCGAACTTCTGATGGACCCCGGCATCGTGCGCAACCGTCTCAAGGTCGCTGCCACGATCACCAATGCGCAGGCCTATCTGCGGTTGTGCGAGAGCAGTGGTGGCCTGGCGACGTTTCTCTGGCCTTACGTCGGCGGCTCGCCGATCCGCAATGCCTGGACCGCTGCCACGACGCCCACAAGTACGCCGCTGTCGGACCGCATCTCGAAGGATCTGAAGGCGCGCGGCTTCAAGTTCATCGGCTCGACCATCGTCTACGCCTACATGCAGTCGATGGGCATCGTCAACGACCACAGCGTCGATTGCTTCTGCCACGCTGCCGGCGGCGCACACGGACCACATCGGCCGCACGACACCTGAACGCAAAAAAAGCGCCGGAGCGCTTTGTTTTAAATTGCCGGATTCGTCGATCCGGCCGGAGGTGCCGGCCCGGATCGACTTGTTCCGCTGTTACTGCACCTTGCGTTCGATCGTGATCTGCTCGACTTCGACGCGACGGTTAGGCTCGAGGCACTTGATCAGTGCGGCCATTTTCTTTTCGGTGCACTCGACGACCGGGTTGGCTTCACCTTTGCCAACCGCCGTCAGACGCGAACCGTCGATACCCTTGCCGACCAGATAAGCCTTCACGGCGTTTGCGCGACGCTCCGACAGTTTCTGATTGTACTTGTCCGAACCGATGCGATCGGTGTAGCCGGTGACCACGATGTTGTTCACACCCGGGTTGTCAGACAGGACGCCAGCGATCTCGTCGAGTTTCGCCTGTGGGCCACGCAGTTCGGCGCGGTCGAATTCGAACAGTTCAGTGGCCGACATCGTCACTTTTTCAAAGCGTGGTGCTGGCGGCGGTGGTGGCGGTGCCGGTGCTGGCATCGGCGCCGGCATTGGCATCGGTGC
The DNA here is from genome assembly GCA_014377845.1 of Herminiimonas sp. GTDB lineage: Bacteria > Pseudomonadota > Gammaproteobacteria > Burkholderiales > Burkholderiaceae_D > JANXSS01. The sequence continues at coordinate 35,751 of JACMOV010000224.1, forward strand.
TGCTGCGACGGCCACGGGTGCAGGCGGCTGCTTGTCGAAGTAGTAGTTCAGGCCGACCGTGATGTAGGTGTTGCTGCCGCTGTGCGAATTGAAACCGCTGTCGCGCAGATAGCCGTGTGTACGGCGTACGTCAGCCTGCATCGACCACTGGTCGCTGAAAGCGTACTGAAAACCGGCGCCAGCGGCCAGGTAGGGCGATGTCTTCGAGATTTCGCCACGTGCCGTGTTGCCCTTGTCATATTCCGCGCCGATACCGGCCAGCAGAAACGGACGGAAAGCCGAACGCGAGAACATGTACAGCGCGTCCACGCCCAGGGTGTCTTGCTGATAACGTGTGCCATTGCCGCGTGCACGGGCGTAGGTTGCGCCGAGCTGCATGTCCCAAGCCGGGCTCAACACCTTGCCGAACTTCAGGCCAACGCCTTGGCCGCGGTGGTCGGTGCCAAACACCGAATCCGGGTCCATCGAATTCAGGCTCGGCATGATGTACCACGATGGGTAGTACGACATGGCTTGCGCCATCGCGCCGGATGCGCAGCCCAGCAGTGCAGCCGCGACGGCCAGTTTCATTACTTTGTTCATTGTCAGCCCTCAGGATAAAAATCGGTAACGCTTGACGCTGCATGCAAGTTGCCGCAAGTCACGTTAGGTCGAAGCGTATCGAGCTTCCCGGCCCCGTTCTGTTCGGTAACGAACCTTGCGGGAACGATTGACGACTCTTTAACAAACGAATGGATTGAATGGTGCGGAACGCTCTGTATTGTTGTTTAAATGGGGCGTTGCGCCAGCATGCATCTACGATTTGCGTGTGCGGCGCTTCGGCGCGAGCAACGTGCCGCGGCATCCCGGCTTGCCGCAACGGCAGGCGTAGGCGCGCTTGAGCGCCGCCGTGTAGCGCTCTTCCAGCACCAGGCCATAGTCGTAGTTCAGTTCTTCGCCGCGGGCGATGTCGCACAGGGCATGGATGTAAATTCTGCCGTCTTCTTCGCGTGCTTCGCAATTCGGCTCGCAGCAATGATTGATCCAGCGCGCATCGTTGCCGTTGCGTCCGCCGTCGATCACGCGGCCGTCTTCCAGGCTGAACAGGAACGTGTGGTTGGAATCGTCGTCACGTGCCGCCGCATCGATGCAGGCGAGGTCGTAATCGATGCGGTCGCCGCCGTATTCGATGATCAGCGCTCCGGCCCGGATCTTGCGACGGGCAAAGACACCGCGGCCGTGGACAGGAGAATTCTTGACCCGATATGGCGGGTTGTTCAGGTCATCGGTGGGCGCGGCGGAGAGGGTCATTGGCGTTGGGTGGTGAAGTCGAAACAGACCGGATGCACCCGGACGATGGGCCGTGCCGCAACGGTGCGGAGGGCATCGCATTTTGCCACATGGGCAATCCGCTCTTGCGGCACGTGCGCGCTAAATTTTTACAAGCCGTCAACCGAGTGCGCTGCTTCTGCGTCAGTAATGAACAAACCGGTGCATTCGATGCTCTTACTTGGTGAAGCATGTAATGCGCCGAGGCGGGTTTCGATATTCGGCGTTGCACGCAACAGCAGCAACATGCGACTACACCGCAACCCGAAACATCGTCCCGGTCAGAAAATGCGGGCGTCGATCGTTTGCGCCGGGTGCGAAATTGCGGCGATGTCGATGCGCGTGTGATAGCCAAAACCAGCAAGCGGCCGCAGTTGCATGCGTCGCGACACGGTCGAAAAGATGCAGATGTTTCAACATTGATAGTTACATGATGTAACGCCTGTTGTGGCGCTCATTCGGAAGCCTATAAACAGGCGTGGTGCAGAGTGTGGCGTGCCTGCACTTAAAATTTTTTTGCCGCACAATATGCAAGGCGGATGCAAAAGATTGCGCGTATTATTTCCTTGCGGGGTGGAAATCTTGGCAGCAAATTCCATCCTCCGTTAGCGACTGCCAGCGATCGTCAGATCAATGCAAAGGACAGCTCCACATGAAGATCTTTGATAACTACGCAGCACGGTATGAACGTACTCGCGAGGAAGAATTTTCCCTTCAAGAGTATCTGGACCTATGCAAGCGTGATCGGCTGGTGTATGCCAGCGCTGCGGAACGCATGCTGGCCGCCATCGGCGAGCCCGAACTGGTCGACACCCGGCACGATCCGCGGCTCTCGCGGATCTTCGCCAACAAGGTCATCAAGATCTACCCCGCATTCCGCGAGTTCTACGGCACCGAGGAAGTGATCGAACAGGTGGTCGCGTACTTCCGGCACGCGGCGCAGGGCCTCGAGGAGCGCAAGCAGATCCTCTATCTGCTCGGTCCGGTCGGCGGCGGCAAATCTTCCATCGCCGAAAAGTTGAAATCGCTGATGGAGAAGATTCCGTTTTACGCAATCAAGGGTTCGCCGGTCAACGAATCGCCGCTCGGCCTGTTCAACGATCTCGAAGATGGTGAAATCCTGGAAGAGGACTACGGCATCCCGCGCCGCTACCTGCACTCCATTCCGAGCCCGTGGGCCGTCAAGCGCCTGCATGAATTCAATGGCGACATCAACCAGTTCCGCGTGGTCAAGCGCTTTCCGTCGATCCTGAAGCAGATCGCGATCTCCAAGACCGAACCGGGCGATGAAAACAACCAGGACATTTCTTCGCTGGTCGGCAAGGTCGATATCCGCAAGCTGGAAGAATATTCGCAGGACGATCCGGACGCCTACAGCTACTCGGGCGGCCTGTGCCTGGCGAATCAGGGCCTGATGGAATTCGTCGAGATGTTCAAGGCGCCGATCAAGGTGCTGCACCCTTTGCTCACTGCAACGCAGGAAGGCAATTTCAAGGGCACCGAAGGCTTCGGCGCAATTCCCTTCGATGGCGTCATCCTCGCGCACTCCAACGAATCGGAGTGGAAGACATTTCGTAACAATAAAAACAATGAAGCCTTCCTCGACCGTATCTATATCGTGAAGGTGCCGTACTGCCTGCGCGTGTCGGATGAAATCAAGATCTACGACAAGCTGCTGCGCAATTCGTCGCTGTCGCAAGCGGCATGTGCGCCGGGGACGATGAAGATGATGGCGCAGTTCGCGATCCTGTCGCGCTTGAAGGAGCCGGAGAATTCCAGCATCTTCAGCAAGTTGCAGGTCTACGACGGCGAGAACCTGAAGGATACCGATCCGAAGGCGAAGTCGATGCACGAGTACAGTGACTATGCCGGTGTGGACGAAGGCATGAACGGCCTGTCGACGCGCTTCGCATTCAAGATCCTGTCGAAGGTCTTCAACTTCGACAACACGGAAGTGGCGGCCAACCCGGTGCATCTGCTGTATGTGCTGGAACAGCAGATCGAGCGCGAGCAGTTCCCGGCCGAAACCGAGCAGAAGTATTACGCGTACATCAAGGAGTACCTGGCGCAGCGCTACGTCGAATTCATCGGCAAGGAAATCCAGACGGCGTATCTCGAAAGCTACTCCGAGTATGGCCAGAATATTTTCGACCGGTATGTGACGTTTGCCGATTTCTGGATTCAGGACCAGGAATTCCGCGATCCCGACACCGGCGAAAGTTTTGACCGTAACTCGTTGAACAACGAATTGGAAAAAATCGAGAAGCCGGCCGGCATTTCCAACCCGAAGGATTTCCGCAACGAGATCGTCAATTTCGTCCTTCGGGCGCGGGCCCACAATGCGGGCAAGAACCCGGCGTGGACCAGTTACGAAAAGCTGCGCACCGTGATCGAGAAAAAAATGTTCTCGAATACGGAAGAACTATTACCGGTAATTTCATTCAACGCGAAGGCCAGCGCCGACGATGCGCACAAGCATCAGGAGTTCGTCGCCCGCATGGTCGAGAAAGGGTATACCGCCAAGCAGGTGCGGTTGCTGTGCGAATGGTATCTGCGGGTGCGGAAATCTTCTTGAGCCACCTTGTATCTGGCGGGTCCGGACGAATGTAGGAAGCAGGCAGTGACATGCAACCGGCAGCAGACAACAGGGATGCGGGAAGGGTGAAGCGGTGCCGGAGGCCATCCGGCGCCAGTCTGAATTCTGGCAGGAGGCAATTTGTCATATCTCATCGACCGGCGTTTGCAGGGCAAGAACAAATCTGCGATCAACCGCGAGCGCTTCCTTCAGCGCCACAAGGGTCAGATCAAGGAGGCGGTCACGCGCGCCATCAAGGGACGTTCCATCACCGATATCGACAGCGGCGAGAAAGTCTCCATCCCGGTCAAGGACACCAATGAGCCGAGTTTCGGACATACCCAGGGCGGTGTCTGGGAAAAAGTCTTGCCCGGAAATTCCGAGTACCTGAAAGGCGATCGCGTCGCGCGTCCCAAGGGCGGTGCCGGCGGCGGCCGCGGCAAGGCGGGCAACAGCGAACAGGGGGGCGAAGACGATTTCGCATTCGAGCTGACGCGCGAAGAATTCATGAATTACTTCTTCGAGGATCTCGAACTGCCCAACATGGTCAAGACGCAGCTGGCCTCGACCACCGAACACAAGAACCAGCGCGCCGGCTACAACATGTCGGGCACCAATTCCAACATCCACGTCTTGCGTTCGCTGCGCGGCGCCCTGGGCCGGCGCATCGCCGTCGGTGGCGGCTCGCGCCGGCGTCTCACCGAAGCCGAAACCGAGCTCGCCGGCCTGTTGCTGGTGACGGATGAAGGCGATCCGAGGGTGGTCAAGCTGAAGGCGGAAATCCACTTGCTGCGCACGCGCCTCCTGGCGATTCCCTTCATCGATCCGTTCGACCTGCGCTACAGCAATCGCATCAAGGTACCGAAGCCGTCCAGCCAGGCGGTCATGTTCTGCATCCTCGACGTATCGGGATCGATGGACGAGAGCAAGAAAGAAACCGCCATGCGCTTCTTCATCCTGCTGTACCTGTTCCTGACCCGCGCCTATGACAAGATCGAGGTGGTCTTCATCCGGCACCACACCTCGGCCTCCGAAGTCGACGAGCATGAATTCTTTCATTCCCGCGAGTCGGGCGGCACCGTCGTGTCGTCGGCGTTGCACCTGCTGATGAAAATCATGCACGAGCGCTATCCGAGCAGTGAGTGGAACAGCTATGTCGCGCAGGCCTCCGACGGCGACAACTGGGACAATGACTCGGTGCTGTGCCGCCAGCTGATGATCAACAGCGTCATGCATGCGGTGCAGTACTACGCCTATGTCGAGATCACCGATGGCGAGCCGCAGAACCTGTGGCAGGAGTACACCCAGGTGCTCGATGAACATCCCAACTTCGCGATGCAGAAGATCGAGTCGCCGGCCGATATCTACCCGGTGTTCCGTGAATTGTTCAAGAAGCAGCCGAAGTGAGGGCGCGGCACGGATACGGTAACGGACGTAGTAGCGGCACGGCAATGGCACGGACAATGACATGGCGCTGATCGCAGCGCACGCAGGAGCCGACAAGACGGCCGCTGAACCATGAGGCAACCGGTATGACCACTTTTCTACAAAGCGCACTGCCATTGTCCGACAACATGCCGGCCCGTCTGCCGGAACAGTCGGAGTGGACCTTCGACCTGATCGAGCAGGCGCATGCGGAGATTCGCCGGGTGGCGGAGCAGTTCGGTCTCGACACCTACCCGAACCAGCTCGAGATCATCAGTGCCGAGCAGATGATGGACGCCTACGCATCGGTCGGCATGCCGGTGTCGTACAACCACTGGTCGTTCGGCAAGCATTTTCTGTCCACCGAAAAAAGCTACAAGCGCGGACAGATGGGACTGGCGTATGAAATCGTCATCAATTCCAATCCCTGCATTGCCTACCTGATGGAAGAAAACAGCCTGACCATGCAGGCGCTGGTGATCGCACACGCGGCGTATGGCCACAATTCCTTCTTCAAGGGGAACTACCTGTTCCGCACCTGGACCGATGCCGACGCGATCATCGACTACATGGTGTTCGCAAAAAACTACATCGCCGACTGCGAGCGCCGCCATGGCGTCGAAGCGGTTGAACTGCTGCTCGATTCCTGTCATGCGCTGCAGAGTTACGGCGTGGACCGCTACAAGCGCCCGGCCCGCTTGTCCCTGACAGAAGAAACCGCGCGCCAGAAGGAGCGCGAAGAATACCTGCAGTCGCAGGTCAACGATCTGTGGCGTACCGTGCCGCGCCGCGACGCCGCCGTCGCCCTGACGCAAAGCGAACGTTTTCCGGCCGAGCCGCAGGAAAACCTGCTGTATTTCATCGAAAAATCTGCGCCGCTGCTGGCGCCGTGGCAGCGCGAGATCGTGCGCATTTCGCGCAAGATTTCACAGTACTTCTATCCGCAACGCCAGACCCAGGTCATGAACGAAGGCTGGGCCACCTTCTGGCATTACACGATCCTGAACCAGCTTTACGACGAGGGCGTGGTCGGCGACGGCTTCATGATGGAATTCTTGCAGAGCCATACCAACGTGGTGTATCAGCCGCCGGTGACGAGCAACCATTTCAGCGGCATCAATCCGTATGCGCTCGGCTTTGCGATGATGCGCGACATTCGCCGCATCTGCGAAGAACCGACCGACGAAGACCGGGCCTGGTTTCCGGACATCGCAGGCAGCGACTGGCGCAAGACGCTCGACTTCGCCATGCGCAACTTCAAGGACGAGAGTTTCATCGCCCAGTACCTGTCGCCGAAACTGATTCGCGACTTCCACTTCTTTTCGGTGCTGGACGACGACAAGGCGGACAAGCTGACGATTTCGGCGATCCACGACGAAAGCGGCTACCGCTATATCCGCGCGCAACTGGCCGAGCAATACAACCTCGGTAGCCGCGAACCGAACATCCAGGTCTGGTCGGTCAACACCCATAGCGATCGGGCGTTGACGTTGCGGCATAGCCAGTTCCAGCGGCGGCCCCTGAGCCAGCACACCGACGAGATGCTGAAGCATATCGTGCGGCTGTGGGGTTTCGACGTGCACTTGGAGACGGTCAGTCCGACCGGGTCGGTGCTGGCCACGCTGCACGGCAAGTCGGACCTGCGCTCGCGTTCGCATTTCTGATCGGGCCGACGCATTGGGGGCGGCTCCCTTTAGCCAGCGCCGGCATGGTGTGTCCGCCTGTCGCAGGGTCGCTCGCTGCATCACGCAGGAACATCCTGATGCCGATGCTTTGCCGGATCTTGATATCGAGTCGAGTAAAATGCGGCCTTGCCGCGTCGTTCCGGCGTTTTATCCTGATCCGGATTTTCCAGCATGTTGCGATTGACTGACGTTCAACTGCCGCTCGACCATGTCGAGGCGGACCTGCCGGCTGCGATTCTGGCCCGCCTCGGCATCGAGGCCGCCGACCTGCACGGCTTCACGATTTTCCGTCGCAGCTACGACGCCCGCAAGAAAACCGCGATCGTGCTGATCTACTCGCTCGATGTCGATGTGGCGAATGAACCTGCCGTACTCAAGCGTCTGCACGGCAACCGCAGCGTGGGCATCACGCCTGACACCGGCTACCACTTCGTGGCGCAGGCGCCGGCCGGCATGACCCGGCGCCCGATCGTCATCGGCACCGGCCCGTGCGGTATTTTCGCCGGCCTGATCCTGGCGCAGATGGGATTTCGTCCGATCATCCTCGAACGTGGCAAGTCGGTGCGCGAGCGCACCAAGGACACCTTCGGCCTGTGGCGCAAGCGCGAACTCCATCCGGAATCGAACGTACAGTATGGCGAAGGCGGGGCCGGTACTTTTTCGGATGGCAAGCTGTGGAGCCAGATCAAGGACCCGAAACACTATGGCCGCAAGGTCCTGATGGAGTTCGTCAAGGCGAATGCGCCGGAAGAGATCCTCTACGTCAGCAAGCCCCACATCGGCACCTTCCGGCTGGTGCAGATGGTGGAAAAGATGCGCGCCTCGATCGAGGAACTGGGCGGCGAGTTCCGCTTCCAGAGCAAGGTCGAGGATCTCGATATCGATCACGGCCGGATTCGCGGCGTGGTGCTGGCCGGTGGCGAGCATCTGGCAAGCGACCACGTGGTGCTGGCGGTCGGCCATAGCGCGCGCGATACCTTCCAGATGCTGCACGATCGCGGCGTTTTCCTTGAAGCCAAGCCGTTTTCACTGGGTTTCCGGATCGAGCATCCGCAGTCGCTGATCGACAATGCCCGCTTCGGACCGAACGCCGGCAATCCGATCCTCGGCGCGGCCGATTACAAACTGGTGCATCACGCCAGCAACGGCCGCTCGGTCTACAGTTTCTGCATGTGCCCCGGCGGCACGGTAGTGGCCGCGACCTCCGAACCCGGCCGGGTGGTCACCAACGGCATGAGCCAGTATTCGCGCAACGAGCGCAATGCCAACAGCGGCATCGTGGTCGGCATCACGCCGGCGGACTATCCGGGTCACCCGTTGGCGGGGATCGATTTCCAACGGCAGTGGGAGTCGCGCGCCTACGTGCTCGGCGGCGGCAATTACAACGCACCGGGCCAGCTGGTGGGCGACTTCCTCGCCGCCCGGCCATCAACCACGCTGGGTGCGGTGACGCCGTCCTATACGCCGGGCGTCACCCTGGGCGACCTTGCGACCGCCCTGCCGGACTACGCCATTACGGCAATCCGCGAAGCGCTACCGGCCTTCGACAAGCAGATCAGGGGCTTTGCGATGCAGGACGCGGTACTGACCGGTGTCGAGACGCGCACCTCGGCGCCGATCCGCATCACCCGCAACGAGGGTTGCCAGAGCCTGAACACCCGCGGCCTGTTCCCGGCCGGCGAAGGCGCCGGTTATGCCGGCGGCATCCTGTCGGCGGCGGTCGATGGCATCAAGGTGGCGGAGGCGGTGGCGCTGAGCATGCTCGCGACCTGAGCGAAATTCGAGAATCAGTAACGCGTCAGATTCGGCCCACAGATTCGGCTCACAGATTCCGCTCACAGATTCCGCTCACAGATTCCGCTCACAACCAGCCTGATTTCCTGAACCGGTAATACAGGTAGCTGCAGACGCACACCATGATGCCGATCGCAGCCGGATAGCCGTACTCCCATTGCAGCTCAGGCATCGACTTGAAGTTCATGCCCCAGATACCGGCGAACGCGGTTGCCACCGCGAAGATGGCGGCCCATGCGGCGAGGCGCTTGTTCACTTCGCTTTCGTCGATCGCCACCATCGACAGGTTGACCTGGATCGCGGTGCTGATGGTGTCGCGGATCGTATCGATCGAGGTGTTGATGCGGTACAGGTGATCGTAGACGTCGCGGAAGTATTCCTGGGTATTGGTGCACAGTGATGGCACGCGGCCGCCGAACAGCTTGCCGGTGGCTTCCATCAGCGGCGCCACGGCATGCTTGAGGATCAGGACCTTGCGCTTCAACTGGTAGAGGCGCTGAATGTTGGCGCGCTCCGACCCCTTGTTGAAGATCTGTTCCTCGATCGTTTCGAGCTCGTGTTCCAGCGCATCGGCGACCGGAAAATACCGGTCCACCACTGCATCCATCAGGGCGTACAGCACGAACGCCGGTCCCTGGCGCAACAGGTCTGGCTCGCGCTCGCAGCGGGCCCGCACGCCGAGAAATCCCTGCTGGCTGCGGTTACGCGCCGACAGCACGTAGTTTTCACCGACGAATACATCGAGCTCGCCGACGTTGAGTTCGCCATCGACCAGCTCGACCGTATGTACCACGGCGAACAGCGAATCGCCGTACTCTTCGATCTTCGGCCGCTGGTGGCCGCTGGAGGCATCTTCGACCGCCAGTTCATGCAGGCCGAATTCCTCGCTCATCTGTAGCAGTTCGGCAGGCTCGGCTTCCTTCAGCGCCACCCAGACGAAGCAGTCCGGCCGCTTGAGGTATTCGCTGATGTCCTCGACCGCGACATCGGCGAGCTTGGTGCCATTTTCGTACGCAACGCAATTGATCAGCATGCGCTGGTCCTCCGTATCGGGTTGAATCGAGATCCGGGATCAGGATCTGCCGGCGTGGCGGCGGTCAGAGTGTACACGCCCGCTGCACGCGTGGCGACATCCTGCGCGTGCCGCACATGCGGCGTGAACCCACGGCTGATTCGCGCGTGGCCGATGCTGTCCGGAGCGCTACAGCAGGGCGCCCATGTGCGACGTCACCACTTCCCAGAGCTTTTCATTCCACGGGCGCGCGTTCCACATCGCGTAGGTGATGCGGCGCGACCTGGCAATGTCCTGCTCGAAGATCACCGTCTGGCGGCGCGCGAACTCGGCATTGTAGACATTGACGTTGGCCTCGTCGTTCAGGCGCATCGAACGGTCGTCGAAATTGGTCGAGCCGACCGATGTCAGCAGGCCATCGACGATCATGACCTTGCAGTGATACATGGTCGGTTGGTATTCATACATCTCGGCGCCGGCTTTCAGCAGTTCGCCCCACATGCCGCGTGACGAACTGCGTACCGTGTCCGCATCGGTATGTGCGCCCGGCATGATGATCTTGAGTTTGACGCCACGTTTCAACGCATTGAGCAGGGTGTCGCGGGTGCGCTGGTCCGGCACGAAGTAGGCGCTGGAAATCGAGATCGACTGGCGTGCCGCGGTGAACGCCATTTCGTACATCAGATGCATGCTTTCGGTACCGCCTGAAGGGGAACTGGAAAACGTCTGCGCGCCGAGATCGCCGACGGCTGCCAGCGGTGGGAAATAAATCGGACCGTGCAGCACACGCCCGGTGGTCTTGATCCAGTTATCCATGAACACGGCCTGCATCTGCGCCACGACCGGGCCCTCGATGCGGAAATGGGAATCGCGCCAGTGATCCGGGTCCTGCGCATTACCGGTCCATAGCGCGGCGATGCCAACCCCGCCGGTATAGCCGATCTTGCCGTCGACGACCATCAGCTTGCGGTGGGTACGGTTGTTGATGCGACCAAGCGTGTACCAGCGCAGCGGGTGGTATTTCTCGAACTCCACACCCGCCTTGACCATCTTGTCGATGGCCTTCGCGTCCATCTTGCTGCTGCCGACCCAGTCGACCAGCACATGCACCTTGACGCCGGCGCGGGCCCGCTCGGCCAGTGCGTCCGCAAAATCGTCGCCGATCTTTTCGGACCAGTAGATGTAGGTTTCGAGGTTGACGCTCTGTTTGGCTTCGTGGATCGACTTGAGCATCGCCGGGAAGATCTCGTCGCCATTGAGCAGCGCCTCGACCTTGTTGCCGCCGATGATCGCCGGGCCGAGCAGCACGCTCATGGAGCGCTCGAACTGTGTGTCCGCCACCGAGTACAGGCGGGGAATGTCCTCCATGACCCGCTTCTCGCCGCTCGAGAAATTGGCAACCAGCAGGACCGCAAAGAGCGTCATGCCGACACTCGCGAGGATGACGACGATCTTGCCTGTGATGGTTTCAGGCGTCTTGAGTTTGAGTGGCATGGTAGGGCTCGGCTGCGGGTAAAGGAAGACCTGTCGCCGTTGCTCTACGGCGATGGTTCTGCGCCGAGAGCCTACCAGAATTGCAACATTTACAAGGCGCTAACCGCACCGAAATGCGGGCAAGCGCGCATAGGCACAATTAGCCGATGTTTGGCGCCAGCCAGCGTTCGACCTCGTCCTTCGAAACCCCGCGCCGGCGCGTCATGTCCGTGACCTGATCGTCGCCGATCTTGCCGACGCTGAAGTACTTCGAATCCGGATGGGCGAAGTAGAAACCGCACACCGAGGCGCCCGGAAACATCGCGAAGGATTCGGTGAGCTGCATGCCGATCTCCTCGCACTGCAGCAGCTTGAACATGTCGGCCTTGACCGTATGTTCCGGGCAAGCCGGATAGCCGGGCGCGGGCCGGATGCCGCGATAGGTTTCGGCGATCAGGGCCGCCCTGTCGAGCGACTCGTCGGGCGCAAATCCCCACAGGTCGGTGCGAACCCGTTCGTGCAGTTGTTCTGCAAAGGCTTCGGCCAGGCGGTCGGCGAGCGACTTGAGCATGATCGACGAATAGTCGTCATGCGCATCCTCGAAGCGCTTTTCATGCTTCTCGATACCGATGCCCGCAGTGACCGCGAACAGGCCGATGTAGTCGGCCACGCCCGACGATTTCGGCGCGATGAAATCGGCCAGGCACTGGTTCGGCCGCGCCACGCCGTCGATTACCGGCTTGACGCCCTGTTGCCGCACGCCGTAGTAGGTGAAGGCGACGTCGGTGCGAGTGTCGTCGGTGTAGATCTCGATGTCGTCGTCGTTGACGCTGTTGGCCGGCATCATGGCGATCACGCCGTTGGCCGACAGCCAGCGGCCGTCGATGACTTTCTTGAGCAGCGCCTGCCCTTCTTCGAACACCTTGCTGGCCGATTCGCCCACCACCGGATCAGTCAGGATGGCCGGAAACGGACCGGCGAGGTCCCAGGTCTGGAAGAACGGGCCCCAGTCAACGTATTGCGCCAGCAGGCCGAGATCGACATTCTTGAACACCCGGCGGCCAATGAACTTGGGCTTTTGCGGTGCATCCGCGCCGTCGAAGCGCACCACCATCCGGTTGAGGCGGGCCTGCGCCAGGCTCAGCAGCGGCGTCGCCTTCTTGTTCGCATGCTGGATGCGGATGCGTTCGTAGTCGACCGCGATCTCTTCGATGTAGGCGTCGCGCTGCTCGGGCGTGAGCAGCGACTGCGCCACCGAGACCGAGCGCGAGGCGTCGGCAACGTACACCACCGGACCATCGTAGTTCTGCGCGATTTTCACCGCCGTATGCGCACGCGAGGTGGTCGCGCCGCCGATCAGCAGCGGCGTCTTCAGGCCGCGGAAATACGGATCGCGCTGCATCTCCTTGGCCACATACGCCATCTCTTCGAGCGACGGCGTGATCAGTCCCGACAGGCCGATGATGTCGGCGTTCTCGGCCTTGGCACGGGCCAGGATTTCGGCGCACGGCACCATCACGCCCATGTTCACGACTTCGAAGTTATTGCACTGCAGGACCACCGAGACGATGTTCTTGCCAATGTCGTGGACGTCGCCCTTGACGGTGGCGATCACGATCTTGCCCTTCGGTTTGGCGGCGACGCCGGTGCGCCGCTCTTCCAGCAGTTTCTCGGCTTCGATGTACGGAATCAGATGGGCCACCGCCTGCTTCATGACGCGCGCCGACTTGACCACCTGCGGCAGGAACATCTTGCCCTGCCCGAACAGGTCGCCGACGATGTTCATGCCATCCATCAGCGGGCCCTCGATCACATGGATCGGCCGGCCGCCGTTGACCAGCAGTTCCTGGCGCGCTTCCTCGGTGTCCTCGACGATCCATTGCGTGATGCCGTGTACCAGTGCATGCGCCAGCCGCTTCTGGACCGTGCCTTCGCGCCAGACCAGCGTCTCTTCTTCCTTCTTGCCGCCGGCCTTCAAGGTGCCGGCGAATTCGATCATGCGCTCGGTGGCATTCAGATTGTCGGGATTGTCGCCGGTCACAGGGCGGTTCAGGACCACGTCCTCGACGCGCTCGCGCAGTTCCGGCGACAGCTCGCTATAGACGCCCATCATGCCGGCATTGACGATGCCCATCGTCATGCCGGCCTGGATCGCGTGGTACAGGAAGACGGTATGAATCGCTTCGCGCGCCGGGTCGTTGCCGCGGAAGCTGAAGCTGACGTTGGAGACGCCGCCGCTGATCTTGGCATGCGGCAGGTTCGCCCTGATCCAGCGGGTGGCGTTGATGAAATCGACCGCGTAGTTGTTGTGCTCGTCGATGCCGGTGGCAATCGCAAAGATGTTCGGATCGAAGATGATGTCTTCCGGCGGAAAACCGACCTGCGACACCAGCAGCTTGTAGGCGCGTTCGCAGATCTCGATCTTGCGCTCGTAGGTATCGGCCTGGCCCTTCTCGTCGAAAGCCATCACGATCACCGCCGCGCCGTAGCGCCGGCACAGGGTGGCCTGGCGCAGGAACTCCGCCTCGCCTTCCTTCATCGAGATCGAGTTGACGATCGCCTTGCCCTGCACGCATTTCAGACCGGCTTCGATGACCGACCATTTCGACGAATCGATCATGATCGGCACCCGTGCGATGTCGGGCTCGGAGGCGATCAGGTTCAGGAAGCGGGTCATGGCGGCGACCGAATCGAGCATCGCTTCGTCCATGTTGATGTCGATGATCTGCGCGCCGTTTTCCACCTGCTGGCGGGCGACCGTCAGCGCTTCGTCGTACTGCTCGTTCAGGATCAGGCGGGCGAAGGCTTTGGAGCCGGTGACATTGGTGCGCTCGCCGACGTTGACGAACAGCGACGCGTCGTCGATCGTGAAAGGCTCCAGGCCGGACAGACGCATCGCCGGCGCCACCTCGGGCAGCTTGCGCGGCGCGATCTTCGCCACGACCTCGGCGATCGCGCGGATGTGGGCCGGCGTGGTGCCGCAGCAGCCGCCGGCGATGTTGACGAAGCCGCTCTCGGCAAAATCCTGCAGCAGCGACGAGGTCACGTCCGGGGTTTCGTCGAAGCCGGTATCGCTCATCGGATTGGGCAGGCCGGCATTCGGATAGATGCTGACGAAGGTGTCGGCGATCTTCGACAGTTCCTCCGCATAGGGGCGCATCAGCGCTGCACCGAGCGCGCAATTCAGGCCGACGGTCAGCGGGCGCGCATGCCGGACCGAATTCCAGAACGCCGGTACGGTCTGCCCCGACAGGATGCGGCCGGAGGCATCGGTGACGGTGCCGGAGATCATGATCGGCAGGGTCTTGCCGGATTCCTCGAAAAACTGGTCGATCGCAAACAGCGCTGCCTTGCAATTGAGCGTGTCGAAAATCGTCTCCACCAGCAGCACGTCGGCACCGCCTTCGACCAGGCCGCGAGTTTGCTCCAGGTACGCCGCCACCAGCTGGTCGAAGGTGACATTGCGCGCAGCCGGATCGTTGACGTCGGGCGAAATCGACGCGGTCTTCGGTGTCGGCCCGAGTGCGCCGGCGACGAAGCGCGGCTTGTCCGGCGTCGAATACTTGTCGCAGGCAGCCCGTGCCAGGCGTGCGGCGGCGACGTTCATCTCATAGGCGAGCTCGCCCATCTGGTAATCATCCTGCGCCACCGAGGTCGCACCGAAGGTATTCGATTCGATCAGGTCGGCGCCGGCGGCCAGGTACTGTTCGTGGATTTCGCTGATGATGTGCGGCTGCGTCAGGCACAGCAACTCGTTGTTGCCCTTGACGAAAACTTCCTTGCCGGGCGGCGCGAAATCGGCAAAGCGCGTACCGCGATAGTCTGCTTCCGACAGGTGGTATTGCTGAATCATCGTGCCCATCGCGCCATCGAGAACGAGGATGCGGCGCGCGAGCAGGTCACGCAGGATGGATTCGGTAGTCGACATGCTCGAAGGTACGGCGTCGCGTTTCATGAAAATTCCAAAAAAATAACCCGGAACTGCGTGAGCGGGGCCGGGTCATTCCGCGAGCCGCTTTAGCAGTATTTTTAAGTGGGACTGGACCCTGGCGCCCGCAAGCTGGTTTGACTGGGAAATCAAATCGGCGCCGGCAAATTATACGGTAAAACCGGCGGTCGATTGCCACTGCTGGCGGTATCGCAGGCGCAGCGCCCCGCCCCGGCAGACTATGTAAATCTGCCGCCATCGAGCGCGAAGCCCTTGATGAAATCGGTATCGGCCAGCTTTTTTGCGCCCGGTTTCTGTAGTGCCGTCGCCCGCAGGACGCTGGCATCCTGGCCGGCGCCGCAGGCGATCAGGACGCCGTGCTCGGCGTCGGCCGAAAGCACCGTACCGGCCGGGATGGTCGCATCGCGGCTGCCGGCAACGCCGGCCAGCGCGTGCGCATCCCATATTTTCAGGATGACGTCGTTGAAGTGCGCGCTCGCCCCCGGGAACGGGTTGAAGGCCCGAATCCGGCGCGCCACGACGTCTGCCGGCAGCAGGAAGTCGAGTGTACCTTCCTCCTTCAGGATCTTGGCGGCATACGTCACGCCGTCCGCCGGCTGCGGCGTTGCGGGCAAGCGTCGTTCGGGATGGTCGGCCAGGTTGCGCAGGCTGTCGACGATCATCCGCCCGCCGAGCGCGGCGAGCCGGTCGTGCAGGCTGGCGGTGGTGTCGTCGGCCAGGATCGGCAGCGTCTGCATCGCCAGCATCGGCCCGGTGTCCAGGCCGGCGTCCATCTGCATGATCGTGATGCCGCTTTCGCTATCGCCGGCCTCGATCGCGCGGTGGATGGGGGCGGCGCCGCGCCAGCGCGGCAACAGCGATCCGTGGATGTTGATGCAGCCCAGTGGCGGGATGTCGAGCACGCTCTGCGGCAGGATCAGGCCGTAGGCGGCGACCACCATGACATCATGCGGCGTCGAGTCGAGCAGCGCATGCGCCGCCGCGGCTTCCTCGGGATACTTGCCGTCCATACGCAGCGAGGTCGGCTGCGCCACCGGGATGCCGTGCGCCAGCGCGAATTCCTTGACCGCAGACGGATGCAGCTGCATGCCGCGTCCGGCCGGGCGATCGGGCTGGGTCAGAACGAGGACGATCTCGAAGCCGGCCGCGTGCAGTGCCGCCAGGGCGGTCGCTGCAAAGGCCGGTGTACCGGCGAAAATGATTTTCATGGAGGGCGATCCGTGGGCTACGGGCGGTGGCGGTGGCGGTGGCGGGGGTGCGGGGAGCGGACGTGCCGCGCGGCGCAAGGCGGGCCGAGGGATCAGCCGGTGCGGCTGCGCTCGCGGTTCAGCTCACGCTCTTCCTTGAGCATTTTCGCCTTGATGCGGTTGCGCTTGAGCGGCGACAGGTAGTCCACGAAGACCTTGCCCATCAGGTGATCCATCTCGTGCTGGATGCATACGGCCAGCAAACCATCTGCTTCCACTTCGAAAACCACGCCATCTGCGTCGAACGCGCGCGCCTTGACCCGCGCCGGCCGTTCCACGCCGTCGTAGATGCCCGGCACCGACAGGCAGCCTTCGTCATAGACGATGCGTTCCTCGCTGGTCCACACCAGTTCGGGGTTGACGAAGACCTTGAGGTCGCTGCGGGTTTCGGAGGTGTCGATGACGATGATCCGCTCATGCACGTCCACCTGCGATGCAGCCAGACCGACGCCAGGTGCGTCGTACATCGTGTCGGTCATGTCGGCGACGAGCTGCTTGAGGCGGGCGTCGAAAACGCTGACGCTTTTCGCAATCTTGTGCAAACGGGGATCGGGATAGCGAAGAATCGGAAGGAGTGACATACGACTTTTGTGCAACAAGGCAACAGTGTAAGGGAGTGTTTATCTTGCTAGTTCAATGATATATGGGCAAAATTTGATGCGATTTGACAAGAGTTGTTGCGCTTGAAGTGTGCGCGCTGACAACAAGTTGTGGCATCGTTTCCATTATGTTTCCCAGGCCACGCTCACCGGACAAACCATGAAAAAGTTTAGCACAGCCGCATTCGTTCTTGCTTCTACCGTCGCCGTCATTTCATTTTCACCCGTTGCAATGGCTGCAACCGGCGACAAGGCTGCGGTCGCTGCGAGTCGCTGTGCCTTCAAGCCGAATGCACCTGACCAGCATGTGGTGGTCAAGGGTGACACGCTGTGGGACATTTCAGGAAAATTCCTCGAGCACGCCTGGTGCTGGCCGCAGGTCTGGGGCATGAATCGGGAGCAAATCCGCAATCCGCACTGGATCTATCCGGGTCAGATCGTCTATTTCGACCGGGTAAACGGTCGCCTGAGCCTCAACAAGCCGGGTGCAGGTTCGAACGTCCGGCTGTCGCCACAAATTCGCATCAGCAATCTCGACAACGATGCGATCCGCTCGATCCTGCCGAGCGAGATCGAGCCGTTCCTGGTGCGGCCGCTGATCATCGAAGAAGATGAATTCAAGAGTGTGCCGCGGATCGTGGCCACCCAGGAAGGACACGTCATCCTTGGCAAGAACGACCGCGCGTATGTCCGCGGCGATCTGAAGGGCGAGAAGAATTTCCAGGTATTCCATCCGGGTACGCCACTCAAGGACCCGGTCACCAAGAAAATCATCGGCTACGAAGCCGTCTATCTCGGTGACGTCGCCTTGTCGCGCACCGGCAAGACGCCGGACGAGGCAGATACCTTCGTCGTCCGCTCATCGACCGAGGAGATCGGTGTCGGCGACCGGCTCGTGCCCCTGCCGCCTACGCCGATCGTCAACTACGTGCCGCATCCGCCACAGCAAGCCGTGGATGCGCGCGTCGTCTCTGTCTACGGCGGCGTGAGCCAGGCCGGCCGCAACCAGGTCGTATCCATCAATCGCGGTTCTGAAGACGGCGTCGATGTCGGCACGGTGCTCGGGTTGTCGACCTTCGGCGGCACGATCGCCGACACCACCGATGGCAAGAAACCGGTCAAGCTGCCGGACGAGAAATACGGCGAGCTGTTCATGTTCCGTATTTTCAAGCATGTTTCCTACGGCCTGGTCATGGACGTGCGGGCACCGGTACAGATCGGCGACGTCGCCAGCTCGCCTGAATAAACGCTCGTGCCGGACGAACAGGAACTGGCTGGCTGGCTGCGGCTGGACCGGACCGCCGATGTCGGCCCGGCCACCGCGCGCAAGCTGCTGGCCGCTTTCGGCCTTCCCCACAACATTTTTTCCTCCAGCCTTGCCGCGCTTGGTGAGGTCGTGCCGGCACGCGTTGCGCAAGCCTTGCGTGCACCCCTTTCTTCAGACACCCAGGCGCTGATCGATCGCACGCTGGCCTGGACCGCGCTCCCGGGAAACCATGCGCTGACGCTGGCCGACACCGCGTATCCGCGCGCCTTGCTGGAAATTGCCGATCCGCCTTTGATCCTCTATGCAAAGGGCGACATCCGCCTGCTATCCGCACCCTCGGTCGCGGTGGTGGGCAGCCGCAACGCCACGGCCCAGGGTCTCGCCAATGCCGACGCATTTTCGGCGGCGCTGTGCGCGGCCGGCTGGACCGTCGTCTCCGGCATGGCGCTCGGGATCGATACCGCGGCGCACCGCGGCTGCTTGCGAACCTTGGGCAATCAGACGACGACCAACGGTTCGACAGTCGCCGTGATCGGCACCGGCGCCGATATTGTCTACCCCGCCCGTAATCGCGCCCTGGCACACGAGATCGTCAAGGCTGGCTGCATCGTCAGCGAATATCCGCTCGGCACACCGCCGATCGCCTCGAATTTCCCGCGGCGCAACCGGATCATCAGCGGCCTGTCGCGTGGCGTGCTGGTGATCGAGGCAGCGGCGCAGTCAGGCTCCCTGATCACGGCGCGCATGGCCGCCGAACAGGGCCGGGAGGTATTCGCCATACCTGGCTCGATCCATTCACCGCTGGCGAAGGGCTGCCACCAATTGATCCGGCAAGGCGCAAAATTGGTGGAGTCGGCACAAGACATTCTTGAAGAGCTGCAGTCCGGTGACCTCGCCGGCGCGCGTGCTGTTTCGCCGGCCCGGCCGCTGTTTCGCACGGCATCGGTCGCGTCCGGCGCTTCAGTCGGTGAAATCCATGGCTTCGCCGAAACCAGCGATCCGGTCCTCCTGGCAATGGGTTTCGAGCCGGTCAGCCAGGATGCGCTCGCCGTGCGCTGTGCGATCGACAGTGCAGCTTTGTCGGCGCAGTTGCTCACCCTCGAATTGCAGGGACACGTCGAGTTGCTGCCGGGCGGGGCCTACCAGCGCCTTCGCTGAGCGCGGGCGGTGGCAACTGCTGCGCGACCACCATCAAGTGGCATGACCGGGCTTTTTGCGCGGCGTCGATTTTCAGGTATCCTTTACGCCACGCGCTTCGCCTCGTCGCTCCTGCTTGGCGATCTGCACTGCAATAGACCGAAATACTGCATCGCCACGACTGTTGGTGCGGTATCGCGACTGCTGCATGAGAGATCAGGGCTGGGGTTGCCTAACAATCCGGACCGGCATTGCCAATACTTGTGCCGTGTCCCTCTTAGCGCTAAAGTAGACCTATGTTCGACGTCCTTGTTTATGTGTACGAGACTTACTATCGCCCAGACGCGTGCCCGGATTCGGTCGCCCTGGCGAAGAAACTGTCTGCCGTCGGTTTCGAGGAAGAGGAAATTTCCAAGGCGCTCGGCTGGCTCACAGATCTTGCAGAAGCCAACAGTGAGTTTTCCGGCACCTACCCGCAGCAGACCGCTTTCTCGTTCGGCACCCGCATCTATGTGCAACAGGAGTACGACGCTCTGGGAACGGCGGCGATCGGCTTCATCCAGTTCCTCGAGGCCGCGAAGGTATTGAATCCCCTGCAGCGTGAGATCGTCATCGAGCGTGCGCTTGCCGTGCGCGAATCGCAACTCTCGCTCGACAAGCTCAAGGTCATCGTTCTCATGGTTCTCTGGAGCCAGGGCAAGGAGCCGGACGGCTTGATGTTCGACGAACTGTTTCTCGACGACGACGATCCTGAGCCACGGATGCTGCACTAGCCTCACACACTCAGCCTTGCATTGCGGTCGCAATGTGCAAGACGGCGCACCGGTCCGACCGCTGCGCCGTTTCTGTTTTTGGAACGCCTGGTCCGTTGCGTGCAAATGCTGTCGCAACCTGCACAAGATCGCCTGCCAGCGCGGCTTGCGGCCCGGTTCGACTGTGGTTGGCGCGACGATTCTCGGGGCGCGCCGCTTACTGCGCGCCGGAGTTTGCTTTATAGTGCGCGCATTGACCCGCATCTTTCGAGACCATTCTTATGAGCAAAACCCTCATCATCGCCGAGAAGCCCTCTGTCGCGAACGACATCGCGAAGACGCTCGGCGGCTTTACCAAGCACGATGAGTATTTTGAGTCCGACGAATTCGTTCTCTCCTCGGCGGTGGGCCACCTGCTCGAGATCGCGGTGCCGGAAGAGTTCGATGTCAAACGCGGCAAGTGGACCTTTACCCATCTGCCGATGATCCCGCCGTACTTCGCGTTGAACCCGATCGCCAAGACCGAATCGCGCCTCAAGGTGCTCAACCGCCTGATCAAGCGCAAGGATGTCACCGCACTGATCAACGCCTGCGACGCCGGGCGGGAAGGCGAGCTGATCTTTCGCCTGATCGCACAGAACGCAAAAGCCAAGCAGCCGATCAAGCGGCTCTGGCTGCAATCGATGACACCCGGCGCGATCCGAGAAGCTTTCACGCATCTGCGCGACGATGCCGACATGCTGCCGCTGGCCGATGCCGCGCGCTGCCGTAGCGAAGCCGACTGGCTCATCGGTATCAACGGCACCCGTGCGATGACCGCCTTTAACTCCAAGGAAGGCGGTTTCTATCTGACCACTGTCGGCCGGGTGCAGACACCTACCCTGTCGATCGTGGTCGAGCGCGAAGAGAAGATCAAGAAATTCGTCGCCCGCGATTTCTGGGAAGTACGCGCCGATTTCGTGTGCGCCGCAGGTGTATATGAAGGTCGCTGGCTCGACACCAAGCACAAGAAAGACGAGACCGATCCCGAGAAGCGCGCCGAGCGCCTCTGGAGCAAGGCAGCTGCCGAATCGATCGTCGCCGCCTGCCGCGGCAAGCAGGGCAACGTCACCGAAGAAGCCAAGCCGACCACCTCGATGGCACCGGCACTGTTCGACCTGACCAGCCTGCAGCGCGAAGCCAATGCGCGTTTCGGCTTCTCGGCCAAGAACACGCTCGGCCTGGCGCAGGCGCTCTATGAAAAGCACAAGGTACTGACCTATCCGCGGACGGATTCGAAGCATCTGCCGGAAGACTACCTGTCCACCGTCAAGCAGACCCTGGAGACAATCTCCGAAAACAATAATTACTACCAGTTCGCCGCGCAGATCTTGAACAAGAACTGGGTCAAGCCGAACAAGCGAATCTTCGACAACACCAAGATCAGCGACCACTTCGCCATCATCCCGACGACACAGGCGCCTAAAAACCTGTCGGAGCCGGAGCAGAAGCTGTACGACCTGGTCACGCGCCGTTTTCTCGCGATCTTCTTCCCGGCTGCGGAATTCCAGGTCACGACCCGCTTCACCGAAGTCTCCGGCCATCAGTTCAAGACCGAGGGCAAGGTCATGACGAATCCGGGTTGGCTTGCGGTGTATGGCAAGGAAGTCCTCGAGCCGACGCAAACCAACAAGGACGGCGAAGTCGAAGGCAACGGTACGCTGGTAGCGGTTGCAAAGGGCGAAAAGGTCCTCACCGACAAGATCGCAGCAAACGGACTCGTGACGAAACCGCCAGCACGCTATTCGGAAGCGACGCTGCTGTCGGCCATGGAAACCGCCGGCAAGCTGATCGACGACGAAGACCTGCGCGATGCGATGGCCGGCAAGGGCCTCGGCACGCCGGCCACGCGCGCCGCGATCATCGAAGGTCTGCTGAACGAAAAGTACCTGCTGCGCGAAGGCCGGGAAATGATCCCGACGGCCAAGGCATTTCAGCTGATGACATTGCTGCGCGGCCTGGGCGTGTCCGAGCTGACGGCACCGGAACTGACCGGCGAGTGGGAATACAAGCTGTCGCAGATGGAGCGCGGCAAGATCAGCCGGGAAGAGTTCATGCGCGAGATTGCGCAGATGACCCAGATCATCGTCAAGCGCGCCAAGGAATACAACAACGACACCATCCCCGGCGACTATGCGACGCTGACGACGCCGTGCCCCAATTGCGGCGCCGTGGTCAAGGAAAACTATCGCCGCTTCGCGTGCACCAAGTGCGAATTCTCGATGAGCAAGACACCCGGCAGCCGGCAATTCGAAGTCGCCGAAGTCGAGCAGTTGCTGACCGACCGCACCATCGGACCGCTGCAGGGTTTCCGCTCGAAGATGGGACGTCCATTCGCCGCGATCCTGAAGATTTCACGCGATGAAGAGATCAAGAACTTCAAGCTCGAATTCGATTTCGGACAGAACGACGACGAAGGCGAAAACGGCGAGGGAGTCGACTTCACGGGCCAGACGCCGCTGGGCGCGTGTCCGAAATGCGAAGCCGGCGTCTTCGAGCTGGGTCTGGCCTACGTGTGCGAGCACAGCGTGGCCAAGCCGAAGACCTGCGACTTCCGCAGCGGCCGGATCATCCTGCAGCAAGAGATCCTGCCGGAGCAGATGATCAAGCTGCTCAACGAAGGCAAGACCGATCTGCTTCCGGGGTTCGTCTCACAGCGTACCCGCCGGCCATTCAAGGCGTACCTGGCCAAGGGCAAGGACGGCAAGGTGAGTTTCGAGTTCGAGCCACGCAAGGCGAAAGCGCCGGGCAAGGGTGCTCCAGTGTCCGAGGGCGAAGGCACTACAGGCGACGACGCGCGCGATGCGAAGGCCGGCAAGTCCGTCGTGGCGAAGCCAACCAAGCCGGCTTCGACCAAGGTCGTGACCAAGAAACCGGCAGCCAAGAAGATCGCCACCAAGGCCATTGCCGCACCGCCTGCCGTCAAGAAGCCGGTGCTGAAAAAGGTCGTTGCGAAGAAGGCCGCGGCGAAGAAAGTGGCGGCCAAGAAGACAGCGGTACGCAAGACTGCGTGAGCTGCATGAAAAGCAATGCGCGTCGCACCACTGCAGTACCGGCAGGCTAAAGCAATTTAGGGTCAGATTCAAATTTGCGGTTTGGGGGTGCGGCGTACAACTTGGACTACCTGGCGGTAGTTCATGTACCCAAACAACGACCGCATTCGAGCAGTTGAGCTCTATATTAAGCTCGGGAAACGCACCGCTGCGACCATTCGGCAGTTGGGTTATCCAACTAAGAATGCGCTCGAGGTCTGGCATCGGGAATACGAACAAACTCGCGTACACCGCGATCGACTCTGTCACGCTTGACCCAATCCAACAGCGTCTGCGGTGTGCAGCCATCCATCGGCGCGATCGATTCGATTGCCGCCCACATCGACGGGTGTTCGTTACGCTGCTCGCGTACCAGGCGCACTGCGCGCTCCCGGACCTCTGGTGAAAATTTGCTCGGCTTCTTGTTCATGGCACCATTCTCTCAAATGTTGGTGCCTCCACAAAATCCGGTGCGGTGCAGCAGATACGCGACTGTTAATCCGCAGGTCCCTGGTTCGAGTCCGGCTCGGGGAGCCAAGAATTTCTTTTGAAATCAAAAAGCGATGCCGCACGTTCTTTGCGGCATTTTGCGTCTTGTACCTGACTTGTTTGTCGCATCACTTGTACAAATTGGCAGCCACCTATGACGTCAGCAGCGCGCTCGCCTTGATCAATCGGGCATGCATCAATTTCTGCTGTTCGCCATTAAAAATCGTACGGACGTCCGCAAACGCTGCCTCGATTCGGGCCACGGTTTCGGCAAGCCTGCTCTCGGCTTGGCTGCGCATCAGCAATCCAAATCTTCGATGATCCGCAAGCAGTGATTCCCGCGTGATGTCGTACCGCCCGGTGCTCACCTGCATGAATAATCTTGTTGGCGTGTCGTCGGCACTTGGAACGACATCAAACGCCGGGGCAAGGCGCCAGCGCCGTTCGTCATGCCGATAGATCACTGCGTGATTGCGAGGGTGATCGTCGTCGTTACCCACAATGGCGTTGAACACCATCCGGTCATAAAGCTCGAAGCAATCCTCGGCCGGCGCACCGATCCTGCGCAGTTCTTCCGCAAGCCGCGGGTAGCTCGCCCTGCCGGCATCGCTAGTGTCCGGTGCAGGGAATTGGGCCTGCAACAGGGTTGCGGCACTGACGGCCATGATCCGCTTTTCGCCATCGCGATCGAAGCGAAGCACGCGCACGGCACTACGGGCGCCTGCAATCGGATGGTGGACGGTCTGAGCGAATCGCATGCCGGCTGCCCGCCCCCACTGCTGGGTGCCATGCTCCAGCAACTCGAGATCCGTGGCATCGGTGGGCAAGCCGGGTTTCACGATCCAGCATTGCGTGCCATCCTGAATGGTCGCCTTTGGGCGGGCGCCACCCATGCTGGGAGTTGCAAACAGTTGTTTGCGCAACATTGGATGCACTGCCGGCAGGTTGGCTGAAATCGCCCGCAATTCATCTGCGAGCTCAGGCAGTTTCGATAATTTCGGTGCAACGAGGGCTTGCGCATTGGGAGACGTTGACTGCCCGATAGCAAGCGCGCCCCACCGGTCCCCGTTGCCCGAATGAAGTAGGTAGCGAAGCGGTGCGGCGCCATCAGGCAGACCGTGCAGGCGACGGATGAGCATCTGGCCCCACCCATCCGGACCAGCATCACGAAGCACGTCGTGCAACCCTCCGTATCGGTCCTTCTGGGAGAACTCGCCCGGCCGAAACGGAAGATTGACGGGATCGATCGACCACGCCAATCCCTTGTCGCGGTAACTATCGGCGTAGCGAAAGTAGCCGACCTTCGTGGCGTCATCGAAGCGGTATCGGCCCGCGACCACCCACTCCCCGGTATCCGGGCGCTGTAGGTAGATGAACAGGGGCTTCGATACGCCTGACGTTATCCTAGAAATAATCGTCCCCTGCGCCGTCAGGTGCGCGCGTGCGCGGCGCGGCGATCGTCATCTCCCAAAAATCGGGGGAAAGCGCCGGGGCAGCCTGCTCGAGCAAGCCCAGCACGTGTAGCGCCCCCAGATAGACGGCGACACTGACGCTGGATTCGCCACGCTCGAGGCGGCGCAAGGTAGGATCGGATATCCCCAGGCGAGCACAAAGGTCGACCGCGCGAATTCGTTGCGCAACCCGCTGCCGACGCACGGTCGCACCCCACATCCTCAACCGCTCGACAACTAGGGTGTGAACTAACACTTTGTCCGGTGTTTGCTTCGGCATGATTGCCCGCCATTAGGAACATTATTTTTGGATTATATTCCATAAAACAATTTTAATGTTCAAAATTTCATTAAGCGAGCGTTATGGCCATGGTCAGTTCTGGTCGCCAGGCTCACGCAACCGACGCCAACCAGGAAACTGGGTGTCCGCCACGGTGTAGCGATTGCTTTGTACAGACGGACACAGAAGCAGCATGTTAGCCCCGCAAAACCGCGCGCAACACCTGCCAGCCAATGCTTCCCCGCAGGGACCCCCGACGTGTAGGAACGCTCGCCCTCTTCCCCAGCTCATTGCTGGATCGGACGACTGTAACCCTCGCTTCCGCACCGGGCCGGTTTCAGGTGAAAAACCGGCCAAGATAGTTGTCGTTTACCGGCCATGATAATTGTCGCTCACCACTACGGAATCCTTCCTATCGGAAATTTAAATCTCGGTAGTCTGACTTCTGTCAGCAGGACTTCCTATCCGTGCGCA
This sequence comes from Herminiimonas sp., assembly GCA_014377845.1. Taxonomy (GTDB): domain Bacteria; phylum Pseudomonadota; class Gammaproteobacteria; order Burkholderiales; family Burkholderiaceae_D; genus JANXSS01. The sequence continues at coordinate 61,739 of JACMOV010000224.1, forward strand.
GAACGCATCGACATGTGTGCGCACAGGATACGGCCTGGGCTGCACGAAACCCGAGGGTACTTATTTTGCAAAAGGATACTGATGAACACTCTTCACCATCCGCAACTGAAATTTCTCAAGCGCTCCGTCATCTTTGCATTAGCGTTGGCAACAGCAGGATTCAACACCACAGCCAACGCGCACAGCAATTTTCTGAAAGCGAGCGGCAGATCGGTCAAGAATCGAAACGGGACCGGCGACAATGTCTATCTGCGCGGCGTCAATTTAGGCGGCTGGGAAGTGCATGAAGCATGGATGTCGCCAATGAAAGGGGTCAACGACGAATACAGTTTGCGTCGCGTTTTGAGCTAGCGATTCGGTGACGCCGGACGGGACAACCTGATCAACGCCTATCAGGACACGTATTTGCAGGAAAAGGACTTTATCTACCTTTCTGAAATGGGCATGAGTGTCGTGCGCTTGCCTATTTATTACCTGAATCACATGAACGAAGACGGCACCTGGAAGCGCGATGCGTCGGGCAATATCGACTTTCGCCGCATCGAATGGGTTGTCAACATGGCGAAGAAACATCGGCTTTACGTGATCCTCGATCTCCATGGGGCGCCAGGCTCGCAAAATGGCGCTGACCACAGCGGGAAGATCGGCGACTCGGGCGAATTGTGGAACAGCACCGTGTATCAGAACCAGACGGTGAACTTCTGGAAAGAACTGGCGAGACGATTCAAGGACGAATCGACCGTGGCTGGCTACGACCTGTTGAACGAACCCTCGCAGAATTATCCGTCAGCTGCTTCACGCGTGGTGCTGGAGCTGTACGACCGTATTTATAAAGAAATTCGCGCAGTCGACCCCAACCACATGATCATCCTGGAAGGTACCTGGGACTGGAGCGTCATGGCCAATCCCGCCGATTTCGGCTGGACGAACGTGATGTATCAATTCCATTACTACAACTGGGGCAACGATTCGAATTACCAATCCCAGGTAGATTTCACGGAATCCAAGATCAACCAGGAAAAACAGTATTTTTCCTTCAACGTGCCGCATTACGTCGGCGAGTTCCAGCTGTTTGCATTGCAAAACAGCTGGGAATATGCGCTGCGCCGATACAACGAGGTCGGATGGCATTGGACGACCTGGACCTACAAAGGAACCGATATCGGTAACTGGGCCTTGTTTAACAACACCAACGCTGCAGGCAATACCCCCGACGTCTGGAATGACAGTTATGCCAGCATTGAATCAAAATGGCGCAGTTGGGATACGGAGAAAAACATGGTACCCAATACCATGCTTACCGGTGTTGTCAAAGCGGCGCTGACGGGTAACAACAGCTTGATCCGCAACCTGCCGTATGAAGGCAACTGGGATGCGTCCAAACAAATGCGCGCAGAGAATTTTTATTCGCAAAGCGGCGTTTCAGTCAACTCCGGTATCGTTGGCAGTATCGTTCCACGAACAATGGAGCGCGCTTGCAGCAGTGGGCCTTTATCGGAAGTGGTGGCGCAAATCAAAAATGGGTCGTTGTGAGCATGGGCAATGGATTTTGGCAGTTGCGTTCGGTGCTCAGCAACATGTGCGCGGACGTGAGTGATCTCAGTACCAACGATGGGGCCCCGATTCAGCAGTGGTCATGTCATGGAGGCAGCAATCAGCAATTCAAATTTGAAAGCCAGGGAGATGGTTATTTCTACGTACGCGCAGTAAATAGTGGCAAGTGCTTGAACGTGACGGATGTCCCGACGGCAGACGGCGCCGGCATTCAGCAGTGGAGCTGTGGTGGCGACAATGCAAAGTGGAGATTTCAATTAACGAAATAGTTGTCACTCGCACTCCAAATGCACCGCGGTGAATAAATGATGGACTTGCTGTAACAGCCCAAAATCTGAACCGCGCCGGCAATCATGGAAGCTGTTTAGCTTAGTGCAGGTTCGACAACGTCATTTCTGAGTTGCCGGTATTGGTTTGCCTCAGCTGCGGCCGGCGGGATATAAGGTTCTGTCGCAATAGCACAACGAGGCGAAGGATCTGTGCAAGATCGGTGGCGATCAGAACGCCAGTGACGCGTTTGATGGCCCGGTGGCCTTGCTCGACGATATTGTTGAGATACTTTGACTGACGCAGCATGATGGCCTAGCGGTGACTGGTCGAGTGGTCGAGTGATCAACCGCTACGCCACGTTCGGCCATCATCTCTTCCTGACGCCGTAAGCGCAGCGGGTAGGCCACATACCGGCGCACGCAGACCAGAATCACTTCAATCAGATAATGCAGCCGCTTGAACACGCGGCACAACGTTTCGTTCATCAGTTTTGGGTCAGCGTACATCGCACCACCGTATCGCGGCAGCCTTACTGCGACAAAACCGGCATCCTTTTTGGACATAGTGTCCCTTCTTTCGGATGTCCATCAAAACCAGGCTACCTCAGACGCAAAATTGCGATACGGCTGCAAATTTGCATCTGACCCTAAATAGCTTCTGCTCGCGGCATTGACCGTCAACCTCGGCCGGGCTCTTGCCGCGGGTACCTGGGGTACATCGCATCCAGGTCCGCCCAGCCCGGCAGGGCTTCACTAAAAATGTCCGCTTGCGGCGTCACGTTCAACGGCGAATCGATGCAGCCGATGCGTAGCCGCAGCACTTCCGGCCGATCATCGCGGCGCGAATACAGTGGCGTGCCGCACACGCTGCAAAAGGCGCGCTTCTTGCCAGGCGAGGATTCGAACTCCGTAATCTGACTCTGTCCGCGTGTCCACGTCAGCCGTGCGCTGGCGACCGGTGCGGCAATCACGCCGGTACTGCCCTGCAGCTTGCGGCAATCTGCGCAGTGACAGAACGTGACGACGCCAATATCGGCGTCACTACCGTCATACGCGAAGGCGATCGCCTGACACTTGCAGCTGCCGTGGATCAAGTGAATCTCCTGTATTTTTCCCGAGACCGTAACGGATCAATCCGCGCTGCCAACCACATCCGGCTCGAAGAAGCACCACTTCGCCTGCGGCCAGCGCTGCTGGATGCTTTCTTCCACAGCGTTGATTGCGTCGACCAGCGCCGTGTCCGATTGCACCGCGTGCATCTTCGCCTGCACCGCCACCATCAACTGCTCGCCCCATTGCAGCGTGATCAGGTTGATCACGCAGTCGACTTCAGGACGTGCTTCGATGTGGGAGCGGATCGCGGCGCGCACGTCCGGTGCAGCCGACTCGCCGGTGATCATTGCCTTGACTTCGCGCGTGACGAACATCGCCACCACCATCAGCAGCAGGCCCACCACGACCGAACCGAGCGCATCCCACAGCGGATTGCCGGTCAGCGCCGTGGCCGATACCGCGACGAACGCCACCGCCAGGCCGGCGAGGGCCGCGATGTCTTCGCCGGCGACGACCATCAGTTCGGATTGCCGGGTCTCGCGGAACCAGGCAAAGAATTTCTTGCCGTTCGAAATGCGATTGATCTCGCGCATTGCGCCGTACAGCGAGAACGCTTCCAGCAACACCGAGACGCCGAGCACGATCAGGGCGATCGTTGCGCTCTTGAGCGGCGCCGGATGCCGCACATGATCGATGCCCTCCATGACGGAAAACGCACCGCCGACGAAGAACAGCAGCAGCGCCACCATCATGGCCCAGAAATACACGACCCGGCCATAGCCCATCGGGTGCCCTTCGTCGGGTGCGCGCTTGGCTTGTCTCAAGCCAACCAGCAGGAACACCTGGTTGGTGCAGTCGGCCAGCGAATGAATCGCTTCAGCCAGCATCGCGCCGGAGCCGGTGATCAGCGCCGCAGTAAATTTTGCGGCGGCGATACCGCCGTTGGCGCCAAGCGCATAAAAAATCGCCCGCGTCGAGCCTTCTGGACCTGAGGACATGGTGATTGTAAAAAAGGAAAAGAAGCACCTTAACGGCTTGTACCTGCGCTGGCAAGCGAGGCAGGCAGATTGTCCGATCCCGCCCGGCCGGAAGGTGAGCGTGACACATCGAATCGCTCAAACGCGACAGTGGAACTATCCATGCGACTGCTTATTCTATTAATACGCAGGCAAGCAGTTACCTGACGCGCGCACTCAGAACCGGTTTCGGTAGGCAGGGCCATTGTGGCAACAGTGATTTGTGCGGAGACCAAGGCGTGGCGACACGACATGGCTGGCCATGGCAAGGAGCCACAACGCAAGGATACGTACAAATTGCCCTGCCGCAGCGATCTTGCCTGTCGAAATAGGTTCTTAACCGTATCGCCGCTCGTTCGCAGCGCGATGCGCGCCGCATCCGCACCCTTTGCATTACCTTTCAGGAGAAACTCATGTACAAACGGATCGCCTTGACGGCGTGTATCGTCGCACTCGCGGGATGCAGTTCGATGCCCGGTCGACCGGGTGGCAGTTCCGGTTCGGGCTATGGCAACAGCGGCTCCAGCAGCGCGCCTGACGGTTCCGGCGGCAGCAGTGGTTCGGGCAGCTCAGGTTCAGGTGCATCCGGTACCCCCGGCACCTCTGGCGGCACGCCGGATAGCTCGGGCGCCGGCAGTCCCGGCACCTCCAGCGGCGCCGGGACCGGCACACCGATGCCGGGCACGCCCGGTACGATGATGCCGCCGGGGAAATAAGATTCGTCCATGCGGGAGCACCGGCGGCGTGGTTTGGGCGGCCAGGAAGTCGCTTCGGTGTGACCGCGCGTCTTGTACCGAATAATTTACCGGAGCGCACTTTACGCTAAACTTGGGGCAACTTTTTTCCGGCCTGCCCCTCATGTTTACTGCCGCGCGTGCACCGCATCTCAAGACCGTCCTGATTGCCAGCGGTGTTGTCCTCACCCTCGCCATGGGGGTGCGGCATGGCTTCGGCTTCTGGCTCCAGCCGATCTCGCAAGCGCATGGCTGGACCCGCGAAACCTATTCGCTGGCGCTGGCATTGCAAAACCTGATGTGGGGCGTGTTCGGCCCATTTGCCGGCATGGCGGCCGATCGCTTCGGCACGGCGCGGGTAGTGATCGCCGGCGCGTTTTTCTACATGGGAGGGCTGCTGTGGATGGCGCTGGTCGACCAGCCCACGCTGTTCGTGGTTGGCTCCGGGATGCTGATCGGCGCGGCGCTGGCCTGTACCGCCTTCGGTGCGATCAGTGGCATCATCGGCCGCATCGCGCCGGAATCACAACGCTCCTGGGCCTTTGGCCTGTCGTCCGCGGCTGGCTCGTTCGGCCAGTTCCTGATGATGCCGGTCGAGCAGCAACTGATCGCGCATACCGGCTGGCAGAATGCGTTTTACGTCCTCGGTGCCGTGGTGGTGCTGTTGATGGTGCCGATGGCGTTTTTCCTGCGCGAGCCGGCGGTGGTCAAGTCCACCGCGCGCCAGCAGAGCATTCTCGAAGCGATGCGCGAAGCCTTTGCCTACACGCCGTTCCGGTTGCTGCTGGCGGGTTACTTCGTCTGCGGCTTCCAGCTCGTGTTCATCGGCGTGCACTTGCCGGCCTACCTGAAGGACCGCGGCATTTCCGACGGCAACGTGGCGGTGGTCGCGCTGGCCCTGATCGGGCTGTTCAATATTTTCGGGTCGTATTACGCCGGCAAACTGGGCGGGATTTTCCCCAAGCGCTACCTGCTGTCGTCGATCTACATCACGCGGGTCGTGATCATCGGCCTGTTCCTGCTGGCGCCGCTGTCGTCGTGGTCCGTCTACATTTTTGCGGCGGGAATGGGCCTGTTGTGGCTGTCGACGGTGCCGCTGACCAACGGTGTCATCGCCGGAATTTTCGGCGTGCGCTATCTGTCGATGCTGTCGGGTTTCGTGTTCCTGTCGCACCAGGTCGGCAGTTTTCTCGGCGTCTGGCTCGGCGGCTACCTCTACACGCGCCAGGGCAGCTACAACACGGTGTGGATCATCACGCTGCTGCTAGGCGTCGCCGCCGCACTGGTCAATCTGCCGATCAATGAAAAGCCGATCTTGCGTCCCTTGCCGGCGGCGGCATGACGCCACTTCCAAACGATTCCAGTCGTCGTTCCGATTTGGATTCCCGTTGCGCCGCAGGTTCCGGTTCCAGCCGTTCCATTGGCCGCCAGTTGCTGCTGCTTGCAACCGGCGCCATCCTCGCGCTGGTATTCGCAGCGTACCTGCGGCCGGATTTTGCCTTCGATCTCGCCAACCGGTTCATCCAATGCTTCTGACGCCACGCCAGTCCAGCGCCTTCGCGCGCGCCACCGTCCAGGACCTGGGCGCCTCGCGCATCCGGGAAGTCGCCAACGTCGGCCTCGACCGCGGCGACGTGCTGCCGTTCTGGTTCGGCGAGCCGGACCAGGTCACGCCGGACTTCATTCGCGAAGCAGCCAAGACCGCCCTCGATGCCGGCGACACCTTCTACACGCACAACTGCGGCTTGCCGGCGTTGCGCGAAACCCTGGCGGCCTACCTCTCCGGCCTGCACCGGCCGATCGATGCCGGGCGCGTCGCCGTCACGTCTTCCGGCGTGTCGGCATTGATGTTGCTGGCCCAGCTGATCATCAATCCGGGCGACCGCGTGGTGGCCATCACGCCGCTCTGGCCGAACCTGTTCGAGATCCCGAAAATCCTCGGCGCCGAAGTCGAGCAGATCGCGCTGCGGTGCGGCCAGACCTGGGACCTCGATGTCGATGAACTGATCGCAAAACTGACGCCTGGCACCCGTGCAGTGTTCATCAATTCACCGAACAATCCGACCGGCTGGGTCGTCACCCGGGCCCAGCAGGAACGCATCCTGGCGCACTGCCGGCTGCATGGCATCTGGATCCTGGCCGACGATGTCTACGAGCGCCTGGTGTTCGATGCTGCCGATGGCGAGCGGGCCTGCGCGCCATCCTTCCTCGACCTGGCCGAGCCGGACGACCGGGTGGTGTGCGCCAACAGTTTTTCGAAATCCTGGCTGATGACCGGCTGGCGCTTGGGCTGGATCGTGGTGCCGGAAGCGATGATGGCCGACCTCGGCAAGCTGATCGAATACAACACCTCCTGCGCGCCCGGCTTCGTTCAGCGCGCCGGCATGATTGCGATTGCGCGAGGCGAGCCGGTGATTACTGCAACCGTCGCACGCTACCGGGCCGCGCGCGATTTCCTGCATGCGCGCCTGAATGCGATTCCTGGCATCAAGGCGCCGTTGCCGAAAGGCGCGATGTACCTGTTCTTCGAGATCGAAGGTCGGGACGATACGCTCGCGCTGTGCAAGCAACTGGTGCGGGATGCCGGGCTCGGTCTCGCTCCCGGCAGCGCCTTCGGTCCGCAGGGCGAGGGCTACGTGCGCTGGTGTTTTGCCAGTTCGATCGCGCGGCTGGAAGACGGCGTGCAGCGCCTCGAGCGGTTTCTCGGCGCGGCGTGAGTGCGCTCGCGCCCAGTCGAAACTGCCGTCGCGGCGCGTACAATACGGCGATGGAAATCACTCTCGCCGAACTGGAACAAGCCATCAATCACTGGCGCATCGTGCACCCCTCGCGTGGCGAGGAGCGGGCGCTGTCGACCGAAGTCAATGCGCTGGCCAATGTCTATGCACGCATGATCTTCGAGCGGATACGCAGCCTGCCGGTGGAACCGATCGAGCCGCAGGCCAGGCAATTGCTTCAAAGCTGGCTCCAGCAAAAAACCGGCACCTGAAATCTACGATGCAGCCAGATGCCGCGCCTGTCGCTGCGGCAACGCGCCCTGCGCGGACTGACCCGCGGCTTTGTTGGCTTCCTTCTTCAGCGCGACATGCGCCTTTTTCTCCAACCGGCCGTTTTGACCTGCATGGTCGGCGCCCAGCACCTCGGCCGCTTCCTGCGCCGCATGGCCGCGTGCGACCAGCCACTGCGCCACCAGCGCTGCCAGGCGGTCCAACGCGATCCGGTGCGTGGCATCGGTCCGCGCATACAGCCAGTCGGACAGGTCCATGAAGCGGGCGAACGGCGTCGCAGCCAGGATCAGTGGCAACGTATGCGCGAAGCGGCCCGAATTGGCCACCAGATCCCAGTAGCGCGCAAAACGCACCAGGCGCTGCATGTCGCCGAAATCGATCAGGCTGGTGGCCAGGATCGTGTACGGCGGCGCCGGGTCGAACACCAGGCTGTAGGTTGCGGTATGACGGATGATGGGCGTACCGCGCAGGCGCTTGAGGATGCCGAACTGGATTTCGTGCGGCGCCAGCGCCACCAGGCGGTCGAAGCCGCGCGCGAAACTGTCGATGTCTTCACCCGGCAGGCCGGCGATCAGGTCGACGTGCAGATGCGCCTTCGAATGCGCGATCAGCCAGCGGATGTTCTCGGCCGCCTTGTCATTGTCCTGGCGGCGGCTGACCAGCGCCTGCACCTGCGGGTTGAAACTCTGGATGCCGATTTCGAACTGCAACGTGCCCGCCGGGAAGCGCGCGATGGCGTCCTTCAGCGCATCCGGCAAATGATCCGGCACGACTTCGAAATGCGCATACACCGGGTCGTCAGGATGGGCTGCCAGCTTGTCCAGAAAAAACTGCATCAGCTTCAGGCTGGTCTTGATGTTCAGGTTGAACGTGCGGTCGACGAACTTGAACAGCCGGGCGCCACGCGCATGCAGACGTTCGAGTTCTGCCAGGAAGCGATCCGCATCGAACGGCCAGGCGGTCTTGTCCAGTGCCGACAGGCAGAATTCGCACTTGAACGGACAGCCGCGCGAGGCTTCGACATACAGCGTGCGATGTGCGATGTCGGCATCGCTGTAGAGGCCGTAGGGCAGCGCGAGATCGGCCAGTGGCGGCTGGATGCCGGCATGAATCTTCATCAGCGGCTGCGGGCCGTTCAGGATCTGCCGACACAGTTGCGCGAAGCTGATGTCGCCCCAGCCGGTGATCACATGATCGGCCAGCGCAATGATCGGCTGGTCGGCGGTTTCATGCGAGACTTCCGGCCCGCCGAGGATGATCTTCACGTCCGGCGCGACCCGCCGCAGCATCGCGACGAGCCGCGTGGTTTCCTCGACATTCCAGATGTAGACGCCGAAGCCGATGATCCGCGGCGCATGCGCCAGCAGTTTCTCGACCAGATCCGCGGTGCGGGTGCCGATGACGAATTCCGCCAGCCGCGTCTGTGGCTGCAGCTCGTCCATGTTGGCCAGCAGGTAACGCAAGCCGAGCGAGGCATGCGCAAAGCGCGCATTGAGGGTGGAAAGGACGATGGTCATCGGGAGCTGCCGGAGAGGAAAACGCAAATGCGCACGCAACCGCGGAAACGAAAGCAAACGCGCGGGGCGCAAGGCCGCATTCTACGCCGGCAGGGGCTTCAGGACCTGACGCGTTGATCGGGCCCACCGAAGTCGGCTTTCGGTATCGCGGGCAGCGCGGTTATTTCGATCCGTCGCCGAGTTCCTTTTCTTGCAGGGTGCGCCACATGACCTTGCCGGTGGCCGATTTCGGCAGCGTGTCGACGAACTCGACCAGCTTCGGCACTTTGTAGGCGGCCATCGTGTCGTGCGCCCACAGCATGATCTCGTCGGCGGTGACGTCGACGCCCGGCTTCCTGACGATGACTGCCTTGACGGTTTCGCCGCGATAGGCGTCGCGCGCTGCGATCACGCAGCATTCCTGGATCGCCGGATGCTGGTACATCATGGATTCGACTTCGGCTGGCCAGACCTTGAAGCCGCTGGCGTTGATCATGCGCTTCAGGCGATCGGTAAAGAAAAAGAATCCTTCGTCGTCCATGTAGCCGAGATCGCCGGAGCGGAAGAACGGCTTGCCTTCGATCTCGACGAAGGCTTCGCGGGTTTTCTGGGGATCGTTCCAGTAGCCTTCGAAGACTTGCGGGCCGGCCATGACGATTTCACCGACTTCGTTCGGGGCGAGTGGTTGCAGCGTGACCGGATCGATCACGCGCGAGTCGACATTGAACACCGGGATCCCGAGACATTGCTTCTTCATTCGCTGCGCCGGATTGGTGTGGGTCGCAGCCATGGTTTCGGACAGGCCATAGCCTTCCATGTATTCGAGTCCGGTCAGGTCCAGCAGCTTTTGCGCGATCGCCGCCGGCATCGCCGCGCCGCCGCCGGAGACCCGGCGCAGGCTGCTGATATCGTATTCGGCCAGGCGTGGGTTCGACAGGAAGTCGATCATCATCGTCGGAATGCTGGTCCAGGAAGTGACGCCATAACGCGTGATCAACTGCCCGGCCACGTCGCGGTCCCAGCGCGGCAGGATCGCGATGGCGCCACCGCTGAATATCGCCATGTTCATGCTGACCTGCATGCCGGTGACATGGAAGAACGGCAGCACCGCCAGGGTCACGCTGTCGGGCATCACGCCGATCGACCAGCACGGGCTGGCGACGGCGGTAAACATCAGCGAGCGATGTGTATGGACGCAACCCTTCGGCTTGCCGGTGGTGCCGGAGGTGTACGGCATGACGGCCAGGTCGGTCGTACCGGCCAGGTGCGGCTGCGGCGTCCTGTTGGCCGAAATTGCCTCGTGCCAGGTAACAACGCCGGGCGTTGCCGGCACGTCGCGCGGCGCGCGGATAAACTCCGGCACCGTCAGCGTGGTCGGCGTATCCAGGTAATCGGCGTAGGTGGCGACGATCGCCTGCCGCAGCCCGCTGTGGCCCACCAGCGGCGCCAGTTTCGGAAACACTTCCTGCGAGGTGATCGCGACGACGGCGCCGCTGTCCTCGACGTAGTGGCGCAGCTCCTCGGTCATCAGCATCGGGTTGACCGGCACCACCATCGCATCGGCCCGCAGGATGGCATAGAAGGCGATCACGAATTGCGGACTGTTCTGCATGTTCAGCAGCACCCGGTCGCCCCGTGCGACGCCGCACGAGTGCTGCAGGTAACCCGCCAGCGCCAGCACCTGGGCATGCAGTTGCGCGTAGGTCAGAATCGAATCGTAATAAATGATCGCGACCTTGTCCGGATAGCGGCGTGCCGAGATTTCGAGGTTTTCATAGACGCTGGTTTGCGGTGCGGTCAGCGTGAACGGCAAGCCGGTTGGCCAGTGCGCGTGGTGGGTCGTGTTCATGTTTGCGGTCTCCGGCTTTTCTCGTTATGGGGAGCCTGTGGCGTCAGGCCGGGCGTGCGGCTTTTGCAGCACGTCGCGTTCGCTGTCATTCTGCCATGCTTGTCGTACAGGCATTGCACGAACGTCCATGATTGCCTGCGCCATCGGTTCCGGCGAAGGTGTTGGGCAGGCCATGCGCCGGCGTGCGGCGAGTGTGGTGGTCGGGTGCCGCAGCTTGCCAGGCGTGGCTCAGGCAATCCGTTGGCCTGCCTTCCATGCGCCCAGCATCACAGGCAGCCCGTCGAACAATCGTACCCGGATGAAATCGGCGCGCAGGCCGACGGCGATCTCACCGCGGTCATCGAGGCCGGCCATGCGGGCCGGATGGTGCGAAACAGTCGCCACCGCCTGCGGCAACGAGAAGCCTTCCTGCCGCAACAGGAAGGCGGCATGCAGCAGGCTCGCCGGCACATAGTCCGATGACAGCGCATCGAGCAGCCCGGCGCGCGCCAGGTCGAGCGCCGATACGTTGCCGGAATGCGAGCCGCCGCGCACCAGGTTCGGCGCGCCCATGATGATCTGCTGGCCGAGTTCCCGCGCCGTGGTGGCTGCTGCCAGCGTGGTCGGAAATTCCGAGATCCCGATGCCGTCGGCGACGCCTTCGTGCACGTGCGCCAGGGTGGTGTCGTCATGGGTCGCCAGCGGTATCGGTACGCTGCGATCCTTGCAACGGGCGATCACGTCGCGCCGGTTCGGGGCGGCATAGTGCTGCTGGCGCGCCAGCATGCTGTCGAACATCGCATCGACCTGGTCGACGCTCCAGCCGCGCTTGCCGGTCATGTAGGTGCGGTAATGCGCGAGGTCGCTCCACTGCCGTTGCCCCGGCGTGTGATCCATGAGCGAGACCAGCTTCAGGCGCGGGTCGTTCAGGAATGGCGTGAAGAGGTCCAGCAGGTGCTGTTCCGCCAGCTCCAGGCGCAGGTGCAGGAAATGGTCGGCGCGCAGCAATCCGGCCGCCGCCGCATGCTGCAAGCCATCGGCGGCGGCCCGGAAGCTCTTGACCCGCACGCTCTCGACATCGATGTCGCCGACTGCGATCGCATCGAACACGGTGGTGATGCCGGCGCTGGCGACCTGCGCATCATGGGCGAGGATCGCCGGCAACACCGGCCACTGCACCTTGGGGCGCGGCATCAGGTGTTTTTCGAGATTGTCGGTATGCAGCTCGACCAGGCCCGGCAGCAGATAGTCGCCATGCCAGTCGTCGGCGCCGGCAACGCTGGTCGCACCGAGCGCAACGTCGGCGATCTGCGCACCTTCGATGCAAAGCGTGCCGCTGAAGGCGTCGGAGCGGGTGACGATCTGGGCGTTTCGAATCAGTTTCATTGATCTATTTAAAAAGGCGATCCCGGGAACGGATCGGCGCGGAAGAATACCGGTCATTGAGACGAGCCCAACGCCGCCGCGGACAGCAGCCGTTACTATGCGCGCCTCGCGAGCGACAGTATCACGAATCCAGGCCGAATCCTTACGCCATAATGGCCGAAACATTTTCCTTTGCGAGGTCTGACCATGACGATGCAACTCTCATCGGAGAGCGCCCCTGCGCTCGAGGTAGTCGGTGATCGGGCGCGTTCGACTGCGCGCTATGGCATCTACTTTGCGCCGTGTCCCGAGTCGCCCTGGTGGCGCGCGGGCAGCGCTTGGCTCGGCCGCGACGCGTGGTCCGGACAGGCCTGCGTGCAGCCCGACATCGGTGGCCTGCCGCCCGCGCTGCTTGCCAGCCTGACGGCGGCGCCGCGGCGTTACGGGCTGCACGCGACGCTCAAGGCACCTTTCCATCTGGCCGCAGGTTACGGCGAAGGCGATTTGCTGCTGCTGGCGCGTCAAGTCGCCGCCACCGAACGGCCGCTGGCACTGGCCGGCATGGCAATGCAGATGCTGCGCGGATTCCTGGCACTGCAACTGCCGCGCGCTGCGGTCGCAAGCTCGGCCGCCGTCTCGGCGCTGGCCAGCCGCTGCGTCGCAGCCTTCGATCCGCTGCGCGCCCCGCCGGATGCGCACGAGTCGACGCGACGGCGGCGCATGCGGCTCAGCCCGCGCCAGGAAGCCCTGCTGCAGCGATGGGGCTATCCCTACACTGAAGAAGAATTCTGCCTGCACATGACGCTGACCGATCGCCTCGACGCGCTGGCGCCGCCGCAGGCGGCGTGCATCGCCGCGGCAGCCGAATCTGCCTTCGCCCACGCCGCGCGCCAACAGGTGCTGGCGATCGATGCCTTGACGATCTTCAGGCAACCGCATGCCGACGCGTCGTTCGAGGTTTGGCAACGCGTCCCGTTCGGATCGATGTGACGCGCCATTGAACCGTGTTCAGGGCGTGATTGTGATGAGTTTGCCGCCGTAGGTATGGTCGACCCAAGGATCGGTTTCCGGCAGCGGAAAGCGGGCATTCATGAACTCGACGAAGCTGCGTACCTTGGCCGACAGCAGGCGCCGGCTCGGGTACACCATCGTGATCGACAGCTGGCCGAGATGATGGTCGGGCAGCAGCCGCACCATCCGGCCCGACGACAGGTCGTCGCCGAGCGAATACGACAGGCAGATCGAGATGCCCATGCCGGCGATGGTGCAGTGGCGCAGCAGCGGACCGCTGTTCGAGACGAGCGTGCTGTTGATCGGCACGCTCAACACACCCGCCGGGCCTTCCACACGCCAGTGGTTGCGGATCTGGTCATGGTCGAAATTGAGGCAGTCATGTCCCGCCAGGTCTTGCGGCCGCAGCGGCGTACCGCGCCGCTTGAGGTAGTCGGGTGAGGCGCAGAGCATCACCTCGGAAGAACACAGCTTGCGCGCAATCAGCGATGCATCGAACTTTTGCAACCCGCTGTAGATGCCGACGTCGAACCCGTTTTCGACCAGGTCGACGGTGCGTTCGGAGAGCAGGACTTCGAGCTTGACGCCGGGATGCGCCTGCGAATAAGCCGGCAGCATTGACGCCAGTTGGTACTGCCCGAAGCCCTGGTAGGCATACAGCCGCAGCGTGCCGCTGGCGCGGGTCGATGCAGAGGAGGCGATTGCATCCGCATCTTCGACCGCCTGCAATATCTGGTGCACGCGTTCGAGGTACGCTTGTCCGCTCTCGGTGAGCGAGAGCTTGCGGGTGGTGCGGTTCATCAGGCGGGTACCGAGATGCGCCTCCAGCTCCGCGACATGACGTGTCACGACGGCGTTGGACATGTTCATGGCCGCGCCGGCCCGGGCAAAGCCGCCCTGCTCGACGACCTTGGCAAATACCCGCATCGATTGCAATCGGTCCATCGGCGGCCTCCCTGACCATTTTAATTATTCTGTTTTTAGCAATAAAGCATTGTCATTATTCGTCTTTTTTGCGCGGCGCGCAACGACTAGACTACGCTTCATCGATGAGGGCTTGCCAATACCGGCAACTCACCGAGGTCGGAGCCGACGCGCAGCATCACCGCTCGTACCGCCGCACTCTGAGTTCGCATTCAACCTGACAGGAGCACTACCATGACCATCAAATCCATCAAGCCAATCGCTGCTGCAATCTCCCTCCTGGTACTGTCGTCGGCAAGTTTCGCCGGAACGACGCTGGCCGAAGTCTATCCGGACTTCACGATTGCATCGACGCAGTCGGCTAACGTCAAGACCCGCGCCGAAGTCGTTAATGAGACCGTCAAGGCCGTAGCCGTGCAGGCACCGTTGGCTGAAGCCGGCTACGACTATGCAGGCACGACCAGCCGAAGCGGCCAGCAGATCGGTGTGGGCAAGACCCGCGCAGAAGTCGTCGCCGAACTGCGCCAGTCGCAAGCCGATGGCACCTTCGTTGCAACCGGAGAAGCCGGCGTGATCCCGACCACCCTGCTGGCCAGCACGCCACGTAGCCGCGCTGAAGTGCGGGCCGACACAATCCAGTCGGCGCGCGCTGGCGCTAAATAAGGTCGAGAAGGTCGTATCGACGGCAAGTGGTCACCGCTGCGGCAATCCCGCAGCGGATCGACAGTACAGCGTCACCCAGGCCGGCCGGCAACGGCCGGCTTTTTTATTGGGGCTGGGCCACCAGTGTCGACCCCATCTGCGCGGGCGTGTCGTTGGCCGCCTGTTGCGGACTCGACAGCGTGGCCGGCGCATGATTGTGGATGTTGTACTTGTCGATCAGCCGGTACAGGGTTACGCGTGAGACGCCCAGCAGGATCGCTGCGCGCGAGACCTGATTGCGCGCCTGTGACAGGGCACGTCGGATCATGACCCGCTCGGCGGCGGCCCGGGCGTCTTCGAGCGTCATCATGCCGTTGCGCTCGGTCTGGCGATCGAAGCCGAGATCCTCCGGCTGGATGAATCTTCCTTCCGCCATCACCACCGCCCGCTGCACCCGGTTGACCAGTTCGCGCACGTTGCCCGGCCACGGATGCGCCAGCAACGCATGCAGCGCCGCCTTGGAGAATCCACGCAGGCTGCGGTTGTGGTCCCGCGCGAACCGGGCGAAGTAGTGCAGCGCAATGTCTTCGATATCCTCGCCGCGATCGGCCAGCCGCGGGATCGGGATGCACACCACGTTGATGCGGTAATACAGATCCTCGCGAAAGCGCCGCTGCGCAACTGCATCGGCCAGATCCACGTGGGTCGCCGCCAGCACCCGCACGTCGATCGTGATGGCTTCGTTGCCACCCACGCGTTCGATGGTTTTTTCCTGCAGAAAGCGCAGCAGATTGACCTGCATGTCGAACGGCATGTCGCCGATCTCGTCGAGAAACAGCGTGCCGCCATGCGCCGCTTCGAGCCGTCCGATCTTGCGCTGGGCCGCGCCGGTGAAGGCACCTTTCTCGTGGCCGAACAGTTCTGACTGGAACAGCTGCGGCGCAATCGCACCGCAGTTGACCGCCACGAACGGGCCGCTGCGCCGTGACGATTGCCGGTGGATCGCCTCCGCCGCCAACTCCTTGCCGGTGCCTGATGCGCCGGTGATCAACACCGAGGCATCGGTCCGTGCGACCTTGCGGATCTGGTCGAACAGCTTCTGCATCTGCGGCGTCTTGCCGACCATGCTGCGGGCACTGTCGGTCAGCGTCCGGTCGAGCGAACTGGCATGCAGGTCGCGCACATAGGCGATTCCCCAAGCGTGCCGCAGGGAGGGTAGCAGGCGGTCTGCCTGCAGCGGCAGCGTCAGGAAATTGGAGAGCACGTCGGCAATGCACTCCCGCCCGGCCGGCAGGCGCACCAGCGTCGGCGTGACGATGCCGATCCAGGCCGTGTGCTGCATGCGCAGCACCGGCATGAACAGATCGAGAAAGTCGAGGTCTTCCTGTGCTTCGAGCACAAGCAGGCCGGTTCGCGCGCCACGCAGGATCGCTTGCCGTACGGTCTCGGGACAGGCGCAGGCGAGCGGTGTGAATTCACTGGCGCCGAGTGCGGCGCGGTCATCGAAGCAGCTGCCCCGGCGCCCTGATGGCCGTACGATGATCACATTCGTGTTTCGTGCGTCCGACGTCGGCACATTGAGCATGCGATCTACCTTGGGTTCTGCGAAGCTGCCGATGCGGGTTGGTCCGGTCGTGCCGGTGGCAGGCGGTTCGGGGCTGAGCCGGGTGCGCCGGCGTGCTGGAAATGCGTTGCGTCAAGCTTAGCGTTTTTCAATTACAGCGACAATCTTGCGGTGGTGCGAATCGCCGGTAACCGGCCCGATTTTGCGCACTGTCAAATATTCCGAAAAGCCAGCAATTGCGTCACCACACGCGTCTTGCCGGGGTGAGATCTGCCTCGCAGCGCCACAGAAGGTGGCCCGAGTCCCGGTATTTTTTTTCGAACGGCGTGATCGGCGATCCGGGTTCGAATTGCTCGGAGACGACCGGCTGTCCGGTGAGTTGACGCAGCGCAGCCACGCACTCGTCGATGTAGACGGCCCAGTTGCTGCGGCATTCGAAGCGACCACCCAGCGCCAGCGCGGTCGGAAAAACCGCGTGTCCATGCCACCGGCGCGCCAGGTGGCCGACCTTCGGCCATGGATTCGGATACAGCACGTAATGCCGCGCCAGCGTGATGCCCGCCATTTGCAGCAAGCGCCAGTAATCCGACAGTTCGGCGCGCACCAGCAGCAGGTTTTCCGGCACCGGATGCGGCCAATCCAGGTTGCGGTCGATCCGGTCCGCCGACTGATCGACACCGATCACGAAGTTTGACGGAAAGGCGCGTGCCAGATGATGGCTCGAGAGCCCCACGCCGCATCCGGCGTCCAGGATCAGCGGCGCCGTGCCGGCCTGCTGCCACGCAGCGATGCTGAAGTCGAAGGCGTGCCGGTTGTGGTTGGCGATCGGTTTCTGGAACACGGTTGCCGCATGGCGTGCCACCAAGGCAGCCAGTTGCGTGTGCACGCCGGTCTGGCTGCTGACAACGGATCTGGAATTGGAATGCATGGCCGGCAGTATAGCGGCAGCCTAGGCGACCGCTCACACCGGAATGACGACGGCTGGATCAGTGAAAGACGACTGGCTGGCTCATGACCGCGTCGTAGCCGCCGAGGAATTCATCGACTTCCTCGACGCTCGGTTCGCTGGCGATCAGGTCGGCCACGTGCTTGCGGAACGATTCGGCCCACGTTCCGCCGATGAAGATTTCGCGTTTTCCCGGTTTGTCCATTATTTCGTAGCCACCGAAGCGCAAGGCTTCCTGCCCGTTGTCGACGCCGAATTCGACGACGCTGTACTGATCGCTGTTGTAGATGAGGTTCATGTGCGTTCCTTGCTAGGTGTGATGCGACACTATCGATAACCAACGTGGCGCCCGTCACCGGCTTTTCAAGCCGGGCCCCGAGAAATACCTGCCGGCGGTTCGTCAGCACCGGCTCCCTCATGTAACTGGTTACGGCAGGATTGGCGGGAAATTGAGGATCAGGCGTCGCAGTCGACCACCGGACAGAGCGAAACCAGTGCCGCGTAGGGCGGTGCGCGCAGGTATTGCTGGAAATGCGGCACGTGGGTGGCGTCGGCCAGGCTGACGTACAGGGTCGCGGGCTGTCGGCGCAGCACGCGGTCCAAGGTAACGCGCATGACGAGGCCGTCACCGCAGCAAGGGCAGCCGACGGCAATGGTAGTGACTTGCAGGAGGGGTGTTGCGATGGCGCTGGCGAGTGGCGATCCGGCGTCATGCAAGCCTTCAAGGATGACCGCGGTGCCGACTTGCGGATCGATGCGGGCGGCGATTGCAGCCTGGCGCTGCGTGCCGCTGCCGCCGGCGACTAGCGTGCAGGCGGTCATCCGCCCCGTTTGGCCAGCTTGCCGGGCTCGACGCCGAGTTGCTTGAGCTTGCGGTAGAGATGGGTGCGTTCCAGACCGGTCTTTTCCGCGACCCGCGTCATGCTGCCGCCCTCGCGCACCAGGTGATGCTCGAAGTAGGCGCGCTCGAAGGCATCGCGCGCCTCCCGCAACGGCAGCTCGAACGACAGCGTGAAGACCTTGCCCTCGATGGCCGGTGTGCCGTGGGCGGCGTTGCCCGGATGACTCAAGCCGACATTGGAGACCACGCCGAAACCCGGCTCGGACGCAGCGTTGGCATCGTTGACCGGGACCGCCAGGCGCGGATGGAAGGCGGCCGGGCGTACCACTTCCTGGCCGCGCGAGAGTCCCTGCTGCACCGCCTTCAGCAGCTTCTGCATCGAGATCGGTTTTTCGAGGAAGTTGAGGGCGCCGATACGGGTCGCCTCGACCGCAGTATCGATCGTTGCATGACCGGACATCATGATGACCGGCATCGTCAGTACGCCATCGCGCTGCCATTCCTTGAGCAGCGTGACACCGTCGGTGTCCGGCATCCAGATGTCGAGCAGCACCAGGTCAGGCGTGGCGGCGCTCCGCAATTCGCGCGCTTGCTGCGCGTTTTCGGCAGTTGACACGACATGGCCTTCGTCGCCCAGTATTTCCGAGAGCAATTCACGGATTCCCATTTCATCATCAACGACCAAGATGTTCGCCATATGTTGCATCCTTCATGTAGTGGTTCAGTCGTCGACGCCTGCTGCATCAGACCATTTTCCGCGGGCATCGTTTCAACAATTTCGGCGGCGCGCACCGCCTGAAAATCGGCTGAAAGTGTTGTTTCGAGGAATTAATCGAGCGATCGTATTGCTGATCAATCAACTGCGGCTAACTTTAGCAGCAAAATTGAAATCTTTGCACCATGCGCTTCAGACTGATTCTGAATATCGATGCGGCCGCCGTGCTCGTCGATGATTTTCTTGACCATCGCCAGCCCTAGGCCGGTGCCGCGCGGTTTCGAGGTGACGTATGGCTCGAAGGCGCGCGCCAGGATCTTCGGCGCGAAGCCGGGGCCGTTGTCGCTGATCGATAGCCGCACCGCCGCGCGCACCTGGTTGTCGGAGCTGCGGTAGTTGATCTGCTCGGTGACGACGTCGATGCGTGGCGCGGCCGCCGGCAGCTCGCCGGGTGCCGCCGCCGGAGCATGCAGCCGTTCCATGGCGGCGTCCTGCGCGTTCTGCAGCAGGTTGTGAATCACTTGGCGCAGCTGGGTGGCGTCGCCCATGACCAGCGGCAGGTCATCGGCAAGCGCGGTCTCGATGATGTCGCGCTCGTCGTCGCCGATATAAAGGCCGAGGATTTCGGTGATCAGCGCATTCAGGTTCAGCGACGACAGGATCGCCGGCGGCGTCTTGGCGTAGTCGCGGAAGTCATCGACCATCTGCTTCATGGCGGTGACCTGGTTGACGATGGTGGTGGTGCTCTTGTTGAGGATGGCGGCATCGGCCGGCGCCAGCTTGGCCTCCAGCTTCATTTGCATCCGCTCGGCCGACAGCTGGATCGGCGTCAGCGGATTCTTGATTTCATGCGCAAGCCGGCGCGCCACTTCGCCCCAGGCGATCGAGCGCTGGGCCGAGATCACTTCCGAGATATCGTCGAACACCACGACGTAGCCGGTGCCGCTTTCGACCGGCAGCCGGGAGCCGCGCGCCAGCAGCGCGATGTCGCCCATGTCGTCGCCGTCCTGCATCGAGGCGATGCTGCGCGGGATCTCGATCTGGCGCTGCCAGTGGCGCTGGAGTTCGTCGTTGCCCACGGCCGCCGACTGCGCATTCTGGCTCGAGAACGCGCCGGTGATGATGTCGGCAAAGCCATGCAAACCCTCGATATCGGAAAGCGCGGTTCCCAAGTGCGGCGCGAAGTCGTGGTGCAGGATGCGCTCGACCGAATCGTTGCAGGTGACGAGGCGAAACTGGCTGTCGAGCACCATCACGCCGGCCGACATGTTGGCCAGCACCGATTCCAGGTACGCCTTCGCATTTTCGAGCTGGGCGCGGTTGGTCTCGACCGCATCGCGTGCATCGAGCAACTGATGCGTCATGTCGTTGAACGATTTCATGAGCGTGCCAAGCTCGTCCGAGGTCGTGACCAGCGGCCGGGGTGACAGGTCGCCCTCGGCGACTGCCTTGGTGCCTTCGGCCAGCAGCAGCAGCGGTTGGGCCAGGTCGGTGGCGATGATGAAGGCGCTGGCGATCGCGCCGAAGATCGCCAGCAGCAGCGTCAGGGTCAGCGTCACCAGGTAGATCTTGCGCAGGCCGGTTCGGGCCAGCGAGCGTTCCTGGTACTCGCTGTATGCCGCGCGCAGGGCCTCGGCGTTGATGGCCAGATAGCTCGGCACCGGCTGCAGAAATTGCAGGAAGCGCGCCTCGCTTTGCAACGCCAGCGCATTGCTGGGCGCCGGAATCGACACCACCACCCGCAGCCGCAGGCCGCTCGTTTCGGCGCTTGCCGCTGGCGCACGTGCAGCCGCAGGTTCGATCGACGATGGCGTTGCGTCGCTGCCGTCGCCGGTCGACTCGATTGCACCGAAACCCCGGCTGGTGCGCGCCTGGCGCAGCATGGCGGCAGTCGGTAGATCCGGCACCAGTTGCCCGAGCCGGGTGCCGACGCTGGCGATGACGCCGCCGCTGCCGTTGACCACCGTCGCTTCGATCGTGCGTCCCTGTTCGCGCAGGTGCGACAGCTCCGTGATCAGCGTGGCATCCGACAGGTCTGACAGCTCCAGCGCCGTGCTGCGCGCCTTCGAGGAGAGGTCGGTGAGCGAGGTGTCGAGCGCCGAGCGGCCCAGGTTCAGGCCGGCTTCGAGCGCCGACTCGACCCGCACGTCGAACCAGGACTCGATCGAACGCGAGACGAACTGCACCGAGACCGTGTAGATGACCGCGCCCGGCAGGATGCCGACGACGGCGAACAGCAGTACCAGCCGCGCGGTCAGCCGCGAGCCGAACACGCCGCGCTTGTAGCGCTTGTAGAGCCGCACCAGCAGCATCGACACCAGCGCCAGCAGGGCGATGGCGGCCAGCGCATTCAGGCCGAAAAGCCACGGATAGTGTTTGTCGAAGGCGGCGGAATTTTCGGATGCCGAGGCCAGCAGGAACAGCAGGATGCTGACGATCGCCGCGCCCACCACGAATACGTAGCGCAAACCCCGTCGCACCGCCTATTCCGCCTTGAAGGTGAAATTGCGCCAGTCCGAGGACATGCGCCAGTCGGCGTTGTTGAGGGCGTTGACCTGGAATGGCTTGGGCAGGTATTCGAGGTTCAGGCGCAGGCGGGTGCTGACCACGTAGGTTTCGCCGGGCTTGAGCGCGCCGCGTTCGGCGACCACCCAGCGGCTTGGCCGGCGTACCAGCGACATGGCATCTTCGAAGCTAGGGAAGCTCTGTTGCACGCTGCCGGCCACGCCGCCACGATACTGGCGGGTCAGCACGTTGTATTCGATGCGGATGGTGCGCGAAGCGTTCAACGTGGTTTCATCGAACCAGTACCAGCGCGGCCTGCGCAGCTCGACATCAGTGGTGAAGTGCAGGGGAATGCCGCGGGTCAGGGCTTCTTCGAGATTGTGGTTCAGGTCAAGCGCAAACGTGGCCGACAGCTTGTAGCCTTCCTCCGAACTTTCCAGGTGCGCCTGAATCACTTCGATGCCATCGGCGGCCCGGGCCGGCACGATCGCCGACATCAGGAAACAGGCCAGCCACCAGCGCATCAGCAGAAAAAGAAATCGTCGCGTCACTGGCGCAAAAGACGGAGACGAACCCGTCGCAAAGTTGGTCGAAAAAGAGCCCATGCATCGTTTGCGATGCGGGTCTGCTGGCTGTGCCGGTTGCCCTGCCGGGCACCCGGCACAATGTCACGCGGTGGTCGAAGCGGAGGCCTGGCTTATGCCGGGCTTTTGAAACAACGCATAGAACAGGCCATCATGATCTTCGGACAAGCCCTCCCGCGATTCCCCGGGCAGCAACTGACCGGGCGCCGGCAAGCGGATGGCCTGGTTGCGGACCGCAAAAGCGGCTGCCTGTGCTTCCGATTCCTGAGGCCAGACCGAGCATGTGACGAACAACAATTTACCATCGGTAACGAGCATCTGCCAAAGGTTGTCGAGAATTTGCGCCGAAAGTGTTGCCAGTTGCGCAGAGTCGGCCTTGCGCCTTAACCAGCGGATATCCGGATGGCGGCGCACGATGCCGGAAGCGGTGCAGGGCACGTCGGCCAGGATGCGGTCGAACGGCCGGCCATCCCACCAGCCGCTCCTTGCGGCGTCGCCTGTTATCAATTTTGCATCGAGATGCAGGCGCTGCAGGTTTTCCGTGATGCGGCCCATGCGGCGCGCGTCGTTGTCCAGCGCGACCAGGTCGATGTCGGCGGTTTCCAGCAGATGGCCGGACTTGCCACCGGGCGCTGCGCAGGCGTCGAGCACCCGCATGCCGTCGCGCAGGTCAAGCAGCGGCGCGGCCAACTGCGCCGCCGCGTCCTGCACCGACACCATGCCGTCAGCGAACCCGGGGATCTGCAGCACCGGCACCGGGGTATCCAGACGCACCGCATCGGCGCCGATCTGTCGAGCTGCGACGCCGGCGGCGGCCAGTTGCGCAAGGTAGGCGGCAACCGTGCTGCGGCGCCGGTTCACCCGCAGGGTCAGCGGCGGCGGCTGGTTGCCGGCTTCCAGCAACGCCTGCCAGTTGCGAGGATAGCGCGATTTCAGGGCGTCGATCCACCACGCGGGGTAATTGAACTGCGCCGGCGGCTCGCGCAGAACGTCCTGCATCAGGCTGTCGCGCTCGCGCAGGAAGCGCCGCAGCACGGCATTGACCATGCCTTTTGCATGCGCCATGTCGGGGTCGGAGGATGCGGCCGTGACCGCCTGATCGACCACGGTATGGGCGTTGTAGGTCGCGCCGCTGCTGCCGGCCGGCGCCGAAATCAGGGTCAGCGCGACGCACAGCAGGCCGTGCAGCACCGGCGGTGTGGGCGCTTTCGACGCCAGTCGCGCCAGCAGGGCATCGACCCGGCCAAGCGCACGCATGGTGCGGTAGCTCAAGTCCTGGATCGCGCCGCGCGACTGCGGCGGCATCTCGATGCCGGGCCGGGCGAAGACGACGGTCAGCGCCTGCGGCAGTGCAACGCCCGCGCGGACTTGCAGTACGGCGAGTGCGGCGCCGTGCAGGGCGAACGCCAGGGAATCGGATTTCAGGGTCATGAGGCGATCTTTGTCCGGTCAATGCCGGTGACGGTGGTGGATGTCGGGAAAGTGCGCGTGCGTGTGGGCGATCGCTTCGTGCTGGTGTGCATGGCTATGGGTGATCCTGCCGACGACGGCCACGTCATGCGCGTGGTGGTGATGCGGGTCCGCATCGGCCCGCGCATTGTCGTCGGTGTGGCCCTGGGTGTCGTCATGAGTATGTTCGTGTGCATGAAACAGCGGCTCGTGCACGTGGCGATGCACATGCCGCTCGGTCAGATGCAGCCACAGGCCCACCGCCATCAAGCCGCCAGCCATCCAGAAGCGCGGCCCCGTGGCTTCGTGCAAGACCAGGATGGCGATTGCGGCCCCGGCGAACGGCGCGATCGAAAAATAGGCCCCGGTGCGCGCGCTGCCGAGCTGGCGCAAGGCCAGCACGAACAGCACCAGGCTGGCGCCATAGCCGCAAAAGCCCAGCAGGCCGGCTGCCAGCGCGGTCGATAGCGGCGGCCAGGACGCGCCGAGCAGCATCGCGAGAACCAGGTTGACGGCGCCGGCCGCCACACCCTTGCAGGCAGCGATCTGTACCGCATCGCTGGCCGCGATCTTGCGTGTGAGGTTGTTGTCGAGCGCCCAGCAAAGGCAGGCGCCCGCGATCGCCAGCGCACCTGGCGCCAGGGCCACTCCCGCGCCGCTTTCCCACGACAGCATCAGGCCCGCAGCGACGATTGCGGCCATGCCGAGAAGGATGCGCCGATCGAAGTTTTCATGGAAAACGAACCAGGCGAACAGCGCGGTGAACACGCCTTCGAGGTTGAGCAGCAGGGCGGCGTTCGATGCCGCCATCGTGCTCAGTCCGGCCAGCAGCAGCAACGGTCCAGCAACACCGCCCGCCAGAATTGCCCCTGCCAGCCAGCCAAGGTCAGTCTTGCCGAGGCCGGATGACCGGCGGTCCTGCAAGGTTTCAGCTGAATCATTTCTGCCGCGCCAGTGTCGCGCGGCCAGCAGCAGGCACAGTCCGAGGCCGCTGCCCGCGTACAGGAGGCCTGCCAGCAGCACTGGCGTCATCTGGCCGACCAGCAGCTTCGCCAACGGCGTGCTGGCGCCGAACAGGACTGCAGCCAGCAGGGCCGGCGCGACGCCGCGACGCATTACGGCAGGATTCGACCGCAAGCCGGCGATGCGCCCGTCACACGCCCCACATCACGTCGTTGTTGCCCTTGTGCGCAGCGCGCAGCATTTCCAGCAGCGGATAGGCACGCGTCGAAAAGCTGACGAACTGGGCCTTCTCGTGGTCATGGTCCTCGCCCGCTTCGCCCTGATGGAGCGCGACATCGTGGGCCATGTCTTCCGACGGATGATGCGCCTTGCTGCCGGCGATCTCTTCTTCGAGAACCGTGACGGCGCCGGCGGACTCGGCGGCAGTGATGACGCCGCGCTTGGCATCCTTGTGCAGCAGGTCGAGAATCCGTTTCGCATGCTCTTCGTACATCAGCACATCGGCGGCGGCTTTGGATTTAAAAGTGATCAACATGAAGTACGTCCTTGGAATAGTCGGTTGAAACGGTGTTCGCGTCCAGGGCACAGGATATAGGATATCCGGCAGCCCGATTGCAGGCCGCCGCGCTTATGACCTCTCGAGCCGGGTCCCAACGGCTACCAGTGGCTATTCGATCTTGAACGAGGTCAGGAACGTATCCACCGCCTCCGGGCGGATCGCGCTTTGCCGGCCGATCACGATGACCTGGTAGACCCGGCGGTCGCGCGCGACCAAGTGGACATGCATGGCGCTGGCCTTGGAGCCCTGGTTGGAGGCGGCGTCCTTGTCGGCCGGTGCAGCTGCGGGCCCGGCGTCGAGGTCGATGGTCGACTGGGTCTTGCTCAGCTGCGATTTTTCATGCCGCACCACGCCGCCGATGTTCTTGACCAGGGTGTCCTTCATCACCAGCAGCGCCGCCTGCGCCTGCGCCGCATCCGGTAGTTCAGCCGTGCCGACTGCAAAGGTCACGTCGTCGATTTCGGCGGCGGTCATGGTCATGTCTGCCATGATGCCGCCGAGGTTGACCGGTCGCGCATAGATCGACGGCTTGGCCGGCAGCAGGACGCTGAACGGCGCACTGGCGCCGCGCACGTCGCGCCAGTCGTATTTCGGGGTGCATGCCGCAAGCAAGGTGAATAACGCCAGCAGGCATGGCAGCTGCCGCCCGAGACGTTTGCCGCACTGCGACACATGACGCGATAAACCTGGAACCATGACCACCGCCTGTAGAAAGTAAACGATGCTGCGCTTGCGCCGGCGGGACCGTTCAGCGCTGCAGCGATCGCCGGCCGCTGCGTACATGCAGCCATACCAGTGCCGGCAACAGCAGTCCGGCGATCCAGTGCAACACCGACCAGACCGGCCGGCTGTCTTCGCCGGCGATGTAGTAGAGGGCATAGCCGGTCAAGGTCAGCAGCCCGAGCAACCCGATCATCGACCATCCGGCCAGCAGGTTGCGCCGCAGCGCCAGGCCGCGGCGGATATGCAGATACAGCATGCTGCCCACCAGCCACAGCACCGCCATCGCGGCGGCGCCGTGCAGCTTCATCGACCAGGGTTCGAGCGGATTGACCGCGACGCCGAACTCATTGACCGGCCGGAGGATGAAATGCGCAGCAAGCCACGCCACGCCGGAGAAGAACAACAGGCCGCACACGCCATGGAAGCTGCGGCGCTGCCAGGCCGGCAGGCGCATTCCCGGTGCCGCAATGACGCGCGATGGATGATGCAGACTCTGTTTGGATACGCGCATTGTTCGCATTATAAATTCAGATCAGGAAGGCAGTCGCAGAAAAACGCGCCAGCAGCGGATGGCCGGCGTCGCCGCTGGCCATCACCAGCTTGGTCAGGCCATCGGCCAGCATGCAGGTCGGCGCCATGACCGATGCGCTGCGTGCTTGGACGACGGGTTTGCCAGTGGCGCCATCGATCAACGCACTGCATGCCGCGCCCTGGTGCATGCGCGCCGAAAAATAGCAGGCCGAGGTCGCCAGCGCCTGCTCACGAACGATTAGGTGGCGGCCCGCCCGGGTTGGTTGCTGCGGATCGCGCACCATTACCGGAAAGTCCGCGTCGCCAAACCCGCGCAAGTCGCCGCCGGCATTGACGCAGGCGGCATGGATGCCGGCCGCGCGCAGGGCTTCGA
This sequence comes from Herminiimonas sp., assembly GCA_014377845.1. Classification (GTDB taxonomy): domain Bacteria; phylum Pseudomonadota; class Gammaproteobacteria; order Burkholderiales; family Burkholderiaceae_D; genus JANXSS01. The sequence continues at coordinate 88,392 of JACMOV010000224.1, forward strand.
CGGCAGTGTCGACCGCATGACCCTTGGCGATGCCGCCGAGGTCGATCCGGCCGGGTTGCAGCCGCGTGACGCGATGGCCATCGCCGATGGCAATTGCGCTACGTGGTAGAGCATTCTCGGCCATGCTGGCGTGATCGTTTTCGTCAGCGGTCGAGGCAGACGGTAACAGCCCCCAGCGCATCAACGTGTCGGCACAGGCCATGTTGAACATGCCGTCGCTGGCGTTCTCCAATAGCAGGGCGCAGCGCAGCACCGCGGCGGTGTGGGGATCGACGACGCACGACGCGCCGATCGCGAGCCGGTTGATCGCACTGACATCGCTGTCGGGATCGTGAAAACGCATCTTCCGATGGATCAGGCCGATCGCAGCAAACGCTTCGTTGAATGCGAAGGCGCACCGTCCCGGATCGGCATCCGCGATGTCGTCCGGCACCGCGATCTCGACCAAGGTGCCGAGCCATGGTTGGGCACGCCGCATCATCGGATCCGGCTCAACTCTTGAGCGCCACCTGCGCCACTGCCGCGATGCGCCGCACGCCATCGGTGACGTGCGTGCACGACAGCGTGGCGCCGCTGATGTTGGCGACGCCGTCACCGACCTGCAGGCCGGCCTGCACCGTCTTGCCGGCGAACTGCTTGCGCCAGGCCGGGCTGCGGATCTCGAAGCCGTGGCTTTCGCGGTAGGACAGGATTTCGATCTGTTGCACCACGGCTTGCGGCGAGAGCGCCACTGCGTAGCCGATCAGCTCGTACTTGCCGATCACGTCGTCGACCACGACATGGCCAAGCAATTGGCTGTCCTTGTACGCCGAGAAAACCCGCCACTGCACCGAGCGCGCCGGCAGGCCCGACAGCGCCTCGATCCGGCGCATCTGCTCGGTCGTCAGCTGGATTGACGCATCCTTGAATGCGGTGGCATCCGGATACAGCACCCGCTGCGCCTGCTCCACCGTCAGGTACTGGGTCGCGAACGCCGGTGCCGTCAAACCTGCTGCGAGCGTTGCCGTGAGCGCGGTCAGCACCGCCGCCGGGCCAAGATTATTTACCATGTTGGGGTTTCGCCTTTGTCATCAGAACGCATAACCGAGACCGAGGTTCAGACGATCGCGACTCGTGTCCTCGGAAAATTTCTGGTAATCCGCCTTGAGCACCACGCCTTCGCCGACGCGCAGGTTGGCGCCGACGGTGACCACTTTTTCGGTCGGTCCGGTGAACGCCTCGGCACCTGCGGGCAGGCCGGCAAACGCTTGCGCGGTATTGAAGCGTTCATACCGTACGAACGGTGACAACGTGTAGTCACCCGCCTGCCAGGCGCGGTAGGCCGCCTGCGTGTACCAGCCCGAAAACGATGATGGTATCGGATTCGGATTGCCGGCCGATATCAGGTTGAGTGAACCGGCATTGCTGATGGTACCGCGCGCATACAGCGCCGACAGATCCCATGGCCCCGGCGTGTAGCGGGCATGCAGGTCCCACAGGCTGACGCGGGCATCGTTGCCGGCGAAATCCGCCGTCGCATGGCCGGCCTTCCCCGAAAACACCGAGCCGCCAAGCAGCAGGCCCGGTACACCACGCCAGTTCAGCGCGCCGTGCACAGCGAGGTCGCGCGACTTGGCAAGCTGGCCTTCCTGGTGGATGCTGCCCAGCGACGATTCGCGCCCCTCGCTGGACGCCGCATCCCACTTGCCCAGGTCGAAGCCGGTGGTGAGGCCGAGATCCCAGGTCAGGCCGTTGTCCAGCGTCGACGACAGGCCGAGACCGAGTTCGCGCCAGGTGGTCGGGATGATCGCGGTCTCGACGAAATTGCGTTCGACGCCGTAATACGCGGTCGGCTCGTGATTCGTGTTGAGCAAGCCGGCAGGAATCAGGAACAGGCCGGCCTTGGCGCGCAGGCCATTGCCGAATTCGCGTTCGACATAGGCTTGCTCGACTTCCACCTCGCCACGGTCGCTGGCGGAGGTCACGGCATGTTCCCATTCGAATTCCGCGACCATTTTTGTCTTGTCATCGAA